>JBBQWJ010000270.1:0-4270 GCA_038210685.1 Chitinophagales bacterium | reverse complement strand
CTTATTAATGTGTCATGGAATGATGGACCAGAACGTACATTTCCAGGACATTGTAAAGGTTACCCAACGCTTAATAGAGTTGGGAAAGGACAACTGGGAACTGGCTCCCTACCCGATGGAAAATCATGAATTTGAGGATCCGAGTAGTTGGACAGATGAATACAAAAGGATCTATAAATTGTTTGAAACTGTTTTGAAAAAGTAGGCAAAGCTTTAAAGTAAACGAAGAAATAAGAAGGATTTTTATTTTCGATTTCAATTCGTAAGTGTACGAAAAGGGAAGTGGGAATTGATAACATGCTATTTTAATTTAGCTTGCATCTGCCATGATAAACCGGTTAATGGCTTCTATATAATGACAACCTTTGTGATCGCTTCCTAACATCTTTACGGCTATACCGTTAATAACATCCTGAATTCTTTTTTCAGGAGATTCTTTTTTAGATCCATTTTGATTTGGTTCGTTATTAAAATTTGCAAACTGGTCGATCTCTTTCAATTTTGATTTTATTGATTTTAACACCGGTATTTGTTTACGCATTTCGTGCCACTGCATAAATTCCTGTATTTGAATATCAATAATCTTTCTTGCTTTAGGTATTTCGGCAGCACGCTTTTTCAAATTATCGTCTTTTAATTTCGAGATTTGATCTACATGGATCACTTTTATATTCGGCAAATCATTTACCGCTGATTCAACGTTGGTGGGCATTGACAAATCAATAATAATTTTATTGCCCTTGTTTACCAGGTTAGATTTTAAAACAACCGGTTCTATGGAATTGGTAGCTACTATTATAATATCTGAGGCATCCAATTGTGAGGCAAGAAGTTCACTGGAAACGTAATTAATATTTAATTCCCCGGAAAGAATTTTTGCTTTATCAATTGATCGGTTAATGACCGTTATATTTTCAGGTTCGAAATTACCGAGCAAATTTTTGCAGGTATTGCGGCCAATTTTACCGGCTCCTAAAACAAGGATTTTGCTTTTACCATTAAAATTTGTTTTCTCTTTAATGTAACGCGCTGCAGAGAAAGATACAGATACAGAACCACTACTTAAGTCGGTATAAGTTTTGATTTTTTTTGATGCCTGAAAAACACTACTCACCAATCTTTCCAAAAATGAACCCATAAATTTATGATCGCGGGAAAAATTAACCGCTTGTTTTAACTGGCTTACGATTTCATAATCGCCCAGTATTTGAGAATCCAATCCACAACCTACATCATATAGATGGTTTATGGCTTGCATCCCGTTTCTTATGTAAGCCATTTGCAATAGTAGTTCGTAATCACCGCTGGCCTGGATGTACAAGAGTTCCATTAATGAGGAAGCATCTTTTGCAAATCCATAAATCTCAGTCCTGTTGCATGTTGACAGCACAAACATTTCTTCCACTCCATAAGAAGGAGCCAATTCTAAAATTGATTCATATTGTTTATAAGAGATAGAGAATTGTCCTCTTGTGGCAGCATCGGTATTTTTATAACTAATGCCTACTACAAAAAACTCGTCTGATGAATATGCTTTGTTGGAGCTCATTCTTATTTTTTTAATTATAAATAATAAAGAGAAGTACGATAGGATTTTTTAAAAAGACCTTCCTGATATTTCCGGAAGGTCTTTTTTTGAAGAACGGAATATTCAATGGTGATTCTTTATTTCTGAACGACCTGGCTTCTTAATGATTCAACAATTTTGCCGACACTAATTAAAGCGGGTGTAGTAGATGGAACACCAGCTTTGGCAGCACCTGCGAAAAGATCATGTTCAAATGCATCCATATCGCTGTTACTTGCTTTACCATTCATGCGGGGGTTGGTAGCTGGGTCATGTGTGGAAACCATATCCATTCCGGTGTAGGTATAATTTTTAGCGCCTGTGCCTACAGCTACAAAATCAGTAAGATTTTTACTAAGTTCCTGGAAGCCGCTTAAGTTGCCACTTCCTACTTCTGATAACAACACGGTAAAATGCCCGTTGATAGACGCGTCCCCGGCAATTACAAAAATGGTGCTGTCGATAATATTACGGATTAGCAACCTGCCTTTTTCAATTTTCGTTCCTGAATTTGCCGGGTCTGCCACCATTGCTGAACCGCCAAGCGAATCATATAAAGTAGGTTGAGTTGCCGGAGCAGGCATGTCGTCTTTCTTGCATGATACCACGAGGACTGACGAAAAACATAGAGTGATGATAGAGACGATGATTAAATTTTTCATTTTTTTTGTTTTAGAAATTGTAAGATGAATGTTTAAAAATTGTGGTTATAGATTTTGTTTAATAAATGATGAAATTTTTTGAGTAACACTTTCAGGCAATGCCGGGCAACCATTTGCTATTTCTTCTTTTGTGGGAACATATCTTTTCGCATCGTAATTAAGGGAAGTTTGAAATTTATTTACGATTTGATCTCCTGAAGCTTTTGCGGGGTAAAAAGTAAATATGGCTATTTGAGTTTTTGGATTTACCACTACGTGATCTACTCCTTTTTGCTGATAAAGCCATGTTTTTATTTTAGTAGCATCTTCCTGGTTTAAAGCATTTTTAATATCAATTCTTGCCATTACGATGGTATGAGGATCTGGTGCTTTAGGTCGGGTAACCCAATAAATATGTATGGCTAAAACAATGGTGAGAATTCCAAACACCATCATGATTCTGTTGAATAATTTTTTACCTGTTATGTTTTTCATTATAATCGTTTTTTGATTCGAAAGCTTATTTGATTTGTTTCCTGCTAACAGTTACGAAAAATTATAAAGGATGGTTTGCTAATCTGAAGATTCTTTTAAAATTAATAGCGGAGATGTTTGTTATGGAAAAAAGGTAAAAAAAGGTAAATCGGCATAATTGCAGTAAAATCAGGCTATCTGGCATTACAACTGCAGAAAATGGAGAGTATGGATGCCAATGGTTAAGCAACATAACAGTTAGAAGTAAACGAAGTTATTTTAAAGAATTTTATTTTGTAAAATATAGCGGATGTAACTTTGGATATAGTTCGCAAATAGCAAGTTCCTCCACTGCCACGTCTCTTGTTTCGACTCTTGTGAATATGCACGAAACGGCTGTAAAATGAAATTTAATTCAAAATAAAAACCATTAGAAAAAGTTGGTTTACTATATGGAATAATTTCATTAACATTATGCAACGTTCCACTATCGCAAAATGTCACCATCAAGATTTTGAGGTAGGGACCAAATACCGGTTATGGTTAAACGAAAACGTTTTCTCCTTTAAAAAATAAAACGAAAACCAACGGCCAGGTTGTTTAACGTGGATGCATTTAGATTGGAATATAAACTGATACCATTTGATTTGCTGATAACCGTTTGTTGCTGGGTAGTTTTAACCGTTGAATATTTTCCCGGTAATATTGGTGGTATAATGATTACTTCCAGCTCCCAATTGAAGATTCAAACCGATTAAAGAATTTTCTTTAATGGCTTTTTCTGCAGAAAGAGAAATAAAACCATTGTTTATTATTTGATCACTATAACCTGGTAAATTATTTTGATTTTGGGAATGCGAAAAATTTATTTGGCCTCCCAATGATGTGGATCTTTTTTTTATTTGGGCATGCAATGAAAGTGAGAAATAAAAAAATGAGATAAATAAAACAATGATTTTAGTTTTCATAAAGTTAGTTTTTGGTGAAAAAAAATTTATCTTCTAAGAAGAACAAACTTAATTGAAAAATGTTTTATTCAAAAGAAAAATAAATTATTTTCAACAATATTTCACGCCTCGCGATTTACCAATAGCAGTAGTGCGTAAATAATTTTCTTTTCATACTTTTATTCTTGTTAACATTGTATGGTCTTTATTAATCACTCTTTCAATTTAAAAACGTGTTTGCCATGAAAATGAAATCTGTTTTATTTTTTATTTTACTTGCTTTAGTTGCACCCATTATTAATGCCCAGCAAAAAGTAATTCAGTTGTACAATGGAGCGGCTCCCGGTTCTGAAAACTGGACATGGAGCGAACAGCAAAATGATCACAATGCATGGAATACAAAAGTGGTGTTTAATGTTTCACATCCCACACTGGATGTTTTTCTGCCTGATTCTTCTGTAGCCAATTCAGGAACGGCTGTAGTTATTTGCCCCGGTGGTGGATTTTATGCATTGTCTATTAACAGCGAAGGTTATGATGTGGCAAAATGGCTTACACAAAGAGGTGTAACCTGTTTTGTTTTAAAATATCGTTTGGTGCATGTTACCAGTGATGATCCTGTAAAAGAATGGACGGATGGC
>JBBQWJ010000269.1:0-4271 GCA_038210685.1 Chitinophagales bacterium | reverse complement strand
TCTTTCTATTTAGCAAGGGTTTTTGCTAATCTTCCCATCTAATAAAGCTTATAAGGTCCACATCAGGCAAACCCAGGCAATAACTATTACTAATGCTAACGTAACTACTAATGTGGTTACAAAATTTTTCATTGAAATAACGCTCATCTTTAAAATTTTTTTGTTGAATATATGCGAAGTAAAAGAATTTTTCTATCATTTCGCAATGCTATAAATATCCGATTTTTTTCTTGTTTAAATGATAGGTGATTTTTGTTCTTTTTACTTTAACTGTTTTTGGCTTTTTGTAAAAGTCATTGTGGTGTAAACTATCAATCCTGACTATATATTTCTTAAATTTTCCTCTTTTAAGGGCCGCAAGGAATTTCATTACCTTTGTTAGATAACGAAAAATTATGGATAAGAAAGAGATTTATATTTTGTCGGCCGTTCGCACACCGATCGGTAGTTTTGGTGGAGGTCTGAAAGATATTCCATCAACAAAATTGGGAGCAACGGCTATTAAAGAAGCTGTGGAAAGAGCGGGCATAAAAGCCGAAGATGTTGAAGAAGTGTATATGGGATGCGTGTTGCAAGCTAATCTGGGGCAAGCTCCCGCGCGGCAAGCAGCTATTTATGCAGGTCTTTCGGAAAACGTGTGTTGCACTACTGTTAATAAAGTTTGCGCAAGCGGAATGAAAGCAATTATCAATGGAGTGCAAAGTATTTTATTGGGCGATGTGGATGTGGTTGTTGCCGGTGGTATGGAAAATATGAGTAGCGCGCCTTTTTATGCACCTGCAGTTCGCTGGGGAAATAAATATGGAAACTCAACATTGATCGATGGAATGGCAAAAGATGGACTGACGGATGTTTACAAAGATTATGCGATGGGAAATGCCGCAGAATTGTGTGCAAGGGAATGCAATATTTCGCGTGATCAACAAGATGAATTTGCTATTGAAAGTTACAAGCGCAGCCAGGCTTCTGTAAATGAAGGAAAATTTGTAAATGAAATTGTAGGAGTAGAAATTCCCCAGAGGAAGGGCGATTCTGTTATCATGTTGAAGGATGAAGAACCCTTTAATGTAAAGTTTGAAAAAATTCCGGGTTTAAAATCTCCATTTGAAAAGGGAGGAAGTGTAACTGCCGCAAACGCAAGCACGATCAACGATGGGGCAGCTGCTTTAGTTTTAATGAGTAAAGAAAAAGCAGATAGTTTAGGGCTAAAACCAATAGCTAAAATCCTCAGCTACGCAGATAGCGAACAAGCTCCTGAATGGTTTACTACTACGCCTTCTCTGGCTATTCCCAAAGCGATAAAAAAAGCTGGATTGGAAATAGGTGATGTGGATTTCTTTGAATTAAATGAAGCGTTTAGCGTTGTGGGAATTGTAAATACTCAAAACATGAAACTCGATGCATCCAAAGTAAATGTAAATGGGGGTGCGGTCGCTCTGGGCCATCCTTTAGGCGCCAGTGGAGCCAGAATTATTGTTACGTTGATTAACGTGTTGAAACAGAATAATGGAAAAATCGGCGCAGCAGGAATATGTAATGGCGGTGGTGGCGCAAGTGCCATGGTAATTCAGTTATGCTAACAAACAAAGCTATTACTTTCATTGATCTTGTTAACGTAAACTCAAAATGAAATTTAAGTTATTTGTCGGTTTACCGGGATAGAAGATTAGTCTGCTTTATATCAAAACCACAGTTAAAACCTTATACTTTTTCATATTTAAGGTTGCCTGATGCATTAAAATCGTATTTTAATATTGGAATACAACAAGTTATAATCTTTAATTTGGTATAATAAGACATTATACTCAGGCCACTTTGTGCAATAAACTCAGTATTTTAACGTTTTAATTAAATAGGAGTATTATTTTAATCGACGCCTATGAAAAAGATATTTTACATTTTATTTCTATTTTTTAATACAAATGTTTACAGTCAGATCATTACACCGTCGATAGATGCTAATTTTGGCGTTGATGCTGATTTGCGGGCAAATTATTTTAATTCCAGTGCATCTTTGAGTGGTGATGATGATTGGTTTTCTTTAAGTACATCAACAGGTATTGGAGTAATTGACACTACTGGAGCCGCTGCAATTAATGCTCAATATGCTGTTGATCCCAATTTTAGAAAACAGTCATTTTACCGTGGAATGAGCGTTCCCCCTTTTTCAGTGGTAAATGGTAAATTATTACTTGGAGCCGCTTTTATTCGTGATTATCACGATAATGATTCAACAGCTTTTACTGGAAGTAAAAATGGCGCCAGTCCCAGCACATGGTCTTCACCAACTTCTCAGCCTGTACCCAATAAAAATGATATTTTAGACGTAATGATGCATGTCAGGAGAAATGGGCCATCCATGGCTGATTCTCTCTGGTTATTTGGCGGTGTGTCTATCTATGGAACAACGGGGGATCGATATTTCGATTTTGAAATGTACCAGACGGATCTTTCCTTCGACAAATCTTCAGGAACTTTTTCAGGTTATGGACCGGATGCAGGACATACTACCTGGCAGTTTGATGCTTCAGGAAATGTAACTTCACCCGGAGACATTATTCTTTCTGCAGATTATGGAAGCTCTACCTTATCCGGTATTGAAGCAAGAATATGGATTGATAAAACCTCTATGTCCACTACTCCTACAGGTTTTACCTGGAGTGGAACTTTTGATGGAGCTTCAAATGGGGCAAAATATGGATATGCCGGTATAATCCCAAAAACTTCAGGTAACTTCTATTCCGGACTTGAAAATTCGGCAAATACATGGGCGGGCACTTTTTCTTTGATTAATGGCGACAATACAGTTGCTACCAATTATACTCCAAAACAGTTTATGGAATTTTCTGTTAATCTTACCAAGCTTGGGTTAGATCCAAACACAATGGTTGGAAAAAGCAGTTGTGACATGCCTTTCAGAAGGTTTATGGTTAAGTCACGTTCTTCAACTTCATTTACATCTCAGTTAAAAGATTTTGTGGCTCCGGTTGATTTTTTCAAGTCTGTAGCGGGGGATGCCACATCCGGTGGATCCCTTTATTGTGGGTTTACCGGGCCTGTTACTCTATTTGTTTCTGGTGCGGTTTCAAGTTCGATTTATACCTGGACAACTTCAAATGGGCACATTGTTACCAATCCTGTAAATGACTCAATAACTGTTGATTCTGCAGGCACTTATATTGTTTCTCAACAATTACAATCGATTTGCCCTGTATTTGCTACTGACACAGTAGTGGTTGCTCCCTTTGACTCAAGCTGCTCGGTGTTGAAAACTACCGTTACTGATTTTTTTGGATTGACTGTTAATAATGATAATCGACTCAGCTGGTCGGTAACGAATAACAACGAAATTCGTTTTTTTGACATTGAGAGAAGTGATGATGGTGCCAACTTTTTTCCACTTCAAACGATAAATTCTATTTCTTCAGACTTTCCTTCTGCAACTTATAAATTTACGGATGATAATGTGACTAAAGAGTCGAATACTGTTTACTATCGACTAAAAATAATTAATGCTACCAACCAGGTTTCTTACAGTAAAATAATCAGGCTGTCAACAAATGAAAGTATAACTGGAAGGGTAAAGATTTTTCCGAACCCAGTAACTGATAAATTACAAATAAGCATTTATTCTCCTTTCAGGCAAAATATAAAATTATTCATTTATGATGCCTCAGGCAGAATAATGCGTAATATGCAAACTATGATTGAAAAAGGAAATACAAAGTTTAACATCTTAGATTTTCAAAGCTGGCCACCCGGTATTTATTCGGTGAAAGTAATTGCAGGTAATGAACTATTTATTAATAAAATGATTCTAAAAAAATAGATTAATAAAATTCACTTGTTCTATTATAATATGTCCGGCATCTTTTTTAATAATATTGTACTTTTACCTATATTTATTATAAATGCAAATAGCACCCGGACCTTTATTACAAAAAATCAATTCTCCAGCAGACTTAAAAAAATTGGATCGCACTCAATTGCACCAGCTAAGTGATGAACTGCGCCAGTATATTGTTGATGTGGTAAGTGTGCATGGTGGACATTTTGCGGCAAGTCTAGGTGTAGTTGAACTCACGGTTGCTTTGCATTATGTTTTTAATACGCCTTACGATCAATTGGTATGGGACGTGGGGCACCAGGCTTATGGCCATAAAATATTAACCGGGCGGCGGGATAATTTTCAAACGATCAGGAAGTACAATGGTTTGAGCGGTTTCCCAAAAAGAGGTGAAAGTGAATACGATACTTTTGGTGTTGGCCAT
>JBBQWJ010000268.1:0-4287 GCA_038210685.1 Chitinophagales bacterium | reverse complement strand
TTAGATTTTATCGCGATACAACCCTTCGGGTTTTCCAGATTAAAATTCCTTATTTTTTCAAAAGGCACCTTATTCACCGGCACTTCAAATTCAATGGCAACCTTTTTTAATTCATCTGCCTCTTCCCCCGAAATAGTGTCTTGTAAATAGATCCGCTCTAACTGAACGCCACTTTTCATTGCGTCAATCACTGAAGGAATTCCGCCTATCAAAAGATTTTTTTTAGGGCGGTGCTGTTGGTTAAAAGTTTTATGTAATCTCACAATTCAAATTTACAGATTAATTAAGGGGAATTAAAAAACCCTCAATTAATTGAGGGTTTAATCAAAATTCTAAAAATCTATTTTAATCCAAATGCCTTTTTTACCTTAGGTACGTAATCTAATTTTTCCCAGGTAAACAATTCTACTTTAACTGTTTTGGGTGAACCATTAGGCAAATTAAAAGTTTTAGTAACTACTTCATTTTTTCTTCCCATGTGGCCGTAAGAAGCAGTTTCCTGGTAAATAGGATTGCGTAATTTTAATCTTTTCTCAATAAAAAAAGGACGCATATCAAAAATTTCTTCTACTTTTTTAGCAATCTCACCTTCGGTTAAATCGACTTTGGCAGTTCCATAAGTATTTACGTTGATGCTGGTAGGTTGTGCTACACCAATCGCATAGGAAACCTGCACTAATATTTCGCTACAAACACCCGCTGCTACAAGGTTTTTGGCAATATGCCTTACTGCATAAGCAGCGCTCCTGTCTACTTTGCTCGGGTCTTTTCCACTGAATGCGCCACCACCGTGCGCACCTTTTCCACCATACGTATCTACAATTATTTTTCTGCCGGTAAGACCGGTATCTCCATGAGGGCCGCCAATCACAAACTTGCCTGTTGGATTAATGTGATACTTTATTTTATCATTAAAGAAATGAGCATACTTAGGATACTTCTTCTTCATTCGCGGAATCAAAATCTTCTTAATATCATCAGAGATCTTCTTCAGCATTTTGTCTTCCTTATCAAAATCATCATGCTGTGTAGAAACAACTATCGCATCTATCCGTAAGGGTTTATTATCATCGCTGTATTCAAGCGTAACCTGGCTTTTGGCATCAGGGCGCAAATATTTTATTTCTTTATTTTCTCTTCTTAAAGCTGCCAGTTCAATTAAAATGCTGTTGGCAATATCAAGCGAAAGAGGCATAAAATTTTCAGTTTCATTGGTAGCGTAGCCAAACATCATTCCCTGGTCGCCTGCGCCCTGCTCTTCTTTTTTCTTCCTGTCAACTCCCTGGTTGATATCTGCTGATTGTTCATGAATGGCTGAAAAAATGCCGCACGAATTGGCTTCGAACATATACTCACTTTTAGTGTAACCAATTTTCCTTATAACACCTCTTGCAATTTCCTGCACATCCAAATATGCTTTTGATTTCACTTCTCCTGCAAGTACCACCTGGCCTGTAGTTACCAAAGTTTCGCAGGCAACTTTACTCTGCGGATCGAACGCTAAAAAATTATCAATAAGTGCGTCGCTTATCTGGTCGGCAACTTTATCAGGATGTCCTTCACTCACAGATTCAGAAGTAAATAAATATGGCATTTTGAATTGTTTTTGAGCCGCAAAATTATGTTTTCAGTTTGATAGGGCAAAATGCAATTTGGGCGCGGATGAATAAAAAAGAAATTGTTATTATTTGTTGGTTTACTGCATAATTTTTTTCCAAAAAAAAATAATAAAAGGTGATTTATTTCAATTAAGTTATAGTATTTATTAAAAACAGCTGTATTAAGCCATTAAACAAACAAATTACCTGAATCAACTATTCTGGTTTAATTTTGCTCCCATTTTTAACCAGTACTCTATATACCCCTGAAAACAAAAGTGTCAAAGTGTAAACTAT
This sequence comes from Chitinophagales bacterium, assembly GCA_038210685.1. Lineage (GTDB taxonomy): Bacteria > Bacteroidota > Bacteroidia > Chitinophagales > Chitinophagaceae > Ginsengibacter. Next base: position 2,392 of record JBBQWJ010000268.1, on the reverse strand, counting down.
CACCCAACCTTTTTAGAATGGAAGGCAACTCTTTACATAAAAACATACGGGAATTTGTATGTGCGAGGCTATTTTATGATTATATGTTCCATACCCCTTTAAAAATTTTTTGGTTGATTATAGTTAGCTTTTGTTTTTCATCAAATATTTATTCTCAAACAATTGTTGTTTCAGGGAAAGTGGTAGACGAAACTACCCTTGAGCCTTTGGAGAATGTTACTATAAAATTAAAAGGCACCTCAATTTCTACCTTATCAAAAGAAGATGGCTCTTTCAAAATTGAATCGGCGAAGTGGGGGCAATCTTTGGAAGCTACCAGCATTGGGTATAAAAATCTTGATTATCATTTGCAAAAAGACCATACTACTGGCCTTGTATTAAAAATGAAAAATTCTGCTGAAGCTTTACAAACCGTTGTAATTTATTCTGATAAAAGGGATAAGGAACCCGGGAAGCGATTCATGAAAAAAGTAATAGCCAATAAAAAATTTAATGATCCGGATAGGTTTGCAAACTACAGCTATAAACAATACCAGCGGCATGAAGTGGATGTCAAAAATATAAGTGACCTGGCTGAATATGGAAAAAGCATTAAATCACTTGTAATTAAGATTTATAGAAGTACAGATCCGGAAAACACCAGTATCCTTCCTTTATATTTTTCAGAAATAGTTTCAGACAGGTATCACAGTGCTGCCCCAAAAGTGGATAAAGAAAATATCCTGGCTAAAAAAACATTGGGATTAGAAACCGATAAATTCCTTTGGCATCTTGAAAAATTCAATTTCGATTTTAATGTATATGATAACTGGTTTACTATTTTCAACCAAACTTACGCGAGCCCTACCAGTACTTCTGCCTTTAATTATTACAACTTTTATTTTGATGACAGCAGCATTGTAAATGGGAAGAAAGTTTATGAAATTCGTTTTATACCCAAAGGAAAATATGAACATGCATTTTCGGGTACCGTATGGATCAATGACAGTACTTACTCTGTCAGTAAATTCAATATGCACTTAAGTAAAACAGCAAATATTGACTTCATCAATAATATTAACTACAGTGAACAATACAAATTAAGCTTTGACTCCACTACAGCTAAGCTGGTATATATGCCCTACAAGTATACTTCAACAGTGGATTTTGAAACAGGGCTGGAGTTGTTGGGCATTCCCGTGAAGCGCGACACTAAAAAGGTTCGGCTGGTCTCTGCCAATACCACGGTGATCGGGGATATAAAAATCAATTCGCCTATGGCGGATGAATTTGTAAAAAAAATGAGGAAGGAACAAACTGCCGATCTTGAAAAGCCAAATGAATATTGGAATAAAAACCGCATGGGCGATACACTGACAAAGCATGAACAAGGTATTTATAAGATGGTTGATTCCTTAAAAAAGAATCGCCGCTATGTTTTAGATTCTAAAATTGTGAGCTTATCAGCCACCGGCTACTGGGATTTTAAAAATAAACTTCGTATAGGCCCTTATTCCTCGCTGATAAGTACTGATAGCACCGAAGGATGGCGTTTCAGAACCGGGTTATGGACACTTTCAGGTTTCAATAAAAAATTAAACCTTAACGGCTATGCAGCTTACGGTACAAAAGACCAAAAAATAAAAGGTGGCCTCGGAATAAAATATATTTGGAATGAAGCTAAATGGACTAAAACCGCATTGTATGCCAGTAGCGATTATGATTACATGACAACGCAGGAGGATGAAATGGATGAAGACAATATTATTAATTCTTTTTTTAGAAAAAACATTCCTACAACCCGTATTTATCTGAAACAAATTGAGCTAACTCATGAACAATATATTTCAAAATCATTGAGTACCTACGGGTCGCTTACTTACAAAGAAATGACACCGGTTTTTGATTTTGCCTATCATCCGTTAAGTAAGGAAACACAATTACCTGTTGACAGCGTTTTTGCAAAAACGTTGCCGCAGGCAGAAATGACCGTTGGACTCAGGTTCACTCATAATGCAAGAAATTTTGTATTTAATTATGACCAGATCCATTTTACTACCTATTTTCCTATAATTACCGCGAACTTTACTTATGGACTTAAATTAGGAAATGCACAGTTTAAATATCAAAAGGTTAATGTAGGTATAGAGCAGGAATTAAGATTACCGCCAAAATATCTTTTTTATTATAATCTTCACGTGGGCAAAACTTTTGGAACTGCTCCTTATCTTTTGTTAAATGTTCCCGCAGGCAATGAATATTTTGTGGCAAGCCGTTATCTTTTCAATACAATGGTACCCTACGAATTTGCAGCCGATGAATACGTTAGCCTGTATACCCGGTTTTATTTAGGCGGAGCGTTTTTTAGTAAAATTCCTTTTATAAAAAGATTGGGTTGGCGCGAACGTTTTTC
>JBBQWJ010000267.1:0-4316 GCA_038210685.1 Chitinophagales bacterium | reverse complement strand
AATATCGGTAGTTATTCCAATAGCTAATGCCTTCGCATTTATTTTTTGTAAAGCTTTTTCAACTGATCCACGACCACGTCCCACATTATGAGAATCCATCCCTTTGCTCAGAAAATAATAACTGAAAGCATTGAATCTTTTGGCCAATTTTTCACCCTGGTATTTTTGATACGATTCGCTCTTAAAGTCTTCAATCTTTTCTGTATCATTTTCGCTTTGCGTTGTCAGGTAAGTCTCATAATTTCTATATGAAATCAAAGCGATACTTCTGGCGGCTTTCATTCCCTCCATTCCTGCATTTGCATTTTTTTCTTTCCACGTTTTATCAGCCTCAATACACATTCTTTGGCTTGCGTTTAATGCAATTCCCCACGATGAATGTTGCGCGTTAGTTCCGATTGGGAAAATATATTCAAAGAGATCCGGTTCTTCAATGGCCCATTCAAGTAACTGCTGGCCACCCATAGAACCGCCGATACCAATCTTTATTTTTTCAATGCCTAAAAAATCCTTCAAAGGCTGATAAGAACGGATCATATCCCGCGGAGTAAAAAAAGGAAAATCATTGAAATATGTTTGTTTACTATCAGGGGTTTGATCAAGCGGCCCGATGCTTCCATAGCAACTTCCGGGCATATTTACACAAACGATAAAATATTTTTCAGGATCAAATAATTTTCCTTCACCCACCAAACCGGGCCACCATTCTGTTGGTACACTATTGGCAGTAAGCGCGTGGAAAATCCAAACCACATTGTCTTTGGCCTCATTGAATTTGCCATAAGTGGTATAAGCTAAATGGTATTTAGGTAAAACATAGCCAGATTCAAGCGTCAGAGGTTGCTCAGAAAGAAAAATACTGTTCGTCAAAATCTTATGTTTGAAAATTTTTGCAAAAATAAATCATAACCGCTTTGCCACAAGCTTAATATTTTCATGGCTCAACGATTATGATTTATGATCAGCGATTAAACAGGATATTTTTATGCAAAAACTTTTTCGAAAGCCTGTTCCATGTCGGCCTTGATGTCATCAATATGTTCAATACCTACAGACACTCTCAACATGGCCGGAGTTACTCCTGCCGAAAGTTGCGCTTCATCAGATAATTGCTGATGGGTTGTTGCTGCCGGTTGAATGATCAATGTTTTGGTATCGCCTACATTGGCAAGATGGCTGATCAATTTCAGATTATCAACAAATTGTGTAGCGCTTTCTTTGCCGCCTTTTAATTCAAAAGAAAGAACAGCGCCAGCGCCTTTTGGCAGATATTTTTTTGCGTTCGCGTAATGGGGACTGCTTTCAAGCCCGGGATAATTTACTTTTTCCACATTAGGATTTTTCTCCAGCCATTGCGCCAAAGCCAGTGTATTTTGAACATGACGCTCTACACGCAAAGACAAAGTTTCCAATCCCTGGATCAATAAAAATGAATTGAATGGAGAAATAGCTGGTCCAAAGTCTCGCAGACCTTCCACTCTTGCACGAATGATAAACTGAATATTCCCAAACGGCCCTTTGCTTCCAAAAACATCATTGAAAACAAGGCCATGATATCCTTCCGAAGGTTCAGAAAATTGCGGGAATTTGCCGTTACCCCAATTGTAATTTCCTCCATCCACAATCACACCGCCGATGCTGGTTCCATGGCCACCAATCCACTTGGTAGCAGCTTGTACTACTACGTTTGCACCATGCTCCAGCGGTCGAAAAAGGTAACCTGCGCAAGCAAAAGTATTATCCACTATCAATGGCAGATCATGTTTTTTAGCCAAAGCGGAAAGTTTATCAAAGTCCGGAATATTGAAATCAGGGTTGCCAATGGTTTCTGTATAAAGCGCTTTTGTGTTTTCATCAATCAGGCTTTCAAAATTTTCAACATTATTGTCTTTTGCAAATCGGGCTTCAATACCGAGCCTTTTGAAAGAAACTTTAAATTGATTGAAGGAACCACCATAAAGAAAAGGGCTCGTTACAAAATTTTCTCCTGATTGTAAGATATTCGTCAGCGCCAGAAACTGGGCTGCTTGTCCCGATGCGGTTGCCAATCCTGCGACTCCTCCTTCCAAAGCAGCTACACGTTTTTCAAAAACATCCGTTGTCGGGTTCATGATACGCGTATAAATATTGCCAAATTCTTTTAGCGCAAAAAGATTAGCACCATGTTCCGAATTTTTAAAATTAAAAGAAGTTGTCTGATAAATAGGGACAGCGCGTGCGCCGGTTGTTGGATCTGCTTCCTGTCCTGCATGTTGTTGTAAGGTTTCAAAATGTTGAGAGCTCATACATTAAAGTTTATAAATGAAAGATTAAGATTAAAATTTTTTAGTTAGAAGTTGCCTTAATTGGGGTATAAAATGTAAATGCCTTACGGCATACAACGAATGTACATGCAGCAATTGCTTGTATTTGAATATTGAAGTGTATGGTTTGACTGCATCATGTTTATTATCCTACAAATATAGTAGGGAAATGTTTATAGTAACAATTTTTTTTTTATTTTAAAAAAGGTTATGACAGTAAATCAACAAATTTTTTAGATTTGTTTTTTATACAATTGTATAGGGAAGGTATAAAAAAATCTTACTCAACCTTTTTATATAATTTTGGAAAAATTTTAAAAAAGATATGAGTCAATTTTCAGAGCACAATTTTAAAGACGAAAAAGCATTGGTAAGAGTGGATTTTAATGTACCACTCGATGAACATTTTGCAATTACGGATGATACAAGAATGCGGGCTGCGGTTCCTACCATCAAAAAGATTTTGAGTGATGGAGGTAGTGTCATTTTAATGTCGCATTTAGGAAGGCCAAAAAATGGGCCCGAAAATAAATTTTCTTTAAAGCATCTCGTTCCACATTTGAAAGAATTGCTTGGCAATACGGAAGTCTTATTTGCCAATGATTGCATTGGCGAAGTGGCGAAACAAAAAGCGCAGGAGCTAAAACCCGGACAGGTGCTGCTTTTAGAAAACCTCCGTTTTTATAAAGAAGAAGAAAAAGGCAATGAAGAATTTGCAAAAAAATTAAGAGAGTTGGCTGATGTATATGTAAATGATGCTTTCGGAACAGCCCATCGCGCTCATGCTTCTACAGCAGTAATAGCCCAGTTTTTTCCAGCCGATAAAAAAATGTTTGGTCTTTTGATGAACGCAGAAGTTTCCAATGCAGAAAAAGTGTTGCACAGTTCTGAGAAACCATTTACTGCGATTCTTGGAGGTGCAAAAGTTTCTGATAAGATTGAGATCATTGAAAATCTATTGAAAAAAGCCAACAACATCATCATCGGTGGTGGGATGGCGTATACGTTTTTAAAGGCGCAGGGAAAAGAAATTGGTAGCAGCCTTTGCGAAGAAGACAAGCTGGATATGGCCAATGATATTTTATCAAAAGCAAAAGCTCAGAATGTAAATCTTTTATTGCCTGTGGATAGTGTGATCGCCAATAAATTTGCTGAAGATGCCGATACAAAAACGGTAGATAATAATGGCATTGAAAAAGGCTGGATGGGATTGGATATCGGCCCAAAATCAATAGAAATTTTTAGCAAAAAAATCATGGAGAGCAAAACTATTTTATGGAATGGCCCTATGGGGGTTTTTGAAATGGAAAAATTTCGGTCAGGTACTAAAGGCATTGCCGAAGCGATTGCTAAAGCCACTGAAAATGGCGCTTACAGCCTTGTTGGCGGCGGAGACAGCGTAGCCGCAGTAAATGAATTTGGTCTTGCCGATAAAGTAAGTTATGTTTCTACCGGCGGCGGCGCTTTGCTTGAATACTTCGAAGGAAAAGAATTGCCGGGCATTAAGGCGATTGCCGGATAGGATTTGGAAATCCGGTAAACGAACAAATTCTTACAAATTTTATTTTACCGGTTAAGTAAAAACTTCCATACTTAAAATCGAATCATTTATCTTTAAATTTTCTATTACAATAAAATTAAAATTATGAAATCAAGAACTACGCTTTATGTCATACTCGGGATCGTGGTGATCTTGTTTTTTTGGGGCTGCGGTGCATATAATGGATTGGTAACTGCCAACCAGGAAGTACAAACCAAATGGAGCAATGTAGAAACCAATTATCAAAGAAGAACCGACCTTTATAATAGTGTGATCAAAACCATTGAAGGGTCTGCCAACTTTGAAAAAAGTACTTTAACAGAAGTGGTTCAGGCACGTGCAAAAGCAACCTCTGTGAATGTGGATGTTAACGATCCTAAATCTTTGGAAGCTTATCAAAATGCACAGGCGGGATTGCAAAGTTCATTCAGTAAGTTATTGGCGGTGGTCGAAAATTATCCCGACCTCAAGAC
>JBBQWJ010000266.1:0-4322 GCA_038210685.1 Chitinophagales bacterium | reverse complement strand
GCCACATCAATCGCACTTTCTTTTCCGGTTCCACTATTGAGAAGTATGGCAACCAATTCAGAATCGCTCAGGCTTTCTTTTCCCTTGGATAAAAGTTTTTCTCTTGGCCGGTCGCCCACCGCCCAATTTTTGATCGAGGTGGATGACTTGTTAGAACTTTCCATGAATTAGAGTTTATTTCCAAAAATATTAATTATAATTTCGCTAAACTAATTATTCCACAATTATTAAAATTATGCATCCTAACGTAAAACTTTTTTCTGGAACCGGCTCCCAATATCTTGCAAAACAAATAGCTTTAAGATTTGGGGAACCTTTGGGTAAAATTAATATTCAAAAATTCAGTGACGGTGAGATAGGTGTAGAATACCTGGAGAGCATCCGGGGGCAGTTTGTGTTTTTGATCCAAAGTACTTTTTCTCCTACCGATAATTTAATGGAGTTGTTATTAATGATAGATGCTGCAAAGAGGGCCTCTGCGTATAAAGTGATCGCGGTAATTCCTTATTATGGTTATGCACGTCAAGATAGAAAAGATAAGCCCCGTGTGGCGATCGGTTCAAAATTGGTTGCCAATATGATTGTTGCTGCAGGTGCCGATAGGGTGATCACCATGGATCTTCATGCTCCGCAAATACAGGGTTACTTTGATATTCCGGTGGATCATTTGGATTCATCTGCTATTTATATTCCTTACATCGAAGATTTAAATCTTGAAAACCTCACTTTTGCCGCTCCTGACGTTGGTAGCGCCAACAGAATCCGCGAAATAGCCAGTTATTTTGAAGTCGATATGGTAATTTGTGATAAACACCGGAGGAGAGCCAATGAAATTGCGAGTATGGTAGTAATAGGGGATGTAACGGATCGGGATATTGTATTGATTGATGATATCTGCGATACAGGAGGAACTCTTTGCAAAAGCGCTGCTTTATTATTGGAAAAAGGGGCCAGGAGTGTTCGGGCATTTTGTACTCACCCGGTATTGAGTAATAATGCCTATGAAAATATTGAAAATAGTGTTTTGGAAGAATTGGTGGTTTGTGATACGATCCCCGTTAAAAAGAAAATTGATAAAATAAAAGTAGTTTCAGTAGCCGATCTTTTTGCTGTTGCCATCCGTAATGCATATGAAAATAAAAGTATCAACAGTCTTTTTATAAGAAGTAAGATGCATAAAAGGGACCTGGCGGGCAGCTAACCTTTTTTTGCTTGCAGTAAACCAATAAATAAGCACGATTTTTATTTTATTGAAGTTGATTCGAGGAAGAATCAAAAAAATATTTCAATATTTTGCCCTACCTTTGCGCCTCAAAAAAATAAAATATTAATAATGAAAACAATTACAATCGAAGGACAACTCAGGACCGATTTTGGCAAATCAGCCACCCGCCAACTTCGCTCTGAGAACAAAGTGCCAGCTGTAATTTACGGAGGTGCAAAAGAAATCAATTTTTCTGCTCCGGCATCAGCTTACAAAGATATTATTTACACGCCTGAATTTATGCTGGCAGAAATTAAAGTGGAGGGAGAAACTTATCAATGTGTTTTAAAAGATCTTCAATTTGGTAAAGTGAGCGATGATCTTATTCATGTTGATTTTTTGGAACTTGTTGCAAATAAAAGAGTTTCTGTAAATATCCCTTTAAAGTTTGTCGGCGTTCCGCAAGGAGTTAAAGAAGGAGGAAAATTAGTAGTGAAAATCAAATCATTGAAAGTAAAGACACTTCCAAGGCATTTGCTGGAACATATTGAAGTGAATATTGATGATCTTAAATTGAATGAAAATATTCGCGTACAGGATGTAAAACCAGAGAATATGGAAGTTATGAATTCTCCACGCATCCCGATTGCATCAGTAACAATGACCCGCCAGTTGAAACAGGAAGAGGCAAAAGTTGCCCCTACAGCTGCGCCAGCCGCTGCAGCCGCTGCGCCATCCGCTGCAGCTCCGGCAAAAAAATAAATTAATAATTTTTGGAAAATGCCCTCTTTACCGGGGGCATTTTAGTTTGTAGCATCATTTTCAAGCCGCTAACTATAAGTTTTGCTTACATTTGCACACTAATTTTAAAAATGGGTATGGACAGAAATTCGGTTATAGGATTTGTTTTATTAGCGCTCTTATTTTTTGGGTATTTCTATTATTCAAAACAGGGGCAAATGGCCGCTGAACAGCAAAAACAACATATTCAGGATTCTCTTGACAGGCTCAAGCCTAAAGTGGATACTACTGCTAAGCTCAAAGCGGTTAATGATTCTATCATAGCACAAAAAGATACTTTAGCTTCTGCTTTTGTACAGGATACAACCGGTAAAGAGCAATTGATTACTATCGAAAATAAAGTTCTTAAAATTACTTTCACTAATAAAGGCGGCCAGCCTAAAGAAATCCAAATTAAGGATTTTAAAACTTTTGATGGCAAACCATTGATTTTACAAAATGGTAGTTTTAATGATATTTCTTATCCTATTAATACCGCCCATAATCAAACTGTTCAAACCTCCGATCTTCTTTTTACTCCTTCGGCTGTTCAGACAACAGGAGATAGCAGCCAGGTTATCACCTTTAGCTTAAAAACAAATACAGGTGAATCTATTGAGCATCAGTATATTATCAAGCCAGATGATTACATGCTTGATTTTAATATAAAATTGAATGGTGCCAACAAGCTGGAGCCTCAGAATAAAATCGATTTGTTGTGGAAGGCAAAGGCTGTGAAAATGGAAAAGGATATGGTGTGGGAAACCATGCAATCTCATATTTCATACGTAGAAAATGGGAATTATGATTTTCAACATATTGTAAAAGGAAAAGATGACAATCAAAAATTTGATCATCCAGTTGAATGGCTGGCAGTAAACCAGCAGTTTTTTGCCGCAGCTATAGTTGCAAAAAATAAATTTAATTCAGGCGAAATCAGTTGGAAATCTCCTGAAGACACTAGTTTACATATTATTGCAGAGGCAACCGCTAATTTGAAATTAGATGTTCCCCCGGGAAATGATGCAGTCATTCCTTTACAACTATTCTACGGTCCCAGCGATTATAAAATATTAAAGTCATATGGAAACCAAATGTATAATATGGTTCCCCTGGGAAGCGGTATCCTTGCATTTGTAAAATATATCAACCGGGGATTTATTATGCCGGTGTTTAATTTTCTATCTAGTAAAATCGCCAGTTACGGGTTAGTAATTGCGTTGCTAACTATCATTATACGTTTGCTGATTTCACCACTTACTTATCAAAGTTATTTGAGTGGTGCAAAAATGAAATTATTAAAACCGGAAATTGAAGAACTTAAAGCAAAACATAAGGATGATAAGCAAGCTTTTGGAATGGAACAAATGAAATTGTTTAAAACTGCGGGGGTAAATCCTTTAGGGGGATGTATTCCGGCTTTGTTTCAGATTCCAATTTTCTTCGCTTTGTACGATTTTTTCAACTCGAATATCGCTTTACGCCATCAAAGTTTTTTATGGGCAAAAGATCTTTCTACTTATGATTCTATTTATCACATTCCATTCAATATTCCTTTTTATGGTGATCATGTAAGTTTATTTACCATTACTGCTGCAATAACCAGTATGTTAATATCCATTTATGGAATGTCTAATATGCAGGACAATAGCAATCCTGTAATGAAATACCTTCCTTATATCTTCCCGGTTGTTTTGATCGGCGTTTTCAACAAGATGCCTGCAGCTTTAACCTGGTATTATACAGTATCAAATACCATCACGCTTCTCATTCAATTGGTGATTCAAAAGTACATTATTGATCATGATAAGATAATGGCCAAGCTCCAGGAGAATAAAAAGAAACCCGCATCACAGAGTAAATGGCAGGAAAAAGTGAATGCCATGCAGCAGTCCAATGCCAAACTGAAATCGATGAAAGAGAAAAGTGATTCCCTAAAAAAGAAAAGGTAAGGTTGCAACTATTAATACGATAATTCTATCTTTATCATTGAATTATCTTTAATTAATAAAAGTGTTATGAAAATTCATCTTATTATATTTCTTCTTTCATTTGGGTTGTTTTCATCTTTGGCAAATGCTCAAAAAGCACTAACGGAAGGAACACTGGTGTACAACATGTCTGTAGAAACAGGAAGCGGCGAACCTAAGATTGCCGATATGTTCGATGGAGCCACCAATACTATTTATTTAAAAGGCTCAATGAGCAGGACAGAATTACTAAGCAGCCTTGGTAGCGAAGCTACTATTCATGATGCTTCTGCCGGCACCGGGGTAATCCTTAAAGATTATAGTGGCCAGAAGTTAATGATTACAATGACCGCACAGGATTGGGCACA
>JBBQWJ010000265.1:0-4332 GCA_038210685.1 Chitinophagales bacterium | reverse complement strand
ATTTTCAGAATTGCTCAGCGAAACTTCTTCCGTTTCTGACTTTTCAAAACCGTATCCTTTTTATCTTGCTTACGCGATTGATAATGAAGTGGAACTTTTAGGAGATACGAATGAATGGCAGGCCGAATGGAAATGGGACGGAATCCGCGGACAGCTTATCAAAAGAAACAATGAACTTTTTGTTTGGAGCCGCGGAGAAGAATTAATGACTGATAAATTTCCTGAGTATTTTATTTTAAAAGATTTGTTGCCTGACGGCGTAGTATTAGACGGGGAAATTATTCCTTCTGTTGATGGAAAACCGTTGCCTTTTGCGGTTCTGCAAACGCGTATTGGCAGAAAAAATATTTCGAAGAAGCAATTGCAGGAAGCACCGATGAGCTTTTTTGCGTATGATATTTTGGAACACAATTATGAAGACTGGCGGGAAAAACCATTAACAGAAAGAAGAAAAAAACTGGAAGAAATTGTTGTCCCGGTTCAAAATGAAATAATCCGAATTTCGCAAAAAATCGCCTTCAATTCATGGAATGAATTGACAGATTTAAGAAAAAGATCGAGAGAAATGAACAGTGAAGGCATTATGCTGAAGAAAAAAGATTCGGTTTATAAAGTAGGTAGAAAACGCGGCGACTGGTGGAAATGGAAAATTGATCCATTGGTAATTGATTGTGTAATGGTGTATGCGCAGAAGGGAAGCGGCAGAAGAAGCAATCTTTATACGGATTATACTTTTGCAGTAAAAGATGGCGACCAGTTGGTAACTTTTACGAAGGCTTATTCTGGCTTGACAGATAAGGAATTTGCCCAAATAGACAACTTTGTAAAAAGGAATTCAATTGAAAAGTTCGGACCCGTGCGTACGGTAAAACCGGAGCTTGTTTTTGAAATTGCTTTTGAAGGAATTACGGCCAGCAACCGCCACAAAAGCGGTGTAGCTTTGCGTTTCCCAAGAATGAACCGCTGGCGCAAAGACAAAAAAGCTGACGAGATCAATACGCTTGATGATCTGAAGGAAATGCTGGAGATTTATGGGAAATAGGAAGGAAGGGTTAGAAAGTTTGGAGGGGTTAGAAGACTGAATAGTGCAGGGACCCGATCAATTGATTTTAAATTTCTTTCCGAGTTCCGCAAGTTTTCTAACTGTATTAATATTACGCACCGTTCCTTTTCCTGGCATTTTTGATAATTTAAGTTTGGATTTTCCCATTCCATTCGGATAATGAATAAATATCTCACGATTGCTTAATACAATTTCTTCAGGTCCGATATTTGAAAAGTCCTTTAAAAGATTCTTACCCACCCGATTTCTGAAAAACAAAACACCCACTTGGGATGGATTAGCATCGGGAAATGGATTATTGTAAATGATAACTTGCAGTTCTTCAATTGTGCGGATGATAACGGAAATTGGGTTTCCTAACTTTTTCTTTAAAGCAATTTCAAGTTTTCTCACTGCCTTATCTTCTGAACTATTACTTTCAAAAATAACGTTCCCACTTTGGATGTACGTTTTCACATTCTTAAATCCTGTTTCTTCACACAGTGCTTTCAGTTCTGCCATTGGCAAAATGTTATTTCCTCCCACATTTATTCCCCTTAAAAGCGCTACAAATATTTCCATTTTGATTCAATTATTACAGTCTTAAAGATATCAAAAATCAGCAGAGTCATTCAATTTAATTCGTGAAATTCGTGGCTAATAAAATGAAATTAAAAAACACTCCCGGTTTCCAAATCATCAATCAGTGGCTCAAAGCCAAAGATTTTATTCCTTTTGCTTTCCAGGAAGAAACGTGGCAGCACATTGTTAACAAAAAATCCGGTCTTGTAAATGCGCCTACCGGTTGCGGAAAAACATTTTCCGTTTTTTTAGGTGCGGTTATTAATTTTATTAATGAACAGCCAAAAGATTATCAAACCAAAGATAAAAATGGCCTGCAACTTTTATGGATCACACCTTTGCGTGCACTGGCAAAAGACATCGGCAGGGCGATGGAAGAAGTAATTTTTGAACTTGGAATGAACTGGAAAGTCGGCATCCGCAACGGCGATACTACCATTGCCGAAAGAGCCAAACAAAAAAGGAATCTTCCTGAAATTCTCATTATCACACCGGAAAGTTTGCATCTTTTACTCGCGCAAAAAAATTACCCGGATGTTTTTAAAAACCTGCAAACGATTGCCGTTGACGAATGGCACGAACTGCTCGGCAGCAAACGTGGCGTGCAGGTAGAATTGGCGCTTTCGAGAATTATCGGTGTAAGTAATGGCAACAGTAAACCAACAAAAAAACATGAATCTTATTCCGGAGTTTCTGTTTGGGGCATTAGCGCCACCATCGGTAATTTAGGAGAAGCAAGGGAAGTGTTACTTTCTCCGCTTTCACAAAAAGGATTGGATCAAAAAGACTATGTGACGGTTACCGCAAAAATCGACAAGCCAATAAAAATCGAATCCATCTTCCCTGATGAAATTGAAAAATATCCATGGGCAGGCCATTTGGGCATCAAACTGGTTGAAAAAGTTATTCCCATAATTATGGAAAGTAAAACGACTCTAATTTTCATCAACACGCGCGGCATGAGCGAAATGTGGTACCAGGCTCTGTTAAGTACTTGCCCCGATCTTGCCGGAGCTATTGCTTTACACCACGGCAGCATTGAGCAGGAACTGAGGTTTTGGGTAGAAGAAAATTTGCACACGGGAAATTTAAAAGCGGTTGTTTGCACCGCCAGCCTCGATCTTGGTGTTGATTTCAGGCCGGTAGAAACCGTGATACAAGTGGGTTCGCCAAAAGGTGTTGCCCGCTTTTTACAACGCGCAGGAAGAAGTGGCCACCGCCCGGGAGAAGTAAGTAAAATATATTTTTTGCCTACTCATTCACTCGAACTGATCGAAGCTGCCGCGCTAAAAGATTCTATCGCCATCAATTTAATCGAAAGCCGCGAACCCAGGATTTTGTGTTATGATGTGCTCATTCAATACTTAAGTACGCTCGCTATTTCCGATGGTTTTTATCCTTCAACTATTTTGAAAGAAATAAAATCCACTTATTGCTATCGTGATATTACCAAGGAAGAATGGCAGCAAATTCTTCACTTTGTAACTGCCGGCGGCGTTGCGTTGCAGCAATATGATGATTATAAAAAAGTGGAAATTATAGACGGACTTTATAAAATAAACAGCCGGCGAATTGCCATGCGCCATCGTATGCACATAGGCACTATCGTAAGCGACCCGATGTTGAAAGTAAAATTTCTTGGAGGCGGCTATGTAGGTGTAATTGAAGAGTGGTTTATTGCAGGAATGCAGCCCGGCGATGTTTTTACACTGGCAGGAAGAACGCTGGAATTTGTGATGATAAAAGACATGACCTGCATCGTGAGAAAATCAAACGCAAAAAAATCAAGAATACCAAGCTGGCAGGGCGGAAGAATGCCGCTGTCAGCGAATTTGGGTTTTATGCTGCGCAAAAAATTTGATGAAGCCGGTTTGGAAATTACTAACGATAGTTTACGCAGAAAAAAAGAACCCGAGCTCGCCGTTTTGCAACCGCTTTTTGAATTGCAGGAATACCTTTCTCACATTCCAAAACAAAATGAATTACTCATCGAGCAGATCGAAACAAAAGATGGTTTTCATCTTTTTGTTTTTCCTTTTGAAGGAAGATTGGTGCACGAAGCAATGGCGGCAGTTTTGGCGTACCGGATTAGTTTAATTACACCCATCACCTTTTCATTTGCCATGAACGATTATGGTTTTGAATTACTGAGCGATCAGCCCATACCGTTAGATAACGATAATGCTTATGCGCTTTTTTCTCCTGATAATTTATTTGAAGATATTCAGCGAAGCCTCAACAGCGTGGAAATGGCCAAAAGAAAATTTCGTGATATTGCTGTTATTGGCGGATTGATTTTCCAGGGTTTCCCCGGCGAACAAAAAAAAGCGCGTCACCTGCAATCTTCTGCTTCCCTACTCTTTAATGTTTTTTCAGAATATGAACCCAATAACCTGTTGTTACGCCAGGCGTATAATGAAGTAATGGAGCAGCAAATGGAAGAACAACGGCTTCGTGATATGCTGGAAAGAATTCAAAAAGGAAAAATAATTATTACTTATCCGCGACGACTTACGCCTTTCTGTTTCCCCATAAAAGTAGACAGCATGCGCGAAGACCTTTCCTCAGAAAAACTGGAAGAGCGTGTAAAGAAAATGCAGTTGCAACTGGAAAAATAAGAATCCGGGTTATTTGTTGCTTCACTGTTTCGGAAAATCTACTCACCATTCACACTGTGCATCCTTTTTCTCCATTGCAATATTATCTGC
>JBBQWJ010000264.1:0-4359 GCA_038210685.1 Chitinophagales bacterium | reverse complement strand
AGTATAAATATCAAATTAGCACCCTATCCAATAGTAATTACCAGAACTGATACGACAATATGTTATGGCAAAAGAGTAACGCTTTCGGCAACTACAACTGCGCCTTCCTTTACATGGAATCCATCTTATAGTTTGTTGCATGGAAACACACTTACTCCGATAGCAATCCCGGCAACAACGACCGCATACATTTTTACAGCTAGCAATGCGCAAGGTTGTATTAAACCAGTGAGTGATACCGTAATCGTAACCGTTGTTCCACCGGTTGATGCTTTTGCGGGTAATGACACCGCGGTAGTAGCCAACCAGCCTTTGCAACTCAATGCGTCTGGTGGCACTAATTATTTTTGGTCACCTTCTGTTGGCATGAGTGATCCTTACATCAACAACCCTGTGGTAATATTAAGCGCAACATACGATTCAGTCATCTACCATGTAACCGTTAGTACAGCGGAGGGTTGCTCAGGGAGTGATGATATAAAAGTATTTGTATTTAAATTCCAGCCAACTATATTTATCCCTAATGCATTTACACCAAACCAGGATGGCCTTAATGATGTTATCCGGCCAATAGTTGTAGGTATAAAACAATTAAGATACTTCAGCATTTATAACCGATTTGGGCAAATGCTATACAAAACATCCACTGTTGGACAGGGATGGGATGGAACTTTTTCAGGTGAACCTCAGCCCGAAGGAATATACGTTTACATAGCACAAGCTATAGATTATAACGGAAAAGTTATCAATAAAAAAGGGACAATTGCCTTAATCCGATAGGGTTAGGTCTTATTGTAAATCCCCTTACTCGCGCAGATATACAGCTAAAGCAAGAAGCGACGGCGCATCTGTGCTGTTGATATTTGAAGTAAACCAACTTTTATTGGGTATTTTTATTTTCATATTGCTCGCGCAGGAAGTGTGATTTTCCTGGCGCACACCTCATCAACCTGGAGAATTCCGGGTTATGCCTTTGTCATGTTCCGCAATTACATTTAAAGATTATCTTTATAATTCAAGCCATGAGTAATTCCAACAAACATGATGAAAGAATTGCGAAAATGACTTTTGCCTCAGTCTATCCATTGCTTATAAAGAAAGTAGAGAAGAAAGGCAGAACGAAGGAAGAACTGAGCCAGGTGATAGAATGGTTAACCGGCTTTGACGATAAGCAACTGCAACAACTAATACACGAAAAGGCAACTTTTGAAACCTTCTTTCAAAAAGCTTCGCTGAATGCGAATGCACACCTCATTACAGGAGTGATCTGCGGCTATCGTGTAGAGGAAATTGAAAATCCTTTGACACAAAAAGTTCGTTATCTTGATAAGTTGGTAGATGAGCTGGCCAAAAGCAGGAAGATGGAGAAAATATTGCGTGGGTAAGGAAACAGTAAAGCTACTTTTAATGCGCATTTTTATTTAGGGGAGATTAAGTGAATCATTTAAAAATCCATTCCCAAATTATACATCACAAAACTCCAAATGTCCGCTTCTTCATCAATTTGTTTATCAGTTGGCTTTCCGGCGCCATGACCTGCTTTGGTTTCTATACGAATCAAGGTTGGATTGGTTCCCTCATTATCTGCCTGCAAAGTAGCGGCAAACTTAAAACTGTGTGCCGGCACTACCCTGTCGTCATGATCAGCGGTAGTGATCAATGTCGCAGGATATTTTACGCCGGTTTTTAAATTTTGTAACGGAGAATATTTGATGAGATTTTCAAAATCTTCTTTCTTATCACTTCTACCATATTCTGTTGCCCACGCCCAGCCAATGGTGAAGAGATGATACCGCAACATATCCAAAACACCCACCTGCGGAAGCGCCACTTTAAAAAGATCGGGCCTTTGTGTCATTACGGCTCCAATCAATAAACCGCCGTTGCTTCCGCCACGCATGGCGAGCCTGGAAGGATTGGTATATTTTTTATCAATTAAAAATTGCGTCGCTGCAATAAAATCATCAAACACATTCTGCTTGTTTTGCAACATTCCTTCTTTGTGCCATTCTTCTCCGTATTCACTTCCTCCGCGAAGATTCACTTCTACGAAAACGCCGCCATGCTCCATAAAAAAGGAATTTGAAATGGAAAAGCCCGGCGTTAATGGAATATTGAATCCGCCGTAACCATACATCAAAACAGGATTGTTTCCATCAAGCTTGATCCCTTTTTTATAAGTGATAAACATCGGCACTTTCGTTCCGTCTTTACTGATGCAGAATGATTGCAATGTCTGGTAATTTTCCGCATTTACTTTTGCCTCACTTTTGCGGAAAAGTTTCGATGTGCCTGTTTCAATATCATATCTGTAAATAGAAGCCGGGTGATCAAAAGAAGAATAAGAATAGAAAAGTTCTTTATCTTTTTTATGTGCACTGAAGCCGCCGGCAGAGCCGATTCCGGGAAGTTCTATTTGTTTGGCGTGGTAACCTTTGTAATCCGTTTGATACACCCTGCTTGAAGCATCCTGCAAATAAGAGAGAAATAATTTTTCGCCAGCGGTTCCTACAGATTCAAGTAATTCTTTCCTTTCGGGAATAACAGTTTCCCAATTGGCTCTTGCAGGATTTTTCGGATCTATCAAGACTACTTTGTAATTAGGTGCCTCCGCATTGGTTCGAACTAAAATTCCATTACCATCATTATCAACCACACTTGATTCCGTATCAAATCCTTTTACCAACAATTTAAAATCATTTTTTGCAGAAGCGTTCAGCATATCTTTTACCCATATTTCTGAGCCACTTGTTCCCTCACTTTTAGTTACCACCAAAAAGTGTTCATCTTCTGTAAGCCATGCTCCTATTACTCTCAGCGGATGTTCTTTGTCTTCGTAAATTAAAACATCTTCACTTTGCGACGTACCGATCTTATGAAAATAAACTTTATGATTTTGATTTTGAACCGTTAGTTTTTCTTTATCATCAGTTTGCGGATAACGGCTGTAGTAAAATCCTTCATCACCTTTCCACGAAGTACCACTGAATTTTATAAATTTCAATTCATCCTTCAATAAACTTTTGTCCGACACATTCATCACGTGCGCCACTTCCCAATCACTTCCCGCCTGCGCTTCCAGGTAAACTGCATACTTATTGTTTTTGCTGAAAGAAGGAACGCTGATGGAAGCAGTGCCGTCTTTGCTCATTTTATTGGGATCAATAAAAACTTCAGGCTTCGCGTCAAGCCCCTTTTGTCGGTACAAAACTGCCTGGTTTTGCAATCCGTCATTCTTATAAAAATAATAGTAATCACCTTCCTTAAAAGGCGAACCATAGCGTGTATAATTCCACATCGACTTCAGTTCATCTTTCACTTTTTGCCGAAAAGGAATTTGTGACAAATAATTTTCTGTTACCGCGTTTTCTTTCTTCACCCAGGCCTTTGTTTCTTCACTGTTATCATCTTCCAGCCATCGGTAGGGATCTTTAATAATGGTTCCAAAGTAGTTGTCTTCCTGGTTTACTTTTTTTGTATCAGGATATATTATTTGAGGAAAAGCGTTTGTGGTTATCGTCATAAGTAGAATAAAAAATAGTTTCTTCATGATACATTCAATTATCAAATGAAGTTAGAACAATTTGAAATCAAGAATTAAGTTTTAAAGAAATATGAGAGGCAGTAAAGCAACAAAAAAAAGAAATTTCTATTTACCCAATTCCATTCACCTCAACTTCCCTGTTTATTTTAGCAACCAATCCCTGCAAAACCTTTCCGGGTCCGCATTCTGTAAATTTTGTTGCACCATCTGCAATCATTTGTTCAACCGTTTGCGTCCACCTTACAGGGCCGGTAAGTTGCGCAATAAGATTTGATTTTATTTCTGCCGGATCGGTAACCGCTTTCGCAACCACGTTTTGATAAACGGGGCAAAATGGTTTATTAAATCTTGTTTTTTCAATTGCTTCTGCCAATTCATCTTTTGCGGGTTGCATTAAAGGCGAATGAAAAGCACCGCCCACAGGAAGGACCAAAGCACGCTTCGCTCCTGCTTCCTTCAACAAAATACAGGCTTCTTCAATCCCTTTCATGGAGCCGGAAATAACAATCTGCCCGGGACAATTGTAATTAGCGGGAACAACGACTTCATTTATAATATCGTCACAAATTTCTTCAACCTTTTTATCCTCCAAACCGAGAATAGCAGCCATAGTGGAAGGATAAATTTCACAAGCTTTTTGCATCGCCTCTGCCCTTACAGAAACTAATTTTAAAGCATCCACAAAACTGAGGCATCCGTTGGCAACCAATGCTGAAAATTCGCCAAGAGAATGGCCGGCAACCATATCCGGTCGTTTATCGGCAATCGTTGTAAAGGCAATTACTGAATGTAAAAAAACAGCCGGTTGCGTTACG
>JBBQWJ010000263.1:0-4381 GCA_038210685.1 Chitinophagales bacterium | reverse complement strand
TTACGAACTGACAATTGTTTCGGCACACCGCACGCCGATGCGAATGGTAGACTATGCTTCTACTGCCTCAGCGCGCGGATTAAAAATAATTATCGCCGGCGCCGGAGGCGCCGCACATCTCCCCGGCATGATCGCTTCCTTGACTACTCTACCGGTTATTGGCGTTCCCATAAAATCTTCTAACTCCATTGATGGCTGGGATTCACTTCTTTCTATTTTACAAATGCCCAATGGTGTGCCTGTGGCTACTGTAGCCTTAAATGCTGCAAAAAACGCAGGAATATTAGCAGCCGAAATTCTCGGAATTTCAGATAAAGAACTTTCAAAGAAATTAGCCGCTTTTAAAAAAGAAATGAAAGAAGAAGTGGAGAAAAAAGCTGAAAAACTCTCAGGGAAATAAGATTATAGTAAACCAACTTTTTTTGAAGATTTTTATTTCGCATTTGCAGAATCCGCCAGAGTTTCTATAACACAAAATTCCTGCTCAAGTGTTAATGAAGCATCATAAAGTATCCTGAAAAAATCACTTCCCCAACGCGCATAAAAAAGCATAAAATTTTCGGTTCGTTCCTGTAATCCATCAGACGGAAACAGCGATTCAAAAATCTTATGCAATTGATTTTTCTGATCTGAAAATTTCCTTTTTTCCGCTCTTAACATTTTCTTTTCTAATGCAGAAAGCTTTTTCATTTGTTGAGTTTCCAACGCTTCGGTATGTTCTTTAAGCGTAGAGTCAATAGTATTTACCAGCAATTTTATTTCTGAATAAATCATATCCAATTCCTTTTTTTGCTTGTCCAAATTTAAAACTGATAAGCTCTCTCTCTTTACCAATTCATTCAACAATGTTTCTTTCCCTTTAAAAAGATCAACAACATTCAAATTTAATTTCTGTAAAAGGTTTTTAGATTTTCCATCTGCGATTAGAAAAGAATTTCTAACTATCAAAACTGGAAACGGTACCTCATAATGGTTGAACAGATCTTTTAACTGCAACCAATAAGCCAACTCGCCACCACCACCGATCCATGCGACATCCGGCAAAATTATTTCCTGGAACAATCCACGTAAAATTACATTCGGACTGAAGCGTTCCGGTTGTTCCCGCAATTCCTTTCTTATTTCTTCTTTTGTAAAAACAATATCAGTAGCATGTACTACAAAATGATCTTCAACAGGAACAATCCTGTTTCGGAGATTATCTTTCAGATAAAATAAATTGATCTCGCGTGGATAAGCCTGTGCCTTATAATTTTTAGATAATTTTTCTGAGGATTGACTTACAATATCAGAAGAAGTGTGATTGAAAATATCATCTTCAAAAACAGTTACCATTTCTTTTTTAAAGGCGGCGTTATCAGGCAAAAGAACTAGCAACCCAAACTCTTTAAAGAGATAGTGAACAAACAAAAAAGTAGAATATTCAATTGTTGAGTTCTTTGTAAAACATTTTTTTAATAACTCAATTAAAATGTTTCCATATTTTTCAACCGATAATCTTCCTGAAATTTTTTCAATTAATCTGATAAGGCTATCATCCACTTTCATCCTTCCAACTGCACCTGATTGTTTGGTTTCCCAAATATATTTTTCTCCGTCAATTACAATGTGATTTAGTTCCTGCAAGTCTGCATCTTCACTTCCCATAAAAAAAACCGGAACAAAATTATATTCCGGTAATTCTTTTTTAAGAGAATCTGCCAACTTTATGGTATGCAAAATCTTATAAACAAAATAAAGATGGCCGGTAAAAATATTAGGTTGATGCGCTGTACAAATGGTGAACGTATTTTCATCTGAAAGCGCACTGATATTAGCTTTAACACTTTCACAATCTTCAAAATCCTGGTATTGTTTTGTAAACTGATCAACCAACAATTTACGGTTGGTATTAAATTTCTTTCTTTCAGAAATAGCCGATTTTATTCCATCGATATCTACAGGATTTGTATAAAAATCTTTTAATGCCGGAGAACCATCAATGTAATCCAATACAATCTTGGTAAACTTTCCAGTTTGCGAAAAAGGTAAATATTGAAATTGAAATCTCGTATCCAAGTTTTTGAATTTTTAGCTGCAAAGATAGAGGTTAAAAAGAAAGTATATTTCTCTAATACAATAGCGGTAAATCAATCAGCTTTCAAAATCTGAATACATTTCTTTAAGCTTTCTTTCCATGAAGGAATATCCAATTGAAGCCATTCTTTAATTTTAGAAGTATCCAGAACTGAATACTTAGGGCGTTGAGCCTCTGTTTTATATGAAGAAGAAGGAATAGGATTTATTTTACAATCAGTTTGCACCAATGATTTAATTTCTTTTGCAAAATCAAACCAGGTAGTAACTCCCTCGTTAGAATAATTTACAATGCCTGAAAATGTTTCTCCATTTTCCATTTGCACAATAAAAGTCATAATCACGCCTGCAAGGTCAGCGGCATAAGTAGGAGAACCAAACTGGTCATTAATCACATTAATCGCATCTTTTTCCCTGAACAAACGCAACATCGTTTTTACAAAATTATTTCCAAAAGAAGAGTAAACCCATGAAGTGCGAATGATAAGAGTGGAAGGACTATTATTTAAGGCAAGCTGTTCGCCCTTAAGCTTTGAAACTCCATAAACGTTTATTGGGCCATTAGGTGCTTCTTCTTTCAAAGCAATCCCAGAACTTCCATCATAAACATAATCCGTTGAAATATGAATCAGCTTTGTTTGATGTTGCTCACAAATACCTGCCAACTCTCCTACTGCGTCTGCATTAATTAAAAAAGCCTTTTCTTTTTCTGATTCAGCTTTGTCAACTGCCGTGTAAGCGGCGCAATTAATGCAATAATCAATATGATTGATTTTAAAAAATGTTCTTACAGATTCAGTATTTTCAATCGAAAGATCTTCTTTAGAAGTAAATAAAAACTTATAGGTGGTATATTTTTTTGAAAGATTTTTTATTTCATTGCCTAGCTGGCCATTCGCCCCGGTTACTAATATTGTCGCTATAAAATTTTGAGAAGACATTTATTTTTTAACCTTTAAAAACGAAATTATGAATGCAGTCTTTTAATAAAGGTAATTGCTGATCCTTTTCAGAGACAATTATTTTATCAGCCGGGAGTCGCCAATCAATTTCCAAAGAAAGATCATTCCACGCGATACCGCCTTCAGTTTCTTTATGATAAAACTCATCGCATTTATAAAAGACTTCAGCAGTTTCGCTGATTACTGAATATCCATGAGCAAAGCCCTTAGGAACAAGAAGTTGTTTTTTATTTTTGGCAGAAAGCAAAATCGTGTATGCTTTGCCGTAAGTTGGTGAGTTTTTCCGAATGTCAACAACCGCATCAATGATTTCTCCTGATAAAACCCGAAGAAGTTTGGTTTGGGAGTGAGGCTCCAGTTGATAATGCAAACCTCTTACAACACCAAAAGAAGACTGTGCCTGGTTATCCTGAACAAAATTGATATTAACTCCCTCATCAGAAAAAACATTCTGATTATAACTTTCAAAAAAATAACCACGGTTATCTTCAAAAACTTTTGGTTCAAAAACCAATAAATCAGGAAATTTGGTTTTAATAAAAGGCATCAAGGAGATTTTAAAACTTTACTTCAAATTATTTTTGCGAATATAATTCTTTAAAGTAATCAATTGTTTTAATTAGCCCTGATTCAAATTTTGTAGTAGGTTGGTAGCCTAATAAATTCTTAGCTAATGAAATGTCAGCAAGTGAATTTCTGATATCCCCTTCACGAGGTTCACGATGAACCGCTTCTATATTGCTATCCAAGTAATCTCTGATTGAATTGTATAAAAAGTTGACAGAATAATTTTCACCTACAGCTACATTGTAAACATTATTTTTTGCTTCCTCATTATCAGAAAGCATCCCCTTGATATTAATTTGAACAGCATTTTCAACGAAAGTGAAATCGCGGGTTTGTTCACCATCACCATTAATAAAAGCAGAAGTATTGTTCATAATTGCTTTAACGAATAATGGGATCACAGCAGCATAAGTACCATCAGGATCCTGCCGTGGACCAAAAATATTAAAATAGCGAAAGCCTAAAACCGGTATCCCATAAGCTTTAGCAAAAACGCCTGCATATAATTCATCCGCTCTTTTACTTACTGCATAAGGAGACAAGCAATTACCGATGCGGTCTTCTTTCTTTGGTAAAGTTGGCTCATCTCCATACACGGATGAAGAAGAAGCATAGACAAATTGATTTACCTTATTTTCAACAGCCGCTTTAAGAATATTCACAAAACCTCCAACATTTACATCATTAGTATTGGATGGATCTTTTATGGAACGCGGCACTGAACCCAAGGCTGCCTGGTGGCTTACATAATTGATTCCTTCGCATACTTTGCGACA
>JBBQWJ010000262.1:0-4422 GCA_038210685.1 Chitinophagales bacterium | reverse complement strand
AACCAAAACCGGCAATAAATTGTACTCAGCTATAATCCGTTTCGATAATAAAAAGGACAATGGCAATCGTCTTGTGTTTTCAATTGACTCACCAAATTTTCAAAAAGGGAAATACGCCATGCAGATATATCACCAGGGCGTTTTGATCGGAAGACTTAACAGGACTTTGTTTTAAAGTTTACTTGTAGTAAACAAACAAATATTTCATATTTCTATTTCTCATTTTGAAACTTCTTTTTTAATATATCCTTTTACTAAACAGGAATTCTGCTTATTTCTTTGTCTGCTGTAAAAACGTTTGCAAAAAAAATGACAACCTTTTAAAGTTGTCAAATGAGATTATAAATAAAAAATCTTCCGTGTTTAAGATCCTATCTTCCCTGGCTCCAGCTTCTTGCTCTTCTGAAACCGCTGTGTGAAGCAGGTTTTCGGTTCATCATGTTATTTGCAGCAACCGGTGTTTGCACAAACTGCATGTTGCTCGCATAAGGATGGCCTTCAACTACCGGGATCGTTTTTTCAATCAACTTATGAATATCACGCAGGTAAGCTCTTTCCTCCATATCGCAAAAAGAAAGTGCAGCTCCTGAATTGCCTGCTCTTCCTGTACGGCCGATACGATGAACGTACGTTTCAGGAACATTCGGTAATTCAAAATTTATCACATGGCTCAAATCATCCACATCAATACCACGTGCTGCAATATCTGTTGCAACAAGTACCCTGATCTTTCCTTCTTTAAAATTACTCAATGCTTTTTGACGTGCATTTTGTGTTTTATTTCCGTGTATGGCGTCAGCTTTTATATTAGCGCGATGAAGTTCACGCGCAATCTTATCAGCCCCGTATTTTGTCCTGGTAAAAACGAGTGCATTTTGAATAGTTCCATTTTTTAAAAGATGGATTAACAATTGGCGCTTGTCATTTTTTTCCACCAGGTAAATATGTTGCTCTACATTTTCTGCTGTTGATGAAACAGGCGTTACTTCTACTCTTATAGGATTTTGTAAAATCGATGAAGAAAGCCTGGTAATTTCAGGAGGCATTGTTGCTGAGAAAAATAATGTCTGTTTTTCCTCCGGAAGAATAGCAATGACTTTTCTTACGTCGTGTATAAAACCCATATCAAGCATGCGATCCGCTTCGTCAAGCACAAACATTTTGATGTGTTTCAAATCCACGAATTTCTGTGCGATAAGATCGAGTAATCTGCCCGGAGTAGCGATAAGCACATCCACGCCACGGCGTAATTGGCTCGTTTGATGAAACTGCGAAACGCCTCCATATATTACAGCATGTTTTATGCCTGTATGTTTTCCATACGCTTCAAAACTTTCATCTATTTGTATAGCAAGTTCGCGCGTTGGCGTTAAGATCAATGCTTTAATATTATTATTATGTGCATCTTCGTTTTGTTGCAACATCAGGTTCTGCAAAATAGGAATTGCAAAAGCGGCAGTTTTACCTGTGCCTGTTTGAGCGCATCCTAAAAGATCTTTTCCCCTTAAAATATGAGGGATAGCCTGTTCCTGAATCGGCGTAGGTTCTGTATAACCTTCGGTTTCGAGCGCCTTTAAAATGGGCGCTATTAAATGTAATTCTTTAAATAACAATTTTGTTGTTTTAATGTAAATGATAACTTCCCTGAAAATTGGTTTCTGAAAGTTTGTTTGCTGTATGCTCAAAACCTATGACTTGATGAGCTTTTGATAGAAAATCCAGTCTGCTAAGTAGGAGAATAATACTGCAAATATACCTTTTTCTTTGGTATAACGCTATAACGCTTATTTGGTCAATTAATTTTAACTAAGTGAATAAATACTGTTTTTACTGATGAAAAACTTTTCAGGACAACATAGGAATTCTTTCGAAAACCAAATAATCCCATGGATGCAGCCACACCTGGCTCTTGAGTTCAAAATCAATATCATCATTCCAAAACAGGTTCCTGAAAACTCCTTTTACGTTTTTTACCTCATAATTTAATCCCTGGTCGCTAAAATTTAAGATCACAAAAACCTGGCTCGATTTGTATTTACGCAAAAAGGCAAAAACATTTTCATCTTCAGGATGTGAAATAATCTGAACAAGCACTTCAGGATCACCTGCGCGCAACGCTTTATTGGTGGCTTTTAAAGTAAGCAGTGTTTTATAAAAATCGTGTAATTCAAATTTTCCTGTCCAGTCAATTGCATCTTTTTCAAAGAATTTCAATCGCTTTTTATTTGGCAATTCCTGTCCTGAATAGATCAATGGAATTCCATCCCATGTGCAGGAAAAAACCGCCATTAATTTAGCAGCATCGCCATACTTTTCATACTCAGTTCCGTTCCAGCTATTTTCATCGTGGTTTGAAGTAAAATAAATACGCATGCCGTTACATGGAAACTCTGTAACCGATTTATACAAAACTGTAAGCAGGCTTTGCAGGTTCATTTGATTATGACAAAATTGTTCTGAGGCATGCATCCATTTCCACGAGTAGGTAGCATCAAACACTTTGTGATATTCAGGTACCTGGCATTCTCCCAGCCAAAACAAATTATCTTTCAATTTCGACACTTTCTTTTTTGCGTATATCCAAAACTCAAGCGGGACGAGATGCGCCATATCGCAACGAAAACCGTCCACGTCATATTCCTTAACCCATAGCTTAAGAACTTCCACCATGCTCTTCCAAACTTCCGGCACATCATAATTTAATTGTACCACATCTGACCACCCGTGCGGATGAAAGAACTCGCCATCTTCTCTCTTTACAAAATAATCAGGATGGTCATGTGTCCATGCGTGGTCGTTTCCTGCATGGTTGGCAACAAAATCCATAAGAATCTTAAAACCCATTTCATGCGCTTCTTTAATCAGTGCTTTAAAATCTTCTGCTGTACCAAATTCCGGATTGATCGCTTCATAATTATTGGCAGCATAATAACTGCCCAATATTCCCAGGCGGCCTTTTTCACTAATGGGTAATACAGGCATAAACCATAAAGTCTGCACGCCCATATCCTTTAACCGTGGAAGATGTTTTGCAAAAGCGTTGAAAGTCCCTTCCGGCGTATATTGCCGTACATTTACTTCATAGATATTGGTGGAATAACTCCACTTCGGATGTTTCTTATTTGATTTTTTCTTCGACATAATTCTTTTACTTAAAAACGCTAAATTTAATCATAATAATTTGTTCAACCGATTTACATACTTTGCAGGTTGTAACTTTGACACTGAAAGCAGCACGATATGAAAAAATTTGATGTTCCAGTTTTTTACCGGAGTCCACTGATAACCGCTATAAAAAATAAGCGTAAAACTGACGATAAATTAAAGAAGGATTTTGAACCTACTTGTTTGGATTTCGGTAAAATTCAAATATTTCTTGCACGCCATTTCGGATTTTGTTATGGTGTAGAAAATGCCATCGAAATTTCTTTTAGAACCATTGAAGAAAATCCGGATAAAAAGATTTACCTCCTTAGTGAAATGATCCATAATCCACAGGTAAATGATGATTTAAAAAGCAGGGGCGTAGCGTTTTTAATGGATACAAAAGGCAATACCATTATTCCTTTTGAAAAACTAAATCCCGATGACATCGTTGTGATCCCGGCTTTTGGAACCACCATACAAATTGAACAAAAATTATTAGACGCCGGCGTTAAAATTGAGCAATACAATACTACCTGCCCGTTTGTAGAAAAAGTTTGGAATCGCGCGGAAGCCATCGCTAAAAATGATTATTCAGTGATCGTGCATGGAAAGCCGCAACATGAAGAAACACGCGCCACCTTTAGCCATAGTGCAGTTAATTCTCCAACCATAGTTGTAAAAGATATGAATGAGGCTATCGAACTTGCAGCTTTTATTTTAGGAAAGAAAGATCCCAAAGATTTTTACACTGAATTTGAAGGACAATATTCTGACGGTTTTAATGTAGAGACGGATCTTGAAAGAATCGGCGTGGTAAATCAAACAACGATGCTGGCAAGTGATACCCAGGCCATTTCTGAATATTTAAAACAGGTGATGATGCAGAAATATGATCTTTCAGAATCAAATATTGGAGAAAGATTTGCAGATACACGTGATACGCTTTGCTATGCAACAAACGATAACCAGGGAGCGGTGTATACTTTGCTTGATACGCCTGCTGATATGGCCATTGTTGTGGGTGGATACAATAGTTCCAATACCTCTCACCTGGTAGAATTGTGTGAAGCAAAATTGCCTACGTATTTCATCCGGTCTGCAGAAGATATCATTTCTTCAAAACAAATCAATCATTACAAAATTAACCGCAAAGAAGAAGTAACTACTCTTTCTTTTTTTCCTGAAAAAAAACCGATAAAAATTTTACTCACAAGCGGCGCAAGTTGTCCGGATGCTTTAGTGGAAGGAGTTATCAAAAAAATAGTTTCTTATTTT
>JBBQWJ010000261.1:0-4422 GCA_038210685.1 Chitinophagales bacterium | reverse complement strand
ATTTATGCCGGCATCGGCGCTTTGTTAAACGAAGTTTATGGAAAAACCATTTTACCTCTAGGCCTGGTGAATAAAAAATAATTTTATGTTTATTACCTGCGTCTAATTCTCTATCTTCATTGCCTTAATTTAACCTCACGTAAAAAATTGATTTCATGAGAAAAGGCCTCTTCATTTCATTCTTAGTTTTTATTTCGGTTTCTGTTTTTGCCCAACAAAATAATGTGGCAGAAATGTTGATCCCGGAACCTGTTTCTGTATCATCCGGTACAGGAAATTTTTTATTGACTTCCAAAGCTGCCATTCACGTAATGTCTTCTAATCCGGATGCAAAAAGGGTTGGCAACTATATTTCTGAAAAGCTAAAACGAGCTACAGGCTATAATGTTCCTGTTGAAGTTTCTTCAAAAAAATTGGCTAATGGAATCAATCTGTCTTTAATAAAAGACGAAAGCTTAGGCGATGAAGGTTATCATTTAAATGTTACATCCGGTGAAATTTCTATTTCTGCCAACAAGCCGGCAGGTTTGTTTTATGGAATGGAAACTTTGTACCAGTTATTTCCAAAAGAAATAAACGATAGTTCTGTTGCCAAAAATGTAAAATGGAATGTTCCGGTTTGCAAGGTTACCGATTATCCGCGGTTCGGCTGGCGTGGTTTAATGCTTGATGTGAGCCGACACTTTTTTACTAAAAAGCAGGTGGAAGAATTTATAGACCAAATGGTGAAATACAAATTCAATTTGTTGCATTTGCATTTAACGGATGATGAAGGATGGAGAATTGAAATCAAAGGCTTGCCACGCCTTACTGAAGTAGGCTCAAAGAGAGTGAGCAAGGTTGGCTATTTTGGAACTTTTTCTCCTCCAAAACCTGATGAACCTCTTGACTATGGTGGCTATTATACACAAGATGATATCCGTGAAATTGTGAAATATGCAATGGACCGGTTTGTAAATATTTTACCAGAAATTGATGTGCCTGGTCATAGCCTTGCTGCGGTGGTTTCTTATCCTGATTTATCTTGTACTGAGGGTGCTGATAAATACCGTGTTCGTTCCGGCGAACCAATAATGGATTGGTCTCACGGGCAACCTCCTATCGCTTTGGTGGATAATACACTTTGCCCGGCGAATCCTAAAGTATATGAATTTTTAGATAAAGTAATGACACAGGTGGCTGAATTGTTTCCATTCCCTTATATCCATTGCGGTGGCGATGAATGCCCTAAAAATTTCTGGGAAAAAAGTGCTGATGTACAGGCTTTGATGAAAAAAGAAGGCCTCACCAACATGGACCAGGTTCAAAGTTATTTTGAAAAAAGATTGGAAAAAATTGTAGAATCAAAAGGTAAGAAATTTATGGGTTGGGATGAAATATTGCAGGGCGGTTTAGCACCAAGTGCTGCCGTAATGAGCTGGCGCGGAATGGCCGGTGGAATTGCAGCGGCAAAAATGAAACACGACGTCGTTATGAGTCCCACAACTTTTGCCTACCTTGATTATATGAATGGCGACCCGATAATAGAGCCACATGTTTATGAAACTTTAAGATTACGTAAAGCTTACGAATTCGAACCGGTTCCTGATAGTGTTGATCCTAAATACATCTTAGGTGGACAGGCTAACTTATGGACTGAACAGATTTACAACATGCGCCATCTTGAATATATGATTTGGCCACGCGCCATGGCAATTGCAGAAGATGTATGGACACCCAAAGACAAAAAGAACTGGGATGATTTTTCTGATCGTGTTCAAAAGCAATTTCCAAGATTGGATGAAGCACATATTAAGTATGCACCAAGCATTTATGATCCTATTTTCAACGTAAGTAAAATCGATAGCAACCATTTAAAAATTGAACTGAGCACTGAAATTAAAGGCTTGCAAATACATTATAGTTTCGATAATTCTTTCCCTGATAATT
This sequence comes from Chitinophagales bacterium, assembly GCA_038210685.1. Lineage (GTDB taxonomy): Bacteria > Bacteroidota > Bacteroidia > Chitinophagales > Chitinophagaceae > Ginsengibacter. Next base: position 2,493 of record JBBQWJ010000261.1, on the reverse strand, counting down.
ATTATCCAACATATTCGACACCTTTAACGCCTCCGGAGGATGCAGTAATGCTGAAGGTGATTACCTATAAAGGTGATAAGCCAATGGGAAGGATGATTTCAATGCCGATTTCAGAATTGAAAAAACGTGCAGATGGGAAGAATAATGATGATGAGTAAATGGTTTTAATCAAAATAAAATTCAGTCTTAAAAGTTTGTTTACTAAAGCCAATGAATTGAAAAGCAATTGGCTAATACAATGAAAGTGAAAAATGGGCTAACTTTAATGTTTAGCAATTAAAAAAAACCGACATGCAATTTCATTTTATAAAATCCGATTCAAAAATTTTAAATGGGAAACCGGTTATAATCGGTTCAAGAATTAGTGTGGAGCTTATATTAGAGTGGTTGTCCACAGGTGGGACTGTTGAAAAAATTTACCGGGAATACCAGCATTTGCCGAAAGGATCTGTGGAAGAAGCAATACGATATGCAGCCCAGTTTTCTAAGAATGAAATTTTACTTGAAGATGAAATTTCTTCTTAATGAATAAAAGGCTTTCTTTTTTTGCAGATGAAAATATTCCAACAGATCTAATCAATTGGATTAAATCGCAAGGTTATGAGGCATCAAGTGTTATAGAAGAAAATTTGTGTGGCACATCAGATATAAATATTATTCAAAAGTGCCTCGTTTTAAATCGGATAATACTAACACAGGATAATGATTTTGGAAAATTGATTTTTACGACTTCCATTTCATTTTATTCTGTAATTTATTTGAGGCCTGGACATTTTGATGGAAAATTTCATATTCCTACTTTACAAAGTATTCTCAAGAGCAAGAAATTGATTCAAAAAGGGACACTCATAATTGGCCAAAGAATAGATAAGAAAATCAAAATTAGAATTAAACAAATAGAACAAATTCAATGAAAACAATCAAAGGTCCGGGTATTTTTATAGCCCAGTTTATTGGTGATGAAGCACCCTTTAACAGTTTAAAAAGTATTTGCCAATGGGCAAAAGATAAAGGGTTTGTTGGCGTACAGCTTCCTACACAGGATGCGCGTTTTATTGACCTGCAAAAAGCGGCGGAAAGTAAAACGTATGCAGATGAACTGAAAGGAACCGTTAATAGTTTTGGTCTTGAAATCACCGAACTATCAACGCATTTACAAGGCCAATTGGTCGCGGTAAATCCTGCATATGATGCCTTGTTTGACGCTTTTGCCCCTGAACAATTTCGAAACAATCCAAAAGCCCGGCAGGAGTGGGCAGTGCAGCAATTAAAATATGCTGCCAAAGCTTCGCAGAATTTAGGATTGAATGCTCATGCGACTTTTAGCGGCGCATTGTTATGGCCCAATGTGTATCCGTGGCCACAACGTCCGGACGGTTTGGTGGAAGATGGGTTTAAAGAACTGGCAAAACGCTGGCTTCCTATCTTGAATGTTTTTGATGAAAGTGGTGTTGATGCTTGTTATGAAATTCATCCGGGCGAGGATCTTCACGACGGAGCTTCTTACGAAATGTTTTTAGAACATGTAAATTTTCATAAAAGAGCGTGCTTGCTCTATGATCCCTCGCACTTTGTATTGCAGGCACTTGATTACCTGGCTTATATAGATTTTTATCACGAGCGGATTCGTGCTTTTCATGTAAAAGATGCTGAGTTTAATCCTACGGGAAAGCAAGGCGTTTATGGTGGCTATCAAAGCTGGCTCAATCGCGCCGGTCGTTTTCGCTCTACCGGTGATGGGCAGGTAGATTTTAAAGCAATTTTCAGTAAACTGGCCGCTTATGATTATCCGGGTTGGGCCGTTTTGGAATGGGAATGTTGTTTAAAAAATTCTGAAGATGGAGCAAGAGAGGGCGCTGAATTTATAAAGAACCACATTATCCATGTAACAGAAAAAGCGTTTGATGATTTTGCCGGAACTGCTCCTGATGAAAAGCTCAATCGAAAGGTTTTAGGCTTAAACTAATTTTTTTATCAATTATAAAAGTAAACGATGTACAAGTTCATTTCAATTTTAACTGCCGCTGTTATTTTTTTAAGTTTTAATTCTTTTAAAAGTAATACAATTGGGCACGCTCAAAATACTATTTCGCAACAAAAGGATGCTGGATGGATAACTTTATTCGACGGAAAAACAACTAACGGATGGCACTCTTACGGAAAAAAAGCAGCTGGCAATGAATGGAAAGTAGAAGATGGCGCGCTTCATTTGGATGCATCAACACCAAACAAAGAAAGAGGCGACCTCGTAACTAACGCAGAGTACAAAGATTTTGATCTTAAATTAGAATGGAAAATTTCGGAGAAAGGAAACAGCGGTATCATTTTTTATATACACGAAGATCCCACCAAATACCCTGAAACTTACGAAACTGGAATAGAAATGCAGGTTTTGGATAACGGTACTCCTACCCGATTGGGCCAACCTGATGGCAAACTTTATACACATCGCGCTGGCGATCTTTACGATCTTATGGCTTCTAAAGAAGTAGC
>JBBQWJ010000260.1:0-4434 GCA_038210685.1 Chitinophagales bacterium | reverse complement strand
ATTGAGTTTAAGCTTCCTAAACCATCCTATACAGTTGAAACTTTACTTTATCTGAATGAAAAATACCCTCAACACACATTTTCAATTATTTTAGGTAGTGATAGTTTTCAAAACATCACAAAATGGAAGAATGCTGATTATTTACTCGAAAATTATTCTCTTTATATATATGAAAGACCTGGCTATAAAGTAAAGCCAGCCATGTTAAATGAACGAAGAACTGTTTTAAAAGCTCCAATGCTGCAGATATCGAGTACCCAGATTCGTGAAATGCTGAAGCAAAAAAAATCTATCAGGTATTTAGTCCCGGATGTAGTAAAGGCTGAAATCGAAAATCAACAATATTATCCTTAAGAAGAGTAAACAAACAAATTAGAAGATTTTAATTTTACTACCTTAACTTTTGGTTGTTATGTAACTAACAGTATGTAGTTCAATCCTTTAGGGTAAAAAAAAGAGAACTTAGTTTTGGGGTGAGTTACGATTCCTGCTATTTTTACCATTGTTTGAACGCCGTTCATTGGGGTTTTGTGATTGATTTTGCTGGGGTTTATTTGGTTGATTATTTTTTGGGCGGTTTTTGTTGCCGGTGTTGTTTCTCCTATCGCCTGTTTTTCTTTTGCGACTATTTTTTTCTAAGCTTTTCAAACTTATTTGGCCTACAACATCAACAAATTCCGGCTCTACCTCTTTTGGTTTATCGCTAATGATCTCGACTGTCTCTAAAGCTGCCGGTTTGATTCCTTGTTTATTTTGCTCTTTAATTTTCTTTACTGTCTCTATGGAAAGAGGGTAGTGTTTGGTACTATCAGTCATTGAGTACCACATCAGGTTACGAAAAATATCTTTTTTTACTAAAAACGCACGCCCTTTAGCTACTTCAATCACATCCGCATCATCCGGAAAATATTGTAGGGCATCAAGATAGGTATCCAATTCATAATTCAAACAACATTTAAGCCTTCCACATTGGCCGCTAAGTTTTGTTTGATTGATACTAAGATTTTGATATCGGGCTGCATTTGTATTTACACTTTTAAAGTCTGTGAGCCAGGTGCTACAGCAAAGTTCACGGCCACAACTCCCAATACCGCCAATTTTACCGGCTTCCTGTCGCGCACCAATCTGTTTCATTTCCACTTTTACCTTAAATTCATTGGCATACAGGCGAATTAACTCACGAAAATCTACTCTTTCATCTGCTATATAAAAAAAAGTGGCTTTTCTGGCATCTGCCTGAATTTCTACCTCAGACATTTTAAGATCTACGTTTAACTGCCGTGCTATTGCCCTGCTTCTCACTAAAACCTGCTTTTCACGCGCTTTGGTTTCTTTCCATTTTGCAATATCATTATCTGTTGCTAACCGTAATATCTTTTTAAAATCAGCTGTGTTTTCATCAATTCTTTTCTTCTTCAACTGAATTCTCACCAGTTCCCCTGTAACATTTACTGTACCTACATCAAACCCGCTTATACCTTCTACAGCAAGAATATCTCCTTTTGTAAAAAAATGTAAGGTGCTATTGCGATAAAAATCAATGCGGCTTCCCTGGTTAAAAGAAACTTCAACAATCTTACAAGAACTTTCATTGTCATCTATCGGCAGATTAGAAAGCCAATCATGAACATTTAGGCGGTTACAGCCCCCCGAACTACAGCTTCCATTGCTTTTGCAGCCTCCAGGTTTACCTGTTCCACAAGTCGAACAACCCATATTAATAGTTAAAAAAGTAAGTTAAAAAAATAATGAAAAGTGTCCTGTGAGAAGCAATACAATTTTTCTATTAAGCTCTTGCATTCATAAAATTAAAAACCAGTTATAGGCAGAAACCCGTAACCTTGTTTATAAAGCATTGATAATCAGAAAAATTAGAAATAAAACAAAAAACAATTTGTTTAAAGTTTGTTTTTTAAAGCATCTCCAGGAATCTTTCACTCAATTTACCAAAATTAGCGAATTATCTTTAATAATATGAAAAAAGCGAATCGTGAGCGAGTGGAATAACATTTTTGCATGTGCATTCCTTTCTATAAAATAAACCGCTTTTTCAAGTTCCTTTACGATAGCTTCCTGTGCTTCCAAAGAACAAATTTTATTTAACCGCGCCGAAAAATCAAAATCTTTTTCGGGAATCATTTTCAAATTTTCTTCGCTTAAATAGTTGCTCCTTACCGCTTGTTCCAGCAAATGAATAAAGTATTTTAAAAAGATTTTCTGCTTTTCCCGGCCTATTCTGCTTGTCTCGTCTATCCATTTTAATTGTGAACTGACGTTGTTTTTTACAATAATATTCAACCATTCCCGTACCTGTGTCTGCAGATCTTCTTCCGGATTTTGTAATAATTGCAACGCTTCCCTAAAATTTCCTTCTGAGATGCCTGCAATTTGTGATGCTTTATCCGGATCTATGTTGTAGCCCTGTTCGAGCGCTTCTTTTATTTCCTCATTAGAGAGAGAAGGAATTTTAATAAGTTGTGTCCTGGATAGAATCGTGGGCAAAATGACATTTTCATCTTCTGCTACAAAAATAAAAAGCGTATTGTCAGGAGGCTCTTCTATTAATTTGAGTAATTTGTTTCCTTCTTTTCCCAGGTATTCGGGCATCCACATTATCAATATCTTATAATTGCTCTCAAAAGATTTTAAGCTTAATTTATGAGAAATATCATCGCACTCAAATACGGTGATATTTCCTTGCTTATTAATAGGGTTCTCAATTTTTGCTTTGGAATTTTCTTTTAAAAAATTGATCCAATCTGTTACATTCCCATAAGGAGTTTGTTGAATAAATTCCCGCCATTCTGAGATATAATCTGTGCTTAGTACCTTATCATGACGACTATCCTTCTTTAAAGCCGGATAAGAGAAATGCAGATCAGGATGAATAAGTTGGTTGATCTTAACACAGGAAGGACATTCGCCACAACTATCTTCCAGTGTAACAGGTTGTATTTCAACGGTTTCTTCCCCAAACAAGGAAACCTCATTTTTGCCTGGTGATTTGGGGTTTACTTTTTGGCAAAGAATGTATTGTGCAAAAGCAATGGCCAAAGGTAATGCGCCACTACCCTCTTTTCCAAGAAACAAAAGCGCATGTGAGAGTCGGTTTTTTTGAACCAGTTCTTTTAGTTTTTGTTTTACTTGTTCCTGCGCTATTAACTTATCAAACTGCATAAATTGGGAATGGTAAACTGTGTATGCTAAATAAAGATTCCTTGCAATTTTAAGCAAAGAATTCTTTTATTTAAAAAAATATTAAGCTGGAAAAGTTGCTTAAGATCCGCCTAAGTATTTCATTAATGCCTGATAAGCTTCTTTACCTTTTGGGTCTGGATTATTGGGAATCAGCCTGTCCCTATTGAAAAAAACCGTAATAAATTTTCCATTTTCATCAAAAAGAAATTTAGTAAAATTCCATTTAATGGGATCAGAAAACCCATTTTTTTCAGCAAGCGCCACCATATATTTATAGATTGGTGCCATGTCATCTCCTTTTACAGAAACTTTTTCGGCCATAGGAAATGTAACTCCATAATTTTTTTTGCAAAACTCAGCTATTTCTGTATTTGTCCCTGGCTCTTGTCCTCCAAAATTGTTGGCAGGGAAACCTACGATTACCAATTTGTCTTTATATTTTTTATATAAAGCTTCCAGATCATCATATTGAGGGGTATTTCCACATTTTGAAGCCGTATTGACTACTAAAATTTTCTTACCCTTAAATTGAGAAAAATCAATAGTTCCTCCGAGAAGGGCGGGCACTTTAAACTGGTAAATTGAAGTTTCTTTTATAACGGATGAAGTACGAACTGGAATAATAAATGAGAGCAACAGAAAGGGGATTCCTGCAAAAAGTATCTTTTTCATGACTTTTTTATAAAGATAACGATTCAAATAAATATGTGACGTAAAGATTCAATGACAAATTGCCCGAACTTCGACCTTCTAAAAAAATAAAGATGAATAAAATGGATATTTCTGTAGAATCAAGAGTAGAAGGATTATTGGAAAAGTTTGAAACCGAAGCTGTGATCTTCGATCTTGATGGAACCTTATTAGACAATAATTCTTTCCACCGTAAAACCTGGGAAGCTTATTTAAAAAAGATGGGGAAACTGATTTCTGAAGAAGAATTTAATACTCATCTTAATGGGCGCACGAATAAAGACGCCGTAGAATATATTTATGGTAGAAAAATGAGCGAAGAAGAATCTACAAAATACACTTTAGAAAAGGAAGCGCTGTATCGTGAAATTTATAAGCCTTTTATCAAACCGGTTTCTGGGTTACTTAATTTTCTGGAAATTTTGAACAAAAAAAATATCCCAATGGCAATTGCCACCTCAGGAATACAACCCAATATTGATTTTATGTTTGAAGAAGTGCCAATTAAAAAATATTTCGATGAAGTGGTCAATTCATCTCACATTA
>JBBQWJ010000259.1:0-4450 GCA_038210685.1 Chitinophagales bacterium | reverse complement strand
AGATTAGGTTTATATCCGGTCATGGCAAGCACCCAATCATTTTTAACTGTTATAACACCTTCCGGAGTTTTAATATCAACTTCATGTTCTCTTACTTCCTTAATTTCTGAATTGAAATAAGCTTTTATAGAACCTTCTTTTATCCTGTTATCAATATCAGGCTTTACCCAATACTTAACTCGATCACTTATTTTATCCCCACGAATTACCATAGTTACGGTTGCTCCTTTTCTCCAGGTTTCCAAAGCCGCATCAATTGCAGAATTAGCCGCGCCCACTACCAACACCTTCTGAAAAGCATAGAAGTGTGGATCATCATAATAGTGCTTAACCTTTGGTAACTTTTCTCCCTTCACATTTAATAAATAAGGCATGTCGTAAAATCCCATGGCCATCACAATATTCAGTGTTTTATATTCATCTTTTGAAGTTTCTATTTTAAAATTTTTACCAGATTTTTTTACGTCAAGTACTTTTTCAAATAAATGAATATTTAGGTCAAAAGAGGTAACTATTCTTCGGTAATATTCCAGCGCTTCACTTCGGGTAGGTTTATTATTATTACTTACAAATGGTACGCCTCCTATTTCTAATCGTTCACTGGTACTAAAAAAAGTCATGTTTACCGGGTAATTAAATAATGAATTAACCAGCACTCCTTTTTCAAGTATCAAATATTTTAGGCCTGCTTTTTTGGCCCTTATCCCGCAGGCAAGCCCTATAGGGCCACCACCAATAATGATAACATCGTAATTATTATTTTCTTTCATCGTTATTATTTCCCTGATTCAAAAATTCTCTTCTCTACTTATCTTTAAATTAAAAAAAGCGTATCAACATAAAAGTAAACAATTGTAGCATAGTTAAAATGGTTGAGTGAAGTTTCTTGGGATGAAAAATTACAATAAAGAAAAATTCGAGTTATGTTATAAGGATAAAAAACATTTCTGCTTACTTTCAATTTTCTTTTGTTATTTTTCTTTTTAAAGTTAAAAGTTTCAATTCATAATTTGTCTTTCAAATGTGAGGAAAATGAATATTAAAATCAATAGAATTTCAAAGAATCAGCGTTTTTTCTTACTTGTATTTATTATTAGCTGGCTAATCGTCCAGAGTTTTTTACTGTGGAGAAATGGCGTTGTAATTGGTCTTGAGGCCTCCAAATATATTGACCAGGCTCAAAATTTTATAGCCTTTGGTAAATTAACAAGTAATAATTATTGGCTTTATTCTACACAGATATTTCTTATTGTGATAGCTTTAAAACTACAACTTGGCTTTGTAGCCGTAGTGATTTTTCAATTGGCATTGAACATATTGGCAACATGGATGTTTTACAAATTAGCTGTGTTTTTTTTAAAAAACGAAATACTTTCTTTTTTGGCAACTTTTGTTTTTATCATCAATGTATCATACCAGGGTTACAATTCGTATCTTTTTACTGAATCTGTTTTTTACAGCCTAAGTATTATTTATAGCAGTTACTTATTACGTTTGCAGGTCATTACCAAAAAAAATGTTTTACTGTTATTGCTTATGCTTTCTTTATTAAGTATTACCAGGCCTACAGGTATTTTATTTTTTGCAGCAACAGCTGTTTATATCAGCTTTCGTTTTTTTTTACAAATTTCGCCTTTGAAAAAAGGTATCATTTTTTTATCTGCTATTGTATTGTTTCTTATTATAACAAATTTCATGTTGGATGCAGGAGGATCTCTGGATTTTATGCTGCCTTTTAAAAATGAGAATATTATTTGCGGAGTTAATACTAAAGAAAATGTGAATATTAAAATATTGAAGAATGGAAATTCATTACAAGGGTTGGTTTACTATATCATTCATAACACTAACCAGTTTTTAAGACTTTCTAAAGAGAAAACGATCCTGTTCTTTGGATTCACCAGGGGGTATTATTCAACTCTTCATAATATTTATTTAATGATATTCTTTTACCCGCTTTACCTGCTATCTGTTGTTGGAATTATAAAGTCGCTGAAGAAAAAAGATAAAATCGTCATCTTTTTTTTAATAATAATTTTCCTGAATTGGCTTACGGTTTTACTGACTTGTGTTAACTGGCAAAACCGTTTTATTCTTGCGGTTACACCATATATTTTTCTTATGGCTTTTGGGGCATTTAGCGCTAAGAAGAGTGTAAATTGATTTGTTTGAAATGGGAGTAATATATAATATGAATCAACTGTTATCTCATAAAATACATTTTGCCGTAACCCTTGGTGAAATATTTATCCGTATTATCGCCCTGGTCTTTAAACTTATCCATTGATTTGCCATTTAAATTAGTCAGCACTCTGTATAAATAAACACCGTTGGCTACTTTTTGTCCATACATATCAGTTCCATCCCATTTAAAGTCGGTAATGTTTCTACCAATATGCAATGGCCCTAATTCATTTTCTGTAATTTCCCTAATCACTTTTCCGGTGATGGTCAAAATTTGAATTCTCATGTTTTGAGGAATTTCCGATCCGGTAATAGTGAAAACAAATGCCGTTGAAGTAGTAAATGGATTTGGATAATTCAGCATATTTGAGATCATAGGTTTACTGATCACCCTGAAATCAATATGATAATCGATTTTTCCTGCAGCATTTCCCACCACATCTTTTCCTGAAACAATCAGCTCATATTGAGCGTCTTCGCCACTTAAAGCTGGCGTAAGATCAATAGAAGCTGTATTTTGCCCTGTTGCAAGATTGGCCGGTGAAAACTTCATCGTGTCATTATCAAAATGATACGTTCTTAAATAGCCATCAGGATATTGAATCTGTACTTTTAGAAGAGAAGTGTCATTTAAAGCCAGTGATTTATTTTCATCTTTTAATTTTATTAAAATATGTGGCCTGGCAGAAACGATATCCTTGTTTAATATATGAACACCATCAAATGTTACATCCATCGATGGATTATAATTATCTGATTTTACATAAAAATTTTGATAGAGAAAATTATTAAACAAATATTCTTCCGGTTGATCGTTATCCGGGTTAAAATTCAAAAAGATTGTATTTAATCCGGGATAATTTTTTGTATCAATATCATAATTGATCTTAATGGTATCTCCCGATACTAACGGTTTTTGTCGGGGAATAGAAAGAACGTGCGTAACATTATTATGATCGATCACAGTTAATTTTACCTTCATGCTGTCAAAGGCATCAAGGCTGATATTTTGAAAAGCGATTCCAAAATGAAGTATCTCACCTTGTTCCAAAGTGTCTTTGGAGGTAAAGTATAAATTAGGCGCGAGGGCACCTTCAGGTGGTGCCTGGTAATTTAATCTCCAGTAAGAAAGTTGATAAGGTGTAAGTTGAATGCTATCCACATTTCGCATTTTTAATTGTATATATGGATATTTTGCAGCATCTACTGATGAAATATCAAGATCCTGCTGGCTTTTATTTACATTGAAAAGAGTTGATGAATTTCCAAGTGTATCTATCCCGATTACCTGGACGGTAGGGTTATCTGCAGAATTTGTTTCAAGACTTGTTCCTCTCCAGTGCATTTGTTCCCATTTTTTTGCCGGCCCAAATTTTGGAGAAACAATATATCCTAAAGTATCAGGAGTTACATAATCTTTTCTCATTTGAATTTTATCTGATATTCCTTTAGACAATATAAAATCAGGTTTAAATTCAGTGTTATTTTTTTTGAACATGAAAATAAATGCACGTGGACGGTCAAAAGAATCAATCAGAACAAAACCTTGTGATTTCAATTTATCATATAGGGAGTTTCGGCTTCCAAAAGCGGTTGTATCTGCTTGCCAATCTGCGGCATAAGTATTTGAGGAGGGTATATTTCCGGATATATTTCGTGCGATAACAATGTAATTATCAGGCACTGTATCAAGAAAATCCATGGCAGCTTTTCTTCCACTTTGGGTTGTGGTAAAATATTGAAAATTCGCAATCCTATCCGCACCACATATAGGAACACTACCATATTTTGGCGTTGTAATGTCGTTAAGCCAAGGCTTGAGACTTACAGGGTTTAGTACATTGAATATTACACCCGATATTCCACATGAGCTTGCAGAAATATCAGCGCCATTAATATCTACTCTAAAATCCGAGGCGTTTGGAGCAGCGGTTGGGAAAATGCCATTTCTAGCTTCAAAATAATTCAGGACTGAAGAAAAATTCCATTTTCGGCTTGCACTGTCTAAACTAATGTGCGTTGTATCAGAAAATAATTGTTGATAATAATGCGATTGATTAGATCCTTCGGAACTATTGGCCAGGTAAATGAAAGAAGAATTATTCCAGTGATAATCAGATGCTGCGCCTGATGCAGGTTTTACCGCAACTCTCCAATAATAAACGGTATTGTTTGTATAAGAGATTCCGGGGTCAAAAGTGATAATACCGCCTGCCTGGTTTACAGTCCTCGTAATTTTAAATGGTGAATTAAATAGGTTTGTGGT
>JBBQWJ010000258.1:0-4464 GCA_038210685.1 Chitinophagales bacterium | reverse complement strand
ACGGCGGCGGGAACATTGATATGCTCATTTCCGCCTTCATTTTCCTGTGCGAATGTTGTACTACTCAAAGCGAATAAGATCGCTGTAATTCCTAAGATCTTTTTCATAATTTTTATGTTTTTATTGTTTTATTTATTACACAAATTTATAAACCGAATTTGAGGAAAATTTGAAGATTGAGACTGTTTAAGGATAAAAAAAGGTTAATGCTGTAAAATAATAATGCCCCTCACCCATTATTTTTTACGCGAAATAATTTTATAAAGAACAGGCCCGGTTGTTATTATCACTATAAAAATCACTATTACGAACAGGTGTTGCCTGAGATCAAATCCAAAATTATTCAGGAATAATTTTTCAAGATAATGACCCGCCATCAACACAGTAAAAACCCACGCTGTACTACCTAAAATATTGTAGCGCAGAAAGCTCTTCTTATCCATCTTTACAATGCCCGCTACAACCGGAGCAAACGTTCTCAGCATCGGCAAAAACCTCGCTAAAACTATTGCAATGGCTCCATGTTTATCATAAAAATCTCTTGCCTGAAACAAATGTTTCTTCTTAAAAAGCCACGTATCTTTTCTTTTAAAAAGTATGGGTCCTGTTTTAAATCCAAACCAATAACCTAATTCGTTACCTAACACACCAGCGATCGAAATCAAAACAAACAAAACCATAACTTCTAAAAAATCATTTCCTGGTCCGCCATGAATAAGGCTTTTTGCCAGCAACGTACTGTATATGCCTGACACAAATAAGAGGCTATCACCCGGGAGAAAGAAACCAATCATTAATCCTGTTTCAGCAAAAATGATGAACAGCACAATCCATATTCCACCTAAATGAATATAAAATACCGGATTAAATAAATCTTTTAAAGTGATGTTTAGAAGCTCGGTCATAAAATTCTTATTTTCCCTGCTAACTCTAAAACCGGAATTAATAATGCGACAGCAATTATTGCTCGTCTTTTATCACGTCTTTTTTTGTTACAGAAAGATAAATAACTGTCGCGATGATGGCCGCAAGGAAAATCGCACTTGTAATGGCAGTGCCCAATCCAAGTCCACCATTTTTTTGGGCTTGGGAGAGAAAGTCTCCAATAGATGCGCCAAGAGGCCGGGTAAGTATATAAGCTATCCAGAATGCAAGAATTGCGTTTAGATTTAAATACTTATAGGCGGCAAATACCAGCCCGATCATTGCCGCAAAAATGAGTCCCGAAAGCCAGTATCCTAACTGTAAACTTTCTGCCATAAGGTCTCCCGCAGCCGTACCCAATGCAAACGTAAACAAGATTGCCAGCCAATAAAACCCTTCCCTCCTTGTGGAATTTATCTCGTGGATAGAAAGTGTTTTCTCATACCGGTACCATATTATAAAAACTATAGCCAATACGATTGAAAATATAATAGTAGTGTCAATAAGAGGCACCCCAAGATTGTCGGTAAGATTATCAGTAATTAATGTACCAACTACGCTTATTAACACTACGGCAACCCAGTATATTGTGGGCACGTATTTATCTGCTTTAAATTGAAAGAAAAGAGCAATGATCAACAAGGCACCCATTATTATTGTGGTACCCGTAAGCCCTAAATTAAATTTTCCATTTAAAAAATCTGCTGCAGTCTCTCCGATAGTAGTACATAATATTTTAATTACCCAGAAATAAAGAGTAATTCGGGGTACTTTGTTCATCATTTGCTTTGCGGCAAGGGGTTTTTCATTTTGAATTCCATCCATAATTCCTGCTTATACCTTTTAGTGAATCAATTATTTGCTGAGAAATGCGTTTAACAAACGTATATGCTTATTCTGAGGAGAAACTGTAGTTATTAGAAAAACTATAAAAATTTTCATGGTGCGGATAAAAGTTTTTCGCATAGCAACAACATTTTCTTTTGATGTTGTATATGACCATATTGCGCTTCCACATTTATATAAGGAATATGATGCCCCTGGCAATATATTGAAAGAGATCCATCATCACGGGCATATTTACTTTGCAAAACGACATTCTCTCCATGCTTTTTAAAAAACTTAAAATCAACCTCCCGCGTAACTATAAAAAAATCATCCGGGTCTTTTGAGGGGGAAATAAAAACCCTGCTGATTGTAGAATATTGGGGATATGTTTTTACAGAAAACTTCCCATTGCTATTATTGTGAATCGCAATTACATGTTTTGAAGGCTTTATTTCTGCAATTATCAAAACTTTTTGTGAAAAAAGATAAATTTTATTTACCAGGCTTTTGGGATAATGCCGGTTGTATTTTTTCAAAGTTTTTCCAATACCGTTTTTTGAAAACATTCTGTTCGGATCAAAAAAATAAATTCTCCCTCTTTCTTTATATTTCAAAAGCCTTTTTCCGCTCTGGGAGAGTTGATACAATACAAAAGGTTTGTGGGAAGGCAGATCAAAAAAAGCACGGATGCAGGTATTTTCATTTCCATGAAGTCTGATTACGGTGATAGCATTTCTTCTTTTTTCATAAACATGAATGATGCATTTAGTTGTTCCTAATCGCAATAGAATGTCCTTATTTAGTTGAAACAGATCAAGAAAAAAAATGAAAAAGACCGATGCTCTAAATACATTCATATTTCAATCACCACAAAAAAGCTTCCAATTTGAAAGCCAGTAAACCAACAATTATTTTAATTTTTTATTTTAGGAATATTTTTTGTTTCAATAACCACATCAGGATTTTCACAGTTTTGATCTTTATCTTTGCTTTGGCATTTTTATTATAAAACAAACACCATGTTGCTTCAATTATTAAGAGTTAAAATTCAACAACTATTTGTAACCGAAAGTTCGGAAAGTTATCCCGGAAGCATTGCCCTTCCTGACGATCTGTTGGAAGCTTCCGGTTTGAAATTATTTGAACAGGTGCATGTTAACAATCTTACCAACGGCAACAGGATCATTACCTATGTGGTAAGGAGCAACAAGCCCGGTTACGTTTCACTTAACGGCGCTGCATCTAAACTTTTTAATAAAGGCGATAAAATTCATGTATTGTCTTATGGTTATTTTGAAGACGAATTGGAAGCAAGAGGTTTTCAGCCAACCATCGTCTATGCCGATGAACACAATCACCTAATTGAAGCAAAAGAATATACTTTTTAGAATACTTACTAATTGAAAAATTTACTAAGGAAATTAAGCACCTGGGAACACTGGCCGTTTTTCCCGTTTTACTTTCCTTTATTTTTTTTATGGTTCTGGTATATATTCAAGAGCAGGGCTGTGTGGTTTTTCAGCACTTCCAATCCTACGCTCACTTTTGGAGGTTTTGAAGGAGAAGGTAAAAAAGAAATGTATAATCTCCTTCCCGAAAAATATTTTCCAAAAACAATTTACATTAGTCCTAAGCAACCGTTTCAACAAGTGTTGGAGGAAATGCACACCGCTTCTTTCTCCTACCCTTTTATTGTGAAGCCTGACGTAGGAATGGAAGGAATTCTTTTTAGAAAAATTGACAATGAGCAACACCTCAAAAAATACCATAGCAATATGCCGGTTGAATATATAATCCAGGAGTTTGTGGATTATCCAATAGAGATTGGCGTCTTTTATCATCGCCATCCACAAAATAATTCCGGTGTAATAACCGCTTTATTTTCCAAGAAATTTCCTTCAATTATTGGCGATGGGTTTTCTACGATTAAAGAAATACTGGAAAAAGATCAGCTGGAAATTATAGAAGAATTATTGAAATTAGATACAGCAGAACTAAACAAGGTGCCGCAAAAAGAAGAGGTTATCAATTTATCGTTTATTGGTAACCGTTACCATGGCTGTACTTTTCATGATTTATCTCACTATATCAATGAAGAATTGTTGCAACTTTTTGATAAAATAAGCAACAGCACCTCTTTTTATTATGGCCGGTACGATATCAAATGTTCATCGATCGAAGAATTGAAACGAGGAATCAACTTTTCAATTCTTGAATTTAACGGCGCTGGTTCTATTCCCAATCATATTTATACCGGTAAATATTCTATGTTACAGGCTTATAGAGAAATTGCAAAACATTGGAAAGCGTTGTATCAAATAAGCAGCTTTAATAACGCGCAAGGCCTTCCTTATTGGAATGTAATAAAAGGCGCACGCTACCTCCGCACTGCAATGAAGCATTTCAGGTTTTTAAAAAAATGTGACAATAAATTATTTCTTAAAAGTGAAATTACCTCCTGACAATTTTTTACTTCCTGAACGTATATACAATTCCTGGCTCTAAATGGCCAAAGTTGTATTGCAGGTGGAAAGAAACTGTGTTCTTTGGCTGATCCGGCGCTTTAATCTTTGCATAGCGGTGGTAATTATTTACGATATGCTTTCCGGTTAAATATCCCAGGGCTGCCCCAACAAAAACATCAGTAGTCCAATGCATATTTTCGGTAACCCTGCTTACGCCTATCAATGAAGCAGCGCTGTAGGCTACTAT
>JBBQWJ010000257.1:0-4474 GCA_038210685.1 Chitinophagales bacterium | reverse complement strand
ATAATCCCCAACAATAGTGCATAAGGAACGCCAAGCAGATACAATGCAATTGAATTCATAGTTGCCACAATTATGGCTTCAACCAATAAGCCCACCATATAACTTTGAATGGCATTCTTCGTTTGAAATAAAACAGTGCTTACCCTTTCGGAATTTTTTTCGGCAAAAATTTCATATAAAAAATCGAGGATGAGCGTTTTGTAAAACAACATGAGGAAAATATAAATGGGCAAAAGAACCACCATACTCAGGGTTCCAAGCACAGTTCCCAAAGTTTGTCCTATCAAGGGTTTTATACTCTCTCCCAGTTCCGCAATATATTCTCTTTGCTTGTACAACGGCAGTGAATAATTGTTTTGCAACCAGAGCTGAAAGTTATGAAACAGAACGGTGAACTTCTTTTCAAGAACAGGCAGATTATTTGACAACTTAACAATTTGAGAAGAAACAAAATAGCACAGTCCGGCAACAAAAAGTATGGTAACCAAAAGCGCAATGGAAATGGCAATAACACGATTTACTCCTTTTCTGTTTATTAAATTAACGACCGGGTTTAGCAAAATGGCGATCATTAACGCAAAAGCAAGTGGAATCATTATACTTCTCAGCACAACAAGCATATAAACAAAAAGCATCAGTCCAAAAAGTGAAACGGTAGCACGAAAGAAGAAGGGGTATTTTTTTTGCATAAAATTTTTTGAAAGAATCAATGAACAAATTTAGCAAGCATATTTCGTGCTGAATTTTTTTTATACTTTACAGTCGTATTTTTCAGCCTCTTAAAATCAAAATTGTCAATAAAAAAGGGAACCGGATTGGTTCCCTGAATATATTTTCAGAATCTGTTTTAATTTATATCACTCATTTTGTCCTGTGTAACTCTTCCGCCACAAATAAATCTTTTTGCATAATAATGGTCATCAAGGCTGCTTATGGTAACGCCATGTGAAGATGCCTGTACAAAATAATCATTCTCCAAATAAACGCCAACATGTGAAACTCCACCCCGGGTATTAAAAAATACAAGGTCTCCTTCTTTTAATTCATCCTTTTTTACATGTTCGGTAGCGTCATATTGTTCGCGGGCAGTGCGTGGCATGTTAAAACCGTAAACAGCTAACAGAAGGGCTCCTGTAAGTGCGCTGCAATCAATTCCTCTTTTGGAAGTACCTCCATAACGGTAGCGTGTGCCAAACCAATCGTCAATAAATCCCAGTAAAGAAACATTTTTTAAAGATTCTACATCTACATTCATCATCATTGCATATTTAAACTGCAAAGGAGAGGAAGCTTCTATGACTGAATGCTCTTCCACAACGGGTGCCGGATTTTCTTTGGTAACCACAGGTGTAGGAAGATTTTTAATACTTTTTGTTCCACCACTTTCGGTAGTTCTTAAAATGCCATCGGGAGTAAAGGAAACACCATCTACAGGAGAAGTAAGGGCGTTTTCGCCATTATCATTATTGGTAACGCTTATTGTATTAACGCTGGTTTGTGCATTCGCAAATTGAACGGAGCATGCAAAAATAAGTGCCATGCAGGTTAATGCGGGTTTGTTCATTCTATCGGGTTATTTATCGTTTATAAAAAAAATAAGCGTGGCTCTAAACACAGGCTTAGCTTTTAAACAAACGTAAGTTTATAAATTTTATTTTCTCTAGCCGGACGAAGGTAAGTTTCACTTTACATAAAAGCAAAAAAAAAATCTGCTTTTTATCATAATAAAAACTAAAAAAGATTTCCTTTTTTTGTTGATAATTTGAAAAAAAGAGCCCATCCTTTTTCACGATATTTGCATGAATGGTGAATGGATTCATAATTCATAAATCTTACAACTCTTAATTCTTAACTCTTTATATCAGATATGAATTTTTCTCATCTGCATGTTCATACGCAGTTTTCCTTACTTGACGGCGCCGCTTCCATCAAAAACCTTTATAATAAAGCCATTGCTGATAAAATGCCTGCACTGGCTATTTCTGATCACGGGAATATGTTTGGTGTATTTGAATTTGTAAAGCATGCGCATTCACTCAAAAATGCGGATGGCTCTTTAAAAGTGAAACCGATTGTAGGTTGTGAATTTTATATTACTGAAAACCGACACCAAAAACAATTTACAAAAGAACAAAAAGATCCGCGCCATCACCAGATCTTACTGGCCAAAGATGCAGAGGGTTATAAAAATTTAACCAAACTTACTTCACTTGGCTATATTGAGGGGCTTTATTCCAAATACCCACGCATTGATAAAGAGCTAATTCATAAATACCATAAAGGTTTAATTGCCACCACCTGCTGCCTTGGCGCTTTGGTGCCTCAAACTATCTTAAAAAAAGGAGAAGCAGAAGCAGAAAATGAATTCAAATGGTGGTTAAATATTTTTCAAAAAGATTATTACGTTGAGCTGCAAAGGCATGGCATTCCAGAGCAGGAGAAAGTGAATAAGATATTATTGAAGTTCGCCAAAAAGTATGATGTAAAAGTTATTGCCAGTAATGATTCGCATTATGTGGATGAAAAAGATTTTAATGCCCATGATATTTTGCTTTGTATCAACACAGGCGAAACACAGGCCACTCCTGCCCTACGCGAGTTTACGGATGATGATGTAATGATCAAAAACAAACGTTTTGCCTTTCCCAACAACCAGTTCTATTTGAAGAACACTTCGGAAATGCTTTCTGTCTTTGATGATCTGCCGCAAGCTTTAGACAACACCAATGAAGTGATTGATAAAATAGATGTCCTCGATTTAAAAAGAGACATTCTTATTCCTAATTTCCCGGTACCAAAAGAATTTGAGAACCAGGAAGCATTTCTAGACCATCTTACATGGACAGGTGCCAAAAAAAGATATGAAACGATAACTCCGGAAATAGAAGAACGAATCAACTTTGAATTATTTACGATTAAAACCATGGGCTTTGCCGGTTACTTTTTAATTGTGAGTGATTTTATTATTGCAGGTAAAGATCTGGGTGTATTTGTTGGGCCGGGGCGTGGCTCGGCGGCGGGTTCTGTGGTGGCTTATTGCATTGGAATTACCAATATTGACCCGATTAAATACAATTTGCTTTTTGAAAGATTTTTGAATCCTGATCGTAAATCAATGCCGGATATTGATACAGATTTTGATGATGAAGGAAGGCAAAAAGTTTTGGATTACGTGGTGCGAAAATATGGAAAAAACCAGGTGGCACAAATCATTACCTATGGTACGATGGCAGCCAAAATGAGCATTAAAGATGTGGCGCGCGTAATGGATCTGCCACTTTCTGAAAGTAATGCACTGGCAAAATTGGTTCCTGACAGACCAGGCACTTCATTAAAAAAAGTATTAAAAGCACCGGTTACGGGACCTAAATCTTTAACAGAAGAAGGTGTTGGGCCAGACGATATAAGCAACATTTTGAAGTTGCGCGATATTTATAACGGTGAGGATATACGCAGTAAGGTCTTGCATGAGGCAGAGATATTGGAAGGTTCAGTAAGAAACACCGGCATTCATGCTTCGGCTATTATCATCGCGCCACAGGATCTTATGGAACTCATTCCTGTGGCCACTTCCAGGGATTCCGATTTGTGGCTTACCCAAATTGATGGAAGCAATATTGAAAGCGCGGGTGTTTTAAAAATGGACTTTTTAGGATTAAAAACTTTAAGCATTTTAAAAACAGCGTTAGGGTTAATCAAGAAAAACCATAATGTTTCTATTGAGCTAGACACCTTACCGTTAGACGATGAAGAAACCTATAAATTATTTCAGCGAGCAGAAACCAACGGCACTTTCCAGTTTGAAAGCGCCGGTATGCAGAAATACCTGAGAGAGTTAAAACCCGATAAGTTTGATGACCTGATTGCGATGAACGCTTTGTATCGCCCGGGTCCAATGGCTTATATTCCCAACTTTATTGAGCGTAAACATGGCAGGCAGGAGATAGTTTATGATCTCCCGGAAATGGAAGAATTTCTGAAAGATACCTACGGAATTACTGTTTACCAGGAACAGGTGATGTTGCTCTCTCAAAAAATAGGCGGCTTTAGTAAAGGCGATGCCGATATGCTGAGAAAGGCTATGGGGAAAAAGAAACGGGATGTGCTGGATAAAATGAAGGAGCAGTTTATTGAAGGTGCCAAAAAGAACAATCATCCTGTAAATATTCTCGAAAAAATATGGACAGACTGGGAATCATTTGCTCAATATGCTTTTAATAAATCGCACTCCACCTGCTATGCATTTGTGGCTTACCAGACGGCCTATTTAAAGGCGCATTACCCAAGTGAGTATATGGCGGCGGTACTGAACCATGCGGGGGCCATTGAGAAAATCACTTTCTTTATGGAAGAATGCAAAAGCATGGGATTAACGGTGCTTGGCCCGGATATTAATGAATCGCAAAAGGGTTTTGCAGTCAACAAAAAAGGAGAAATTCGTTTTGGATTTAGTGGTATGAAAGGCGTGGGCGAA
>JBBQWJ010000256.1:0-4488 GCA_038210685.1 Chitinophagales bacterium | reverse complement strand
AACCTTTGCACCAGGAGGTAGGCCCTGCAATTTACATTTCGGATAATGAAGTTTATCCAATTCGTTTATTGGAAGGTAAAGTGGCGGGACTTTCCATTCGTGGTTATGCAAATAATTCAGCCCAGGATTTGCCAAAAATTGATTTTGAAAAGATCCAGGTTTCGAGCAATATCAACGCTAAATTTATTTTAAAGCCATAAGTGCTATAAATGTTGAAGCAATCTTCTAACGATATATTGAATCGTTATGAGTAAACATGTAATTTATAGAAACTTACCTCAGCAACCTGTTCATTGTTTAATACACTGCGGATAAGCAATACTTCAACTTCAAATAAGTGAAAGTTTTGAAAAGCTTATTTTACAACAAAACCCTAAAAGCAACGTTTTATCTTGTGGTTATTTACTGTGAGGGAAAAACAATCACGAAATAATCATATAAAAACTAACTAAAAACAAAGAAAATGAAAAAGCAATTATTAATTCTGACTGTTTTATTTCTTGTGGGTTCGGTAAGCCTTCATGCGCAGGATGCGAATACCGGTGTAACATTCAAAAAGTTTAAAGTGGATATAAGCCTTGGTTATGCGTCTCCACAGGTATCAGGGCCTGGAACTAAAGCCGGGGCTCTTTTTGCAATAGAACCAAAATATGCAGTAATGAATGATCTTTCTGTAGGTATTCGTATGGAAGCGGCTGTAATGGCAAACCTTGACAAAAATGGTTCATCAGGAAATGCCAAGGCCAACTATTCTTACATCGCTACAGGCGATTATTATTTTTCTGATAAAAGGTTCAGACCTTTTCTTGGAGCCGGGGCAGGTATTTACACTTTTGCCAGCGTAAATCTTGATAGCAGTATTTCAGGTACAAATTCTATTCCTGTAAATTCTAAATTTGGCTTTATGGCTCGCGGTGGTTTTGAATACGGACATTTGCGTTTAGGGGTAGAATATAATTTTGTTGGCGATAAAATGGGATACCTGGGCCTCAAGATTGGAGTGGTAATCGGAGGAGGAAGAAAATAACTTTTTAATTATTCATATTATTTAAAACCTCCGGCCGGAGGTTTTTTTTTATTTCTGACAGTAAAGCAACAAATTCCTTTGATTTTTATTTTGATGAAAAATTATATGCCCAGCACTTCTTTCAATTTTGTATAACCAGATTTACTTACGGGAATTTTTTCGCCGGTTGTAAGTAATAATAAATGGCTGTCTTTTTCGTAAGCATCAATTCTTGTAATGAGTTGTGTGTTTACAATATAAGAACGGTGAACGCGAACGAATTGAAATGTCTCAAGGGATTTTTCAAAAAAGCTCATCGTGCGTTTTTTAAGAAAGGAACCATCGTTGGTTACGATTTTTACATAATCATCTGCGGCTTCCAAATAATGTACCTGGTGTATAGGAATGATCTTGATCTTATTACCATCTTTTACTACCACGCGGTTTTGCTGTGCAGGCGATTCAGCGGCTGTTTCAATAACCTTTTCAACATGGGAGGTGTTTTCCTGGTGCTGGTATTTTTGAATGGCTTTTTCAAAACGATCTTTGCTAAATGGTTTTAATAAATAATCTACCGCGTTCAATTCAAAAGCTTTTATGGCAAATTCGTCAAAGGCAGTCGTGAAAATAACTGCAGGAGGATTTTCAATTAATTCGAGCATTTCAAAGCCATTGATCTTCGGCATCTGTATGTCAAGAAAAATAAGATCAGGCTGGTATTGCTGGATGGCTTTTATTCCTTCAAATCCGTCATTGCATTCAGCAACTAATTCTGCCTCATTAGAAGTTAGCAGGTAATCTTTTACAATACTCCTTGCTAATGGTTCATCATCTATAATAATCACTTTCATTTTCTTTCTTTTTCGGTTGCAACCGGATCAACAGGTTGTAACATTTGGGGAACTACTATGGTGGTGGTAAAAATATTGTTCTCTATTGTTGTCTTTAAAAGATCGTTCCGTGCAAATAATAAAAACAATCTTCTTTGAATAGATCGTAGGCCAAATCCTGTTCCCTTTGCCGGGTGCGCCGTTTCAGGATCAAATGGATTTTGTACTGATATATTCAGATTGCCATTTTCAACTTTGGTCTGTAGCTTTATTAATACATCGCCGGTGGTGTCGTACAATCCAAACTTTATCGCATTTTCTACAACAGGTTGTAAAATTAATGCCGGTAACTTAAACTGCATTGCTTCTCCAGGAATAATTATTTCTGTCTGAAGCCGATGGCCAAACCTCACTTTTTCTATTTCCAAATACAATTGCAGGTATTGAATTTCTTCTTCCAGCGGTATCCATTGCTGTTCATCTTTTTTAAGCGTGCCTCGCAAAAAGTCACTTAGCTGGTAAATCATGTGCCTTGCTTTTTCAGGATCGGAACTGGTAAGCGCACTTATGGAATTGAGACTGTTGAACAAAAAATGAGGCTGAAACTGGCGACGTAATTTGAATAATTCTGCTTCTTTTGAAAGTTGTTCTGTTTCTGTTTTGCGGTTCGCCATCTCTTTATATTCCTGCTGGCCATACCACATCAAACTAAACATGCTCATACTGCTGAGTAAGAGGAAACCCGCGCCAAACCTGATGGCAGAGGTAGTATGTATGAAATTTATGTAAGCATCGCCATCTTTTAAGATCATCCACATAGCAGCACGTTGTGCAAGAAACCATAAAAAACCTACGGTGATACTTATGATGAGGATATACCAATATTTTTCTTTTCGCGGCAGGTAGTATTTCATGTTATTGCTGATAAAAAAACTACCGGTAGCTAGTAAAATAATACTGGCCAGGGTATCCAGCAATGCATGTTTATCGTCAATGTTTATTTGCTTAAGAATCAAGAATTGAATTGCCATGCACAGCATCCACCAGGTGGCAAAAAATACCTGTAAACGTTTATCAGACAAAATTGACTTCAATTGTATTTGGGGTTTAAATCATTTCAAATGTTTTATCCAAACATCTTTCATGAAGGTAATTTGCACGCCTGTTAGTTATCCTGGTATATACATCTGCATCTTCTTCTTCCCGGATGCATGAATAAATCTCTGTACCATCAACCAGTTCATTGAGCGGGTGCAATTCTGAAACATCAATGAACTTCCAGTGGACAGGCTTTTGCTCGTTGTTTAAAAAGTTGTCTTCTTCAGTATCGCCCAATATCCTTGCCTTTTGAAATGCATGCAATTCATTTTCTGCATAAAGAAGACGCAGTTGTTCATCAAACTGGGGAGTATGATTGCCTTCCCCACATATTATTCTGAAAACCAGTTTTGCAAGATACCAATTCATATAAATATTTTTTAAAGATGAAGCGTTTTATTTTATTAGTAGTTGTTGATTTCAATTCCACCAAATACACATGAGCCTCTCAGGATAATTTTTTTCTCAGGATCAGGGGTGCTGTTTTGAAAATTGCGTTTATCCTCCACACCACCGAACATCGCAGAGATTTCTGTTTGTACTTCCCAATTCCCTGGTATGATCAGTTTTGTTCCGCCAAAAACATTGTTTACTTCAAGCACTACCGGCTGTTGAATATCTGCCTGCATAAAACTGATCTCAGAGCCACCCATAAAGCAAGTTATTTCTCCCCCTTTAAAATTTTTTGACTGGATGTTTTTTTTTACGCCTCCAAATACTGCGTGCACATCCAGGTATTCTTCGGTGTTTTTAGGACCTGAAGCGTTTTCGGTATTGTATCCTGCGAAATGACTTCTTTCCCAACGCGCTCTTCTATATCTTCCGAAGGAGTTGCCTCTTGGGCGAAGAATAAATAACAATCCTAAACCAATCAATATGATAGGTGATATATAATTGTGTAAATCGATACCGGGAATGGATTGGTCGACCAGGAAAACGCTGCCGATCAAAATTAAAATATAGGAACCGGGGTTATGAAACCGGCTTTTGATTCCCGTTAATAATCCGATAGCGATCAATAATACCGGCCATGTAAATACCCAGCCGGGGATAGGGGCTCCCATTTTATAAGCCAATAATAAAAAGCCGGCCAATAATAAAAAAAGCCCGCCACCAACTCTTGAACCATTTGTCCTGGTTTCCATATTCTGATCATTCTGTTCCATAAAATGTTTTTTTTAAATTGATAGAACAAAATTATACCTGCCCTTGTTGCGGGAAAAGGCTATTTAGGTTTATATAAATAAATAATCGGTAAAAGGCAGGTTTAAGTCGGTGAATAAATAAACAGGATTTCTCTCAGCAGTAAACAAACAAATAACTTTGATTTTTAATCCGGCTTTTTTGAAACAGGCACTCCATGTAGAAAATAGGTTGTTAGTTTTAACAACACTATAGGCCACATTATGGCGCGAAATATATTGGATTTTTTTCTTTCTATTATCTTTGCAAAAAAAACAAAACTGAATCTCAAGCTGCTATACAAAAGAATGGAGGCCTTCTCACCCAAACTATATTGGCGTGAAATACTGGCTGCCTTAATGATCCTCCTGG
>JBBQWJ010000255.1:0-4492 GCA_038210685.1 Chitinophagales bacterium | reverse complement strand
AGTTTTCCTATTTTCATTTTTCAAAATAAAAGTTTTTTACTCTTGATCACCGGGCTTATTTTTCTTACCAGTCCTGTTTCGTTTGGTGTGAAAATTTTTATTTCAAAATGGACACCTGAGCCGGAAGGGCAGGACACGGCTGCATTACAGAGCGCAGGAAAATATATAGGATTTTTTGAGCGGCTACTTGTTTTCATCTTTATAATTATCAACCAGTGGGCAGCAGTCGGATTTCTTCTTGCCGCAAAATCAATTTTTAGATTCGGCGATCTCAAAGAAGCAAAAGACAGGAAACTAACAGAATATGTTTTAATTGGTACACTATTAAGTTTTGGCGCAGCAATTTTTATGGGATTGCTCTTCACGTATTCTTTAAGATTAGGAGGAATGTAAATTTCCTCCAGCAAAAAATAAGATTTACTTTATTTATTCGTTTACTATAAATTAAAATCAGAGCCGCGAATTATTTTTATTCAGCAGGAACTGTTACTTCTTTTTCACTTCTGCTCCAGCAGATTTTTTTTCCAAAACCAAAAGTACTGTCCGTCATTTTTATGTTCTCTATTTTTACGATCCATATATCGCCGGATATAGTAAGGGCTGCAGGAATTTTCTTGTGATAGAATGAGGAAGCCTCGTCAACTAAAAAGTGATGAGAAGGTAAAACCATTCCTTCAAATTGAATGCCTTTAATGACAAGAACATTTAGTTTATCAGGTAAAATCGTGCCTGCTACAAAAGGATTTTTTTCGAGAATGCCACAGTGTTTTGATGTTGCTGAAGATTTAAAATAAAACAATCCTTGTTCGGCATTAAATACATAAAAGCAGCTAAAACAATAAGGATTTCCAACTTCATCTACACAACACACTGTACACGATTTTTGTTTTTCAATAAATTGTACAATTGATTGGTCCATATGATTTTTCATGTGATTGTCGAATATGATTTTTAATTAGGTAGGGATCTTGATTACTTCATCCCTCCAAGAATCTTAATATAATTGGTTCTCTCGTATACAGTTGGATCAAAGATGTCTTGCTGGCTCAATTTTCCTTTAAAAGAATCAATGTCATCGAAGCCCATTTTAAACATCCAGTCCTCTAATTCGGTCTGCATGGTTTTTAAATAAGTGATGCCATTTTTATATAAAGAAGAGGCGGTCATAACTACATCAGCGCCGGCCAGCAGATATTTGATCACTTCTATGGCGCTCTGAACGCCGGTTGTGGCTGCTAAAGAAAGGTTGACTTTGCCATATAATAATGCAAGCCATAATAAGGGCAACCTGATTTCATTGGATTCACTGTAAATCAAATCGTTTTTGATGGTCAATTCATTGATGTCAAAATCAGGCTGGTAAAAGCGGTTAAATAAAACCAATGAATCAGCGCCGGCTTTTTTAATTCGATAAGCCATATTTCCCATGGCACTGAAATATGGATTTAATTTAACTGCAACAGGAATATTTACAGTTTGCTTAATATTGTCAATAATATTTAGATAACGATGTTCAACTTCCGCTGAAGACATTTCAATTTCTCCCGGGATAAAAAATATGTTCACTTCTATTGCATCGGCACCAGCCTGTTCCATTAGCTTTGAATAATAAATCCAGCCTTCATTGGTGGTGCCATTCAGGCTTGCAATGATTGGGATACTAACACGGTCCTTCGCTTTTCTTATATTTTCGAGGTAAGCATCTGTGCCAATTGTATATTCATGGGCGGGAAAAAAATCCCGTGCTTCCGCGAAAGAGTTAGCGGTTTGCCACATTACTCCTGCAAATCCTGCGTCTTCTTTTCTTATCTGTTCTTCAAATAATGAAAACAGGACGACTGCGCCGGCGCCGCTATCCTCCATTTTTAAAATATTATCTGTTTTTTCAGATAAATTGCAGGCTGACACTACAATCGGGGATTTTAGTTTCATCCCCATATAAGTTGTATCTGTTTTCATGTTTGTGAGTTTTAATTTATGCTACCGGAACAAAATCAATCGCCGTTTTAGTGGCCAGTTCTTCGTAGTTTTTCCATTTCAGGTTTACTAATTCCTGCGCATGTTTCATTAATTTTTCGGCTTCTTCAGGATGCGTTACTGTGAGTACTTTATACCGCAATTCGTTATAGGCATAATCCCTTAATGGAATCGTTGGCCTTGGAGAATCGAGCACAAATGGATTTTGATTTTTCTTTTGTAAATCCGGATTGTATCTAATCAATGGCCAGTGACCCGAAGCTACGGCGCCATTTTGCTGCCGCAAACCATTTTTTAAATCATACCCATGTGCGATACAATGGCTATAGGCTAAAATTAGTGCCGGGCCATCATAAGCTTCGGCTTCACGCATTGCAAGTAATGTTTGTTGTGGATTGGCTCCCATCGCTACCCTTGCCACATATACATTTCCATAAGAGATTGCCTGCATGGCGAGGTCCTTTTTGCTTCCGGGTTTTCCACCGGCTGCAAATTTGGCTGTAGCAGCAGTAGGTGTGGCTTTTGAAGATTGTCCACCTGTATTGGAATATACTTCTGTATCAAGAACCAAAACTTTAATATTTTTTCCACTTGCCAGTGCATGATCAAGACCGCCGTAACCTATATCATATGCCCAACCATCGCCTCCTACCAACCAAACGCTTCTGCGAACAAATTGATCGCAAACCGAAAGCAAATGATCAGCGGCAGGAGAGTTGATTGTCTTTAATTTATCTTTTAATAACTGTACTCTTAGTTGTTGCGCTACCAGTTCAGATTCCTGTATTTGAGGCGCTTCCAATAGGTCATTTACAAAACTTTCTCCCAGTTCTTCTTTTAATTCCAGCAAATATTGCTTCGCAATTTCCAGTTGATTGTCTGCGGTTATTCTCATTCCCAAACCAAACTCAGCATTATCTTCAAACAAAGAGTTGGACCATGCGGGACCACGCCCTTGCTTGTTCACTGTCCATGGGGTAGTAGGAAGATTTCCACCGTAGATAGACGAACAACCGGTAGCATTAGCAACCAGTAGCCTTTCTCCAAATAATTGTGATAGTAATTTTAAATAAGGTGTTTCTCCACAACCTGCGCAGGCGCCTGAGAATTCAAATAATGGTTCCAGGAATTGTGCTCCATGTACAGTGGAAAAATCAATTTTAGAACGATCGTTCCAGGTGATACTTTCAAAAAATTCGATATTTTCTTTTTCTTTTTCAACCACTGGTTCTTTTTCCATTAGGTTGATCGCTTTATGTAATGGATTACCTTGTTCAGTTACAGGGCAGGCCTCAACACATAAGTTACACCCGGTACAATCTTCGAGGTAAACCTGCAACGTATATTGCGTTTCAGGAAATCCTCTCGCATTAATTGGCGCATGTTTAAAACCGTCAGGTGCTTTTTCTAAATTGTCTATGTGATAAAATTTTGACCTGATAACACTGTGTGGGCAAACATAAGCGCAGTTACCGCATTGGATACACATATCAGGCTCCCA
The DNA here is from genome assembly GCA_038210685.1 of Chitinophagales bacterium. GTDB lineage: Bacteria > Bacteroidota > Bacteroidia > Chitinophagales > Chitinophagaceae > Ginsengibacter. The sequence continues at coordinate 1,014 of JBBQWJ010000255.1, read as the reverse complement.
TGAAGCAACAAGGTCAGAAACATTTCTTTTTTCCCATTGAGTGGTGCCGCTTGGATACGTTCCATCAATTGGCAACATGCTTACCGGTAAATCATCTCCATGATCGGCCATCATTACAGAAGTAACTTTTTGTACAAACTCCGGAGCTTTTGCAGAAACAGTAAGAAGAGCATGATCAGCTGCAGAAACTTTTTCAGGATAGTTAACTTCATACAAATTTTCAAGTGTGGCATCTACAGCTTCAAAATTCTTGTCAATAACATTCTGTCCTTTTTTAAAGTATGTTTTTTCAATCGCTTTTTTGATTTGTTTGATGGCATCTTCCCGTGGCAATACTCCAGATAAAGCAAAATAACAAGTTTGCATAATGGTATTAATACGGCTGCCCATCCCGGTATCACGTGCCACAGAAGTAGCATCTATGACAAAGAATTTCAGTTTCTTTTCAATAATACTTTGCTGAACCTGCCCTGATAGTTTATCCCAGACTCCCTCTTTGTTATAAGGGCTATTCAATAAAAAAGTGGCTCCCTCTTTGGCATATTTGAGCATCTCTACTTTTTCTGTAAAATTGAACTGATGGCAGGCAATAAAGTCTGCTTTGGTAATAAGATAAGGCGCACGAATCGGTTTTGGCCCGAAACGTAAATGTGATACAGTTCTTGCGCCTGATTTTTTTGAATCATACACAAAGTATCCTTGTGCAAAAAGATCGGTGTTTTCCCCAATGATCTTAATGGTATTTTTATTAGCACCCACTGTTCCATCTGCTCCTAATCCAAAAAATAATCCTTGCCGCCATTCAGATTCGTCAAGCGTGAAAGAAGGATCAAACTCCAGACTGGTAAAGGTTACATCATCATTGATGCCGATGGTGAAATTATTTTTCGGTGCATCTTTTTTTAATTCATCGAATACTGCTTTTACCATTGCAGGAGTAAATTCTTTAGAAGAAAGTCCGTACCTGCCGCCAATTATTTTTGGAAGTTTTTCAAGTTTTCCGTTTTGTAATGC
>JBBQWJ010000254.1:0-4498 GCA_038210685.1 Chitinophagales bacterium | reverse complement strand
GGAATATTGATTCCAACCATGATAGTGCAGCCTTTTATCGAAAATGCCATGCTGCACGGCATCATGCATAAAGATTGTTGCGGTAAAATTATGATCTTTTTCAAAGACAAAGAAGATCACCTGGAAATAAATGTGGAAGATAATGGCGTGGGAAGAAAAGCAGCAGGGGAGATCATGATAAATAAAAATCATCCTCATACTTCGCTGGGTATTGAAGTGACTGCAAAAAGGTTACAAGCTTTAAAAACAAATTCTGAAATACCTTCGGGTATTGAGATTGTAGATCTTGAAGAGAACGGAACTCCGGTGGGCACATTGGTGAAAATTTTTGTTCCGCAATAGATCTTTATTCAAATTTTGCTTAAAAACAAGAGTGCAATGATCAAAACAATAATTGTTGAAGATGAACAGCAAAGTGCGGAAGTGCTTGCATTATTGCTTAAAAAATTCACTGACATTATTGAAGTGGTGGATATCTGCCATACACCTGCCAAAGGAATTGAAAGTATTCAAAAAAATACTCCCGACCTTGTTTTCCTGGACATTGAAATGCCGCGGATGAATGGGTTTGAAATGCTGAAAAAAATTGGCCTGATTGATTTCAATATCATCTTCACTACTGCTTATAATAAATATGCCATCAACGCGATTAAAATAAGCGCCCTGGATTATTTGCTTAAACCAATTGACAAGGATGAACTGGCAAAAGCGATTGGAAAATGCAGGCAAAATATTGGGCAAAAAAGCATGAGTTATAAGATGGATATTTTACTGAAAAATCTTAGTCAGCAAAAGGCGCTCGATAAAACCCTTACGCTTACTTCAACAGAAGGTGTGCGGTTCATTAAAATGAAAGACATCATTCGCCTGGAAGCGCATGGCCGTTATACCAAATTTTATCTAAATAATAAAGAAGTAATCCTGACCAGCCGGACACTTGGCGATTTTGAAGAAACGCTTTCTGCTAATGAATTTTTCAGAATTCATGAAACGCATATTATTAACCTACTTTATATCGACAGGTTTCACAAAGGAAATAATTATGTATTACTTACCGATAAAACTGAATTGCCTTTAGCACGAAGAAGGAAGGAGGAATTTATGAAACTTATACCCAAGATTTGATCGGCCTTTTTCCGGTTATTACATTAAATATCCCGTTGTTAAAGATTTTATATCCACAAGGTAATTTCTTGAATTATAACGACCATACTTAAAGACATTTACCTCATTATTTATAAAGCTTTTTGAAAAGAAAGGCTTCTTCTGAAAAAAACCAAGAGAGGGAATTTATGACTGGCGACACTGAAGTTTCATGGTGGCAGTTGCTTAAGAAAAAAGATATGCTCGAAATGGCAGTAGTTCTTGCAAATCATGCATTGCCGGCCTGGAATAATTATCATTTTTATGCAGAAATAAAACATGAATTAAAATCGTTACCAGAAAATGCGATGAAAGAAATTGAATCATTTCTTAAGGGGACACGGAATGAACAAAAACTTAATGAACATTATACTTCGTTTATAACACCCGTAATACATATTCGGGATGGCTATTTAAAATACCCTTACGAAGTGAAGCTTGCTTTTTTATCGGTCTTTCATATTTTGCACGGAATGCTTTCATCCACAAATGTAGTTGCTGCCAAAGAAGCATTTTCTACCTCTATTACAAGATCCATTGATGCAATTAAAATTGCTGGTATCTTAACTGCTGAAGAGATTTCTTTTCTTACTCATAAGTATTATCTGCTTACCCAGGCCCGAACATAATTATATTCTAATCAACAAAAATAAGTTTCTAGGTTTTTTATTGGTTTACTGGTTTCTTAATCATTGTCTTTCTGTTTCTCAGCTACTTTTATAAAAGCGCTGTGGCGCGGGGCCGGCATCACACTGTTTTCCCCTTTTATCGCTTTCCAGATCACTTCATTAAAAGGAATATCCGGCGCTGCATCTTCAACTGCCAAATTAAACTGGGCAGATTCAATTGCCAGTTTGTTCATGGCTGTATTTCTTTCATTCACATTAATGTTTGCAGGTTTTGCAGTATAGGGAGTAAAGTTAGGAGTAGTTGTAAACGATCTGAAAAGTGGCATAGCCGCTGCATCGTATTGACTCATTGGTGGTAAGCCAAGAATTAACTCAATGGTGCGCAACAATCCTGAAGTAGAATACATTGTGTGATCTACATAATGCCTTTTAATATAAGGGCTGATAACAAAAGCCGGTGAACGGTGTGCGTCTACATGATCAGGGCCATTTTGCGCATCATCTTCTAAAATAAAAATGGCAGATTCTTTCCAAATAGGGCTGTGGGAAATATGCTCGATAAAGCGGCCAACCGCCTGGTCATTATCTGCAACAGCAGCCAACGGAGAGTAAGCGCCTTTGCGCATTCCGCTGGTATGATCATCCGGATAACGCAAAGTAGAAAAAGCAGGCAGGGCATTAATAGCTACCAGAGAATCAAAATCATGTTCCCACACTTGTTCGCGGTATTCATCCTGGATGGTCAGATCAAAATCAGGAAAACCGGCACAGTAATGTCCTTCAATGGCAGGCAGGATCGGCTCTTCACCATTGTGAACAAACTCCCCATAATTGCGATAACTGATGCCGGCGCGCTTGCAATAATCCCAGATAAATCCTTTTGCCGGGTAGGCAATTTTTCTTGTGCCTTCATAATCATAAGTACCGCCGCGGCCACTGTAATTGGTAGGCCAGGTTTTTTCTACATAATCGGTAGCATAAGCGGCTGTGCTCCAGTTGTGCCCGTCGGCACTGACTTCTGCATCAACATAAAAATTATCAAGCAAAACAAAATCTCTTGCCAGTGCATGAAAATTAGGAGTAATCTTTTCATTGAAAAGACACAATGAACTGTCACCGTTTCCTTCTTTCATATCGCCCAAAACCTGGTCGTAAGTGCGGTTTTCTTTGATCACATAAAATACATATTTAATAGGAGAGGAAGCGCCCACTTTTTCGGGAACCGGATTCCCATATTCACCTTCGGCCAATGCTTCTTTGTTTTTATTGTAAGGCGTATTTTTATAAACTGTTGTTGAGTAATTTTCTAGTTCCTTTGCCTCTGGGATTTTAATAAATGAAAGTGAACCTTTGAACAAACTTCCGATGTACTGGGAAGGAGGATTGCCTTTTATATTGATTCCTTTTTGGTAAGGTGTTATTTCTTTTTTATTCATCGGTTGTGGCCCGTAAGGATTTGCCATAGATTGAAATCCTTTCCCGTTTGATACCAATAATTGGTCGCCAATCACACGAACACAAGTTGGGTACCAACCTGTAGGAATAAATCCGGAGGAGCGCGAAGATCCCGGCTCCGAAACATTAAATACTGCGAGGCAATTATTATCAGCGTTGGCAATATATAACGTTTTATCATCTGCAGAAAGAGCCACACTGTTGGTGGTACTTCCTGCCGGAGCATCAGGATATAAGCTTGCAGAAAGTGTTTCAATCGTTTTATTTTTATCCAGATCAATTACTGAAACACTGTTGCTGTTGGCATTGGCCACAAAAAGAAACTTGCCATTTTTAGTAAGCGCCATATCATTGGGGTGGCTTTCTGTTGCAAAAGAATCCACAATCATTTCTTTGTTTAAATCATAAACATCCACTTTGTCGCCGCCCCATATTGAAATGTATAATTCGTTTTTCTGTGGATTTAAAAGACAGGTATATGCTTCCGCACTTAAAGGAATTTGTTTAACGATCTTATCGGTTTTTGTATCACAAACATACAAGGAGTTGTCTTCCCTGGTAACCGCAAACAAGAGAGAATTATCAGCATTCAAAGCAAGCCCGGTAATGCCAATTTTGTTGGGCCATGGTTTCCCCAAAACAATAGAATCGTTTATTATCAACTTCTTCTTTTTTACTTTGAACTGCAGGATGATATTTTTTTCACCCATAGATGCATACAAATATTTCCCATCATTTGTGAATTGTAAGCCTATATATGCTGCGGGTATTTGTTTAAAAGTCAACAACTTTTTTTTCTTCAGATTGATAAGGTCAATTCCTTCTTTGCCATTGCCATTGTCAGTAACGGCAAGGTATTTAGCGTTGGGAGAAAGTGCCATATTTAAAGGCAGATCGCTACTGAGATTAATGGCGGTTCCTGCCGGCGAAAGAGACCAGCCGTTTGGTAGTTGTACAGCTTTAGGAAGAAAAGGTTCTTGTGCGCTTACATTCAGAGAAAGAAAAATAATAAGGCAAAGAAAGATCGAAAAGTGCGGTTTGTATTTAGTCAAAATAATAGATTTTATGTATTCAAAATTAGCTATTCAAAGTAAAATAAGTTTTGTTATAATTTGTTTGTTTACTGATCCCTTTTGAAATCAAGATCCTGGAAATCAAAACTAAAATCAGTTAGTGGTGAAATCGGTTTCATTTTTATTCCATCAGGCTTCCCTTCATAGTCCAGATTAAACATCACGTAAGAATCTGCATCCATACTTCTATCGTTCCAC
>JBBQWJ010000253.1:0-4498 GCA_038210685.1 Chitinophagales bacterium | reverse complement strand
GAAAAACTGGAAGAGCGTGTAAAGAAAATGCAGTTGCAACTGGAAAAATAAGAATCCGGGTTATTTGTTGCTTCACTGTTTCGGAAAATCTACTCACCATTCACACTGTGCATCCTTTTTCTCCATTGCAATATTATCTGCCATCCAACTTCTGCACTTATGAGGGCCGACAGGGCGAATACCGCAGGAATGAACGTTTCCGCTTCAGTGCTAAAAGCTCCCGTAACAGCAATTGAAAAAACGACCACAGGCAATACCAACATTATGCAAAGCCAGGTGGTGTTAAGCGGTATGCGGAAAGGCCGGTGCCTTTCCGGTGCAGTAATACGCAGTTTCACCAGTGTAACAAATTCCAAAAACAAACCGCCACCATAAAGGGTTACATCAATGATGATCAGTTGCTTAAAACTCCAGAGGATCATAAAGCTCACTACAACGGCACAAATGATGATCGAAATGTAAGGTGTTTTATACTTCTTATGTAACGTATGAATCTTTGCCGGCAGCAACTTATCCTCTGCCATTACCTGCGGCACCCGCGACACCGACAGCAACACTGCCGCATATAAACCGAGAGCGCCTGCCATTCCCGCCAGTGATAAGGCACCTCCAAGCCACTTTCCTCCTGCAAGTACTCCCAACGCAGGAAATCCTTCATCATTCAGCACCTGCGCGTTGATGCCAAATCGAAGTGTTGAGTACATCACCATTACATACACCAATATCACCGTAATAAAGGCAATGCCGGTGGATTTAAGATATGTAGAAGCTGGCTTTTCCACTTCACCCGCATAAGTTGTGGTATTGTCCCATCCGAAGAAATTCCACATCACTGTATAAAGCGCCATCCCCAACGACGGAAAAGTAATGCCCTTAAGCGAAGGCGTAGGAAGGCTAAAATGGCCGGTATCTTTCATTGCTATATAAAACAGTACGACAAACGGCGTGATCACTAAAATGCTGAGCATGATGGATGTTTTGCCCACAGGCGATATTCCCAAAATATTTAGAAAGGCGCCGATCCAGATAATGGCAAGGCAAACGGGAATCTTAACTGCAGCGATCTGCGGAAAGAAAAAAGAAGCATATTCAACAAAGAGCACTGGGTAAATGGCAAGGTCTACGAAAGTATACAACCAGGTCCACCAGCCTTCATAAAAGCCGAACCTCATGCCTAGCGTTTTTTTAACCCATTGGTAATAACCGCCTTCCACCGGCATCATGCTGTTGAGTTCCATCACGGTAAGTATTGCAGGAACGTCCCAGATAAAAGGAGTTATTAGCAAAAGCAGCAATGCTCCATGACCACCCGCATATCCCAACAAAGGCTCCAACCCAAAAGGCCCACCGGACACTGTAAAAAATATTACAGCAGCTAGTTGCAGTACACGAAGCCGCTTTCTCACCGGGATCGGAGATACCATCTTTGGTTACACAGTTTTAATAGTTCAATTTTTTTCAAATGAATTTCAAAACAAAAGATATAAAAGTAAAGTTTTTTGCCACGAATTACACAAATTTTCACGAATTGTTCTGCCACAGATTGCACGGATTTAAACCGATTTTTATGCTGAACCCTTAACTTAAAATCTTATCTCCAGACTCTAATTTTTACGTTCTTCCCTATGGCTTTTGCCGCGCGGGGCAAGGAAAAATCCCGATCGGGTTTTCCTTGTCCCAATGAATATCGGGATGGTTACTTTTTCTTTCAAGCGAAAATGTGAAAAGTCCTGTTCTGAAGAAATTTCAGTTTGGAAGTATTTGCAATTAAAGATTTTACCAAAATAAATTAATGTCAGCCTGAGCTTGTCTAAGGCAGGTTAAAAAGCTATAACCGGGAAAATAAAAATCTACATTATTTGTTTATTTACTGCCCGCTTCACGCAAGGCGCAAAGAAATTCTTAACGCTTATAACTTACCACTTACACCTCCCTAATCCAATCTCTTCACTTTAATATTCTTAAACCATATAGGAGCCCCGGCATGTTTTCCCTGGAAGCCGATATGCCCGTGCAGCGGAAGCGTAGCCATTGGGTTGCTGAGCCATGAAGGAATTTCCGAACCATCAGGATTGGTTTTGGCAGAAGTAAATTGGCGCATGTCGCAGGTATTTACGAGCGTACCATTGAGTACCACCCATATTTTTCTACCAATGCAGGTAATCGTATAATGATTCCATTCTCCGGGCCGGTATAAAGTTTTATTATGAGGAGCCTGGTGGCCGAATATAGCTGCACATTGCCAGGTAGCTGGAGCTTTGCCCCATTCATTACTATAGTCGTCTGCTATTTGTATTTCTACTGAATGCGGTATCCAGTTTTTCATATCCGTGGCATGCACCATTACACCGCTGTTGGTACCATCGGCATTCATAAAATCGAGGTCAAGTACAAAATTATCATATTCATCTTTGCTCCAGATGGCTTCATCTTTTGTGGCCGTGATGATACCGGCGCTATCGCTCCAAATACCTGCAGGGTAAACTGCATTGCTCAACTCGCTGTTAAACATGGTAACCCATCCCGCTCCTGAAGTATCAGGGTTGATATAGGCCGTATCCTGCGCAAAGGAATGGATAGTGAGCATACAAATAATTGCGGTTGCAAAAAACTTACAAGTTTTCATGAAACAAAAAGTATTAATAGTGAATGATGATTATCAAAAGTAATTGTAATTGTTTTAAAGTGATATAAAAGCATTGCTTAAAACCGGCAAGGTTTGCGCGTGGGCTTTTTGTGCGAAACCTTATCGTGTTTCGGGGATGAATAAAATTCCTGGTAATGATTATATCCGCAAGCAAACAAGAAAGATTTTTATTCTGGCCCAAACTTTATTCCAATACCTGTATATTTGATAATAAGATTTTTGTTACTTATTTATCTACTACCAATACTAAATAGTTCAAGCTTTATACAATAATGCAAATAAAAGAATTGAAACCGGGAAAGGCGCTGAATAAAGCCTTTCTTAAAGTAAAACCAAACAGGACTGAAATTGAGTGTTTCAAAACCAATCTTATCCATCTGCTCGATACTACCAATGACAACGAATCGGAGGAATTTCATAAAAACCTTGTTTCTGATTTTCTAAAGAAAACTTATTACGATCCCAACTATTTTATCAATACCAAAGGCAGGAATGACCTTGTAATTCATAACGGTAATAAAGCCTCATCAACAGTAGGTGTTATTATCGAAGCCAAAAGCCCTGCCAACAAAAGCGAGATGGTTACCACCGGAAAGCTCAACACAAAGGCGTTCCAGGAAATTCTGCTTTATTATTTACGTGAAAGAATTATTCATAAAAACATTGAAGTAAAACATTTGGTAATTACCAACATCAATGAATGGTTCATTTTTGATGCTACCTTATTCGACAGGCTTTTTGCGCAAAACAAAAACCTGGTAAAACAGTTTAATGACTTTGAAGGTGGACGGCTCGCTGATACCACTACCGATTTTTTCTATAAGCAAATTGCAGAACCCTTCATTAACACTCTTCAGCAGGAAGTGGAGTTTGCCTATTTTGATATCCGCAATTATCAAAAGCCACTTCGCAATAATAACAAAGAAGACGATAAGAAACTGATTGCTTTATTTAAACTGTTATCGCCGGAACATCTCTTAAAACTTCCTTTTGTAAACGACAGCAACAGCCTTGATAAAAGATTTTATACAGAGTTGCTTCATATTATTGGCTTGTCCGAATCAAAAGATGGCAGTAAAAAACTGATTGGCAGAAACAAAGAAGGAGAAAGAAATTCAGGAGCTATTCTTGAAGACACCATCATACAACTTGACAGCCTTGATAAAATAAACCGTTTAGATAAACCTTCACATTTTGGCGACACCAAAGAAGAACGTTTATTTAATGTAGCACTTGAACTGAGCATTACCTGGATCAACAGGATTCTGTTTTTAAAACTGCTGGAAGCACAACTTATTTCTTACCACAAAAGAGATACTTCTTATTCTTTTCTCAATAGTAAAAAAATAAAAAACTATGATGATCTCAATAGCCTTTTCTTCCAGGTATTGGCGCGCCAATTTGATGAAAGAAATGATGATGTAAAGAAGGCTTTTGAAAAAGTACCTTACCTCAACAGTTCACTTTTTGAACCAACAGATATTGAGCAGGTAACTCTTTTTATCAGCAACTTAAGAGATGATAAAACCATCCCTGTAATTTCATCCACGGTTTTAAGAGATGAGCACGCAAAAAAAATTACGGGAAAAATTACCACGCTTGAATATTTATTCCGTTTCCTTGATGCGTATGATTTCAGTGGCGAAGGCGGCGAGGATATACAGGAAGATAATAAAACATTGATCAACGCCTCAGTGCTCGGGCTGATATTTGAAAAGATAAATGGCTACAAAGACGGCTCTTATTTTACACCGGGTTTTATTACCATGTATATGTGCCGCGAAACGATTCGTAAAGCGGTGGTTCAGAAGTTTACAGATCACTGTCTGCACCGGGATTTATTGGACGTAG
>JBBQWJ010000252.1:0-4502 GCA_038210685.1 Chitinophagales bacterium | reverse complement strand
TGTAAATTTCTCAGGCACACTGAACTCCAGTTTTAATTTTGAATCTTGCCGGATTGATGTTATTATGGTCGTAGGCGTAATAAATGCACCGATGCTAATGTTTTTGAAACCTATTTTTCCATCAAAAGGTGCGCGGATGATTGTCTTATCAATGGATGCCTGCAACACTTGCATGTCTGCTTTAATACTACTCACATCCAGCGCACTCAGATCATAATCTTGTTGACTAATACCACCGATCTTTAATAATTCAGCCTGCCGTTCTTTAGTCTTTTGGGCTACCTGTAATTGTACTTTTAGCTTTTGAAGTTGCGCCTGCAGGTCGCCATCAAAAAGCCTGGCAAGCAAAGTTCCTTTCTTTATATGAGCACCTTCGTGTATCGACAGGTAAGTTACCTTTCCTGAAACCTCCGGGTGGATTTCTGTTTCTTCAAAAGGCAATAAGGTGCCTGCTACTTCTATGCTTGAATGCAAAACAGATGGATGAATTATATATCCCTCAACTGCCAATGCCGGCGGAGCAGAAGCTGTGGAGCCGCCTTTTGGAGGCTGGATTTTGTTTGTTTTGCTACCGCATGAAGAAAGAAAAAATAATATAATTATTGCGGAGATTAGACTGCCGTACTTCAATTTCATTTACAAGCTGATTTTTCTGCTGAATTTATATGACGTTTAATTTAGTGAAAACCTTCGGTGTCATTATGACACGACTTTCAGGAGTTGCTTTACTTTGTGCGCAACATGAATTAATTCCTGCCTTTCATTGCTCAGAACCGTTACGTGTCCCATTTTTCTTCCGGGACGGGTTTCTTTTTTTCCGTAGATGTGAACGAAAACATTTTCAATTTTCAGTATATCCTCAAGATTTTCATAAATCGCATTGCCTTTGTAATTTTCTTCACCAATCAGGTTTACCATCGCTGAATTCATGATGGATTTTGTATATCCCAAAGGATATCCAAGAATAATTCTCCAAAGCATATCAAACTGCGAAGAATAAGCGGCTTCAATGGTATGATGCCCGCTATTATGGACCCTGGGTGCTGTTTCGTTCACCAACACGTTATCATCAATGTCTACAAAAAGTTCCACAGCAAAGATACCGGCACTTTTAAGATTCTTTACAACCGTTAATGCAATGGCTTCTGCCTTCCATAAAGTTTTTTCGCCGATATGGGCCGGGCACAACTGGTATTCCAGCAAATTAAGGTCGTGGTTAAAAATCATTTCCACGGGGGGGTAAAGGGCATTTTTTCCATCCTCATTCATCGCCACAATGATGGAAATTTCTTTTTTTATATTAACTAATTTTTCCAGCACTGCTTCTTCATCAAAAGCTTTATCCAAATCTTTTTCAGTTTTTAAAAGCTGAACACCTCTTCCATCATAACCGCCCATTGCCAGTTTATGCGCCGCAGGTAAAAGGTCCAAATGCTTATCAAGCTCTTCTTTTTTAGTAGTAATTACAAAAGGTGAAGTCGGTATATCATTTTCTTTATAGAATTTTTTTTGATCGCTTTTGTTTTTGATAATTTCCAATGCTTCGGGTCGTGGGTAAACTTTTACACCTTCGGCTTCCAGCTTTTTAAGTGCTTCTACATTTACCGATTCAATTTCAATGGTGATGGCATCAAGATTTTTTCCAAAATTGTAAACATCTTCAAAGTTGGTAATATCGCCTTTGGTAAAATGATTACACAAATGTGCCGCCGGGCATTCTGCATCATTTTCCATAACAAAAGTTTCTACAGGGTAATTGGCTGCCGCCTGTAATAACATTCTTCCTAATTGGCCGCCGCCCAGTATGCCCGTTTTTTTCATGAAAATTTTTTCTGCAAGATAAATGTTAGAAATTTATTAGACGAGAGTAGGTAAGGATATAGAATATATTTTATAGTAAACTAACAAATATTGAAGATTTTTATTTTGATATATCTTAGCAATAATAAAATATTCAATGAAAAACATATTCTGTTTCGGTAGCTGCTTGTTGATCTTGTTTCTTATTGGCTGCAGTTCATCAAAAAAAATAAATGGTGCTTCTGAAAAGGTTTCCATTAAATGGATTGATCAAAATTTAATTGCTGCCGCTAAGCAATATAAATTGATGGTGCAAAAAGTGCCTGAAGGTGTAATGCCCGAAACTTTTGCCAATGATTCTTTAATAACGTGCAAGCCAGGCAACTGGATCGCCGGTTTTTATCCTGGAAATTTAATTTTTCTTTTTGAGGCAACAGGCGATTCTTCTTTTTATAAAGAAGCGCTTCATAAAATTTCATTAATGGAGCCGGAGCAATACAATACCGGCACACACGATCTTGGTTTTATGATGTATTGCAGTTATGGGAATCTTTATAAAATTTCTTCTCAAGAAAAGTACAGACAAATTCTATTGAATGCTGCGCATTCTTTATCAACCAGGTTCAATTCAAATGTAGGTTGCCTCCGTTCATGGGGAAATTCCAATGATACCAGAGAATTCAAAGTGATAATTGATAATATGATGAACCTTGAATTGCTGATGTGGGCTGCAAAGGAAACAGGTGATTCATCGTTTTATCACATCGCCGTTTCTCACGCCAACACCACTATGAAAAATCATTTCAGACCGGATTACAGTTCTTATCATGTGGTAATTTACAATCCTCAAACAGGAGATGTTATAAACAAAGTAACCGCGCAGGGCGCAGCCGATTCATCAGCATGGGCAAGAGGTCAATCGTGGGGTTTGTATGGCTACACAATGATGTACCGCGAAACAAAAGATAAAAAATACCTGGAGCAGGCGCAGAAAATAGCGGCCTTTATTTTGAATAATCCTCATCTTCCGGCAGATAAAGTTCCTTATTGGGATTATGATGCTCCCGGAATTCCCAATGCAAAACGTGATGCCTCTTCAGCAGCTATTATGGCTTCTGCTTTTATCGAACTTTCTGAATACAGCGATCCTTCCTTGTCAAAAAAATATCTGGATGTAGCTTCTGCAATTCTTCATTCACTTTCTTCTCCTCAATATCTCGCTGCTTATGGTGAGAACGGAGGTTTTATTTTGAAACACAGTGTAGGCAATATGAATGCCAATGCTGATGTGGATGTGCCGCTTCCTTATGCTGATTATTATTACCTGGAAGCTTTAATGCGGTATAAAAATCGGCTGCAGTAAACAAATAAATTTACCTGTTTTTTGTTTTTTATAAAAGGATATTTTGATAGGTTATATATTAATCGTAATATTGCGATTAATATAACAACTATGGGAATAACAAAAGCAGAAGAATTTACCTTAAAAGACAACAGGCTGGCAACTTATGCAAAGGCACTTGCCCATCCGGCAAGAATAGCGATTCTAAAACTATTAATTAAAAAACAAGCCTGTATTTGCGGTGATATTGTTGATGAGCTTCCTATCTCACAAAGCACGGTATCACAGCATTTGAAAGAATTAAAACAATCGGGACTTATAAAAGGAGATATAGATGGCGCAAGAGTTTGTTATTGCATCAATGATAAGGAATGGAAAGCCGCAAAAGAACGATTGAACGATTTATTTGATTCATATAAAGGTGATGATAACTGTTGCTGATTTAAAAAGCTAATTCAAATATTACGATAATAAAAAACATAATAAAATGGAAAACGAAAATGATTTAAAAGAAATAGTAAGAAAAAAATATTCAGAGATCGCTTTGCAGGATAAAGAAACCAACCAGTCTTCCTGCTGCGGTTCGGGTGGTTGTAGTGATGAAGTGTACAACATTATGTCTGAAGATTACGGGCAATTGGAAGGTTATAATTCTGATGCAGATTTAGGCTTGGGATGTGGCTTGCCAACTAAATTTGCAAAAATAAAAAACGGGGATTTCGTAATTGATTTGGGTAGCGGAGCAGGCAACGATGCTTTTGTAGCAAGGCATGAAACTGGCGAATCAGGAAAAGTAATTGGAATTGATTTTACCACTGCCATGATTGAAAAAGCAAGGAATAATGCTGAGTTGAGAGGATTTAATAATGTTGAATTCCGTGAAGGTGATATTGAAAAAATGCCGGTAACTTCCAATGTTGCTGATGTGATCGTAAGTAATTGCGTACTTAATCTTGTACCCAATAAAGACGGTGTGTTCAAGGAAATTTTCAGGGTTTTAAAACCGGGCGGACATTTCAGTATTTCTGATATTGTGTTGGTTGGTCAATTACCTGCTAACATTCAAAATGCTGCTGAAATGTATGCTGGTTGTGTTTCCGGCGCCATACAAAAGCGGGTTTATCTTGAATTAATTGAAACCAATGGGTTTACTAATATTACCATTCAAAAGGAAAAAGCGATCATAGTTCCGGATGATATTTTGCAAAATTATTTATCACAGAAAGAGATTGATTTGTTTAAAAATTCAGGAACAGGGATTTTTAGTATTACCGTTTATGCAGAAAAACCAGAGTCCGAATCAGATTGTGGATGCGCACCCGGTTGTTGTAATTAAAATCTCATATATGTCAGCCAACAA
>JBBQWJ010000251.1:0-4519 GCA_038210685.1 Chitinophagales bacterium | reverse complement strand
TCAAAAGCAACTTAAAGAAATCCTTGATGCAACAAAAGCATGTAGTGATTGTGATCATAAAAAGATAAGTGCAGATTTTTTTAACCAGTTGCATGAACTGTATCGCATTTTAAATACAGATATTGAGGCGATTCACCAGGGCGATCCGGCAGCTAAAAACAAATTTGAAGTGATACGGGCGTATCCCGGTTTTTATGCCTTGTGCTTTTATCGCATTGCTCATGCCTTGCATAAACTTGATGTAGTGCTTTTGCCGCGTATTCTCACCGAATATGCGCACAGCAAAACAGGAATCGATATTCACCCTGCCGCACAAATAGGAGAGTATTTCATGATCGACCATGGAACAGGAATTGTAATAGGAGAAACTTCTGTAATTGGTAAAAATGTAAAAATGTACCAGGGAGTTACTTTAGGCGGAATGAGTATCAATAAAAGTATGTCGCAGCTAAAACGCCATCCAAATATTGAAGACAACGTCGTTATTTATTCAAATGCAACGATACTTGGTGGAGATACGCTGGTAGGCGAAGGATCTGTGATTGGCGGTAATGTTTGGCTTACTCAATCGGTTCCTCCGGGTTCTTTGGTTTTTCAAATTCCGCAGATAACAATAGTAGAAAATAAATTTATAAAAAATAACGTGTAAGTAATGACAACCATTTTAGATACTGTGGGAAATACACCGATAGTAGAATTGCAAAGACTCAACACCAACCCCAATGTAAAAATATACGCCAAGCTCGAAGGAAATAATCCGGGTGGAAGCGTAAAAGACAGGCCAGCGCTTAACATGATAAAAAGCGCGCTTGAGCGGGGCGATATTAACAGTAACACAAAGCTGATAGAAGCTACCAGTGGAAATACCGGTATTGCGTTGGCGCTGATAGCCAATATTTACAACCTGGAGATAGAATTGATAATGCCTGAAAACTCCACCCGTGAAAGAGTATTAACGATGGAAGCTTACGGAGCAAAAGTTACCTTGATGGAAAGCATGGAGGCGAGCCGCGATTTTGCAGATGAAAAGGGCGCGAGCGGCGAATATTTTTTGTTGAACCAGTTTGCGAACCCGGATAATCCGGCAGCACATTATAAAACTACCGGTCCTGAAATATGGAGAGATACCGATCATCAGATTACTCATTTTGTGAGCTCTATGGGCACTACAGGAACCATAATGGGCTGCTCAGCGTTTTTAAAAGAACAAAATCCCAATATTCAAATTGTAGGTTGCCAGCCTTCTGAAGGCTCATCAATCCCCGGTATCCGCCGCTGGCCGAAAGAATACGTTCCTAAAATTTTTGACCCAAAAAGAGTTGACCGCGTAATGGATGTTTCGCAGGAAGAAGCAGAAGAAACCTGCCGGCAACTGGCCAAACAGGAAGGGATTTTTGCAGGCGCCAGCAGCGGAGGCGCAGCAGCAGCCTCCCTTCGATTGAGTAAAGAATTAAAAGAAGGAATAATTGTATTTATTGTTTGCGATCGTGGCGACAGGTATTTAAGCAGCGATTTATTTGGATAGAAATATACGAACTTTTAATGCCGCTCTATTGCGTTTGTTTTATCTTTCCTATAGCAAATCAACAAATAACATTAAAAATTGTTCTCAGAAAATAATTATAACCTGATTAGGCTCATACGTAATAATTAACCCTGTATATTGTACTTTTGCGCACATTAACAACACCATAAACCATATTAGATGAATGACCTTTTTGAGAAGATGAGAAAGGATGCAGGCCCATTAGGCAATCACCTGAAAAGAGCCCATGGGTATTTTGCATTTCCAAAATTAGAAGGTGAATTAGGAAACAGGATGATGTTTCGTGGAAAAGAAAAAATAGTTTGGAGTTTAAATAATTATTTAGGAATGGTAAATCATCCTAAAGCAAGGGAAATAGACGCCATTGCCGCAGAAAAATGGGGAATGGGAAACCCGATGGGGTCGAGGATGATGAGTGGAAATACCGTTTTGCATGAACAATTGGAGACGGTGCTTGCCGATTTTGTAAGCCGCGAAGATGCTATGTTGCTGAACTTTGGCTACCAGGGCGTGATGAGTTGTATTGATGCATTGGTAAATCGCCATGATATAATTGTCTATGATGGAGAATCTCATGCTTGCCTTGTTGATGGAGTGAGGCTTCATGTAGGTTACAGTTACAAATACAAACACAATGACGTTGCTGATTGTGAAAAACAATTGCAACGTGCGACGGTAATGGCTGAAAAAACCGGCGGTGGTATTCTTTTAATTACTGAAGGCGTTTTTGGGATGAGTGGCACCCAGGGGAATATAAAAGAAATTGTTGCCTTGAAACAAAAATATCAATTCAGGATATTGATAGATGACGCGCATGGATTTGGTTCTATGGGCCCGACCGGTGCAGGAGCAGATGAAGCACAGGGATGCCAAAAAGATGTGGATCTTTATTTCAGCACATTTGTAAAAAGTATGGGAAGTATTGGTGCTTTTATTAGTGGTGATAAACAAGTGATCGATTACCTGCGCTATAATGTGCGTTCCCAGATATTTGCAAAAAGCCTTCCGTTGGTCGTGGTGGATGGAATGCTTACCAGGATGGAAATGCTGAAGACGATGCCAGAGTTACGGGAAAGATTGTGGCACATTGTGGACAAGTTGCAAACAGGATTAAAAGAAAAAGGTTTTGATATTGGAGCAACAAATAGTCCTGTAACACCGGTTTACATGAAAGGGGGCTTGCCTGAAGCTACCAACATGGTAATGGATATACGCGAAAACTATAATATTTTTTGCTCGGTGGTAGTTTACCCCGTAATTCCTAAAGGTGAAATTATTTTTAGGATCATTCCTACGGCTGCACATACTGATGAGGATGTGGACATTACCTTAAAAGCATTTGAAGAAACTAAAAAGAAATTAGACGCGGGCAAATATAGGGCAGAAGATATTCCTGATATGTCTGACCGAGGTTATAAAGAAAAAACGGTGGCATAAAAAACCGGGCCTTTATTTCAAAGCCCGGACAATTAAAACTTAACCATTTAATCTTAAATCTAAAATCTTAAATCAGAGGATTCTATTAATAAGTAGTAAAAGAGGGTAAAATAGTTGCTTCAACAAATTGGAAATCTATAATCATTATCGATTTTTTATAATTTAAAGCCAGCCAAAGAAAAGCTGGCTTTTGCTTTTTTGAACTAAAAGATTGAATATTAAATAGTGTAAATCCCAAATAAAAAATATACTAATTTGTTGCTTTACTGGAACCTAAAGAAAAATATTATGTAATTTTAAAGAACCATGACACAAACATTAACTCATCCGCCAAAAACAATGCTGGAAGTTTGGAAAAGCCTTCCTGAAGGGACTTTGTGCCAGCTAATAAATAATAAACTGATTATGAGCCCTGCGCCAAACATTCTACACCAGGAAATTTTGAATGAGATCAACATAGAAATCTCAAATTTTTTAAGGAAAAAACAAATGGGCAAAATTTTTCTTGCTCCTGTAGATGTTCATTTTTCAAAACAAAATATTTTACAGCCGGATATTCTATTTCTGAAAAATGAAAGCCTTCAAAAAATAAAGACAAAAGGAGTATTTGGTGCACCCGACCTGGTTATTGAAATCTTATCTCCTTCTACATCAAATCTTGATTTTGGCGAAAAGAAATTAATTTATGAAAAATTCGGTGTTCAAGAATATTTTATTGTAGATCCAAATACAAAATCGGTTGATTCTTATTTTTTGAAAGAGAAAAAATATGAAGCGCAGAAAACCGTAACGGGCAAGATCAGTTCTGAAATATTAGGAACAAAAATTTCTTTTTAATTTAAATTCAATCTAATAAATCAGGTCTTTTTTGTTTGGTGATTTCAACAGATTTTTCATGCCGCCATTCTTCTATTTTAGTATGATTGCCACTCATTAAAATGGGCGGCACTTTCCAACTTCTAAATTCTTCAGGTCGGGTATAAACAGGCGGTGCCAGTAAATTATCCTGGAAAGAATCAGTAAGCGCTGAAGTTTCATCATTTAAAACACCGGGAATTAACCTGCCAATAGCATCCACCATAACTGCAGCGCCCAGCTCACCGCCACTTAACACATAATCGCCGATTGAAATTTCCTTGGTAATAAAATGATCGCGCACTCTTTGGTCAATCCCTTTATAATGTCCGCAAATAAGAAGTAAATTATTTTGTAAGGATAAACTGTTGGCCATCTTTTGATCGAATAGTTTTCCATCGGGTGTCAGAAAAATTATTTCATCGTAAATCGTTTTTTGTTGCAACGATTCGATTGCATTTACCAATGGTTCTGCCATCATTACCAAACCTGCGCCGCCGCCAAACTGGTAGTCATCTACCTGGCCGTGTTTGTAATTGGTATGGTCTCTTAAATTGATCATGTTTACTTCCAGCAATCCTTTTTCTTTGGCTCTTTTCAAAATTGAATGAGCAAAAAAGCTTTCCATTAATTGCGGAACAACAGATATAATGTCGATTTTCATTAATAAATGTTAATTAG
>JBBQWJ010000250.1:0-4542 GCA_038210685.1 Chitinophagales bacterium | reverse complement strand
TGAAAAACAGAAAGCATTATTCCAACAAAAATGATAAAGAAACCATACGACAACCAGGGAACATTTTTTTCATGAGTGGTAGCTTTTATTTCCTGTAATATCTTGGAAGCGCTTTCATCACCGGAAATCTTTTTTAATACTTTTAATGCTTTCTCTTCTTTTCCTTTCATCACCAGGTAACGCGGTGTTTCAGGAACAAAAAATAACAGGATAAAGAAAATGCCGGCAGGAATTACTCCGGAAAAAAACATCCATCGCCATCCTTCATTAAGCAACCATTGTTCGTTGCCTTGCTGTGCAATAAAATAATTTACAAAGTAAATAAGCAACATGCCGAAAATAATGGCAAACTGGTTGAAAGAAACCAATTTTCCGCGAACATTTGCCGGGGCAATTTCAGCGATGTACATCGGTGAGATCATTGACGCAATGCCGACGCCAATACCACCAATGATGCGAAAGATTACAAAAGCATACGCGTCTTCGGTTCCAAAAACATTAAAGGCTTCGGGCTTCCATGCCCCGATTGCAGAAATGAAAAAAGCAACAGCCGCTATCAAAAGGCCATTTTTCCTTCCAAGTGATTTTGAAATAAATCCGGCCGATGCCCCGCCAATAACACAACCGATGAGCGCACTTGAAATTAAAAAACCTTTAATCACATCCGCCGTATCCTGTAAAGAAGTGGCATCTGTAGGAATGGACTTTGCCGCAAATCCTTCAGCCCAATAAACAAGTGCGGCAATTAGTACCAAACAAGCGATCCATCCTTTTTTCATTCCGACCAAACGAATGATTTGCCCGCAAATAATCAGGAAAATAATAAAAAGAACGATCACCATTAATAAACGATATTGAGTGATCATCGAAACTGCATATTGATAATGCGAAGGATCGGTGATGGCCTGGATATAAAAAGCAACCAACGATTTTTCTGCACCATTCACAACGGCAGTATCATAGCCAAACAATAAGCCACCCAATGCTGCAACTAATGTTAGCAAGGTTATATAAAGCGGTTTTCCTTTATTGAAACTGCTGTTTACAGAATCTGAAGAGGTATTGACGAGTGACATAGTCTTGTTTTAAATGAGGATCAGATAAAACGATTAATGATATTTTCAAAATATTCCTGTTTTCCACTTCTTACTTCAGGCTCACCATTTTCAGCAGCAAGATCTCTCAAGTCTTCGAGCGTTAATTTTCCTTCTTCAAAAGCTTTTCCTTTTCCTTTATCAAAAGATGCATAGCGATCTTCTCTTAATTTTGTATAATCTGATTTTTTCAAAATGTTATCCGCAATAACCAACCCTCTTGCAAAGGCATCCATACCACCAATGTGCGCGTAAAAAAGGTCAGCAGGATCGGTAGAATTCCTTCGGATCTTCGCATCGAAATTAATACCGCCACTTGTTAATCCGCCGGCTTCTAAAACGATAAGCATTGCCTCAGCCAGTTCATTAATATTATTAGGGAACTGGTCAGTATCCCATCCGTTTTGATAATCACCCCTGTTGGCATCCATACTTCCCAATACGCCCGCATCAGCAGCCACCTGCAATTCATGAGTAAAAGTGTGGCCGGCAAGCGTGGCATGATTTACTTCAATATTCAATTTAAAATCATCCATCAAATCAAATTGCCTCATAAAACTGATAACTGTTGCAGCATCATAATCGTATTGGTGCTTTGTAGGTTCACATGGTTTTGGTTCAATAAAGAAAGTTCCTTTAAAACCATTTTTTCTTGCATAATCTTTTGCTGTGTGTAAAAATTTGGCAAGATGTTCCTGTTCTCTTTTCATGTTGGTATTCAGCAAAGACATATAACCTTCTCTTCCACCCCAAAAAACATAGTTCGCTCCACCCAATTCAATGGTGGCATCCAGTGCAGCTTTTACCTGTGCCGCCGCATGAGTCAACACCTGGAAATCAGGATTGGTAGCAGCGCCGTTCATATACCTCAAATGAGAAAAAAGATTGGCAGTGCCCCACAATAATTTTACACCGCTTTCTTCTTGTTTTTGTTTGGCGTAAGCAGTAAGTGCTTTTAAGCGCTTTTCATTTTCAACAACATCATTGGTAAAATCAACTACATCTACATCATGAAAACAATAATAAGGCAGGTTCATTTTGGTGATGAATTCAAAAGCCGCGTCCATCTTATCCTTTGCACGTTTTACTGCATCTTCTTTTTCATTCCATGGAAAAATATGGGTGGGTTCCCCAAAAGGATCGGCGCCATTTCCATTGAATGAATGCCAGTATGCACAGGCAAATTTCAAATGATCTTTCATCGTTTTTCCTGCGATCTTTTTATTTTCATCGTACCAACGAAATGCGAAAGGATTATCACTTTTTACACCTTCGTATTTAATTTGAGGGATCTTTTTAAAGAATTCTTTTTTTCCTGTAACTACTGACATAATAATTGGTTTTTATTTTTAATAATATTTTTTAGTTGAACAGATAATGAAGGTATATAAAGCGTTTAGCAAATCCAACAGGTTCTTCGATAAAACACATCAGCAATTTCCTTAAATTACTCTCTCGGAAAATGGATGTTAATTCGCGGCTCAATTTAAGACAAATATCATAAAAGTGCAACCGATTACAGAACAATTGAGTTCAATTTAAAAAAATGGGATCTTTCTCATCATCAATTAAATCATTATTTTTGCTTTATCAAGCCACTTGCGCCACAAAATAGGATTTTTTTTTGTAAAAGCAATCGGTTGCATTATTTTTTTCTAATGCCTTACATTTTTCATCTAAAAGCCTATTTAAGTTGAAACCTGAAAAAGAAGTTACAATCTATGATATCGCGAAACAGCTTGATGTTTCTGCCGCTACTGTTAGCAGGGCACTTAATAACAATAATTCTGTCAATGCTGTTACAAAGAAAAAAGTGAATGATTTAGCTGAAAAATTAGGCTATAGGCACAATCTTTTTGCCAGCAGTCTCAGACTTCAGAAAACCCATACTATTGGTATAATCCTTCATGAACTAAACAGTTACTTCATTACTTCTGTATTGGCAGGTATTGAAAAGATTGTAAGAGCAGCAAACTATAATCTTATTATCGTTCACTCCGCAGAAAACGCAGATATAGAAGTTGCCAATGCCCAAAATCTTTTTCATAAAAGGGTGGATGGTGTAATTGCTTCACTTTCATTTAACACTAAAGATCTTTCACATTTCAAACAATTTCAAAGCAAAAACATTCCAGTCGTTTTCTTTGATCGTGTTTTTGAAAACAGTGAAAGCGCTAAAATTATTATCAATAATTTCCAGGCCGGCTATGATGCGACGAGTCATCTTATAGAACAAGGCTGTAAGCGTATTGCCCACATTACATCAAGTCTTGAAAGAAATGTTTATGCGGAACGTTTGAGAGGCTATAAACAGGCACTCGTTGACCACAAACTTAAGTTTAATGAAAAACTTTTAATTGTCGATGGCATCAAAGAAGAAGATGCTACAAGATCTGCAAAACGTATTTTAGCTATGAAACCATTACCGGATGGCATTTTTATTACCAATGACTTTTGTGCAGCCGTAGTAATGCAAACACTTAAAGATTCCGGCGTTCGCATTCCGGAAGACGTTGCGGTTGTTGGTTTTAATAATGATATTATTGGTAAAGTGGTAAGTCCGAAACTGAGCACCATTAATTACCCAGGCTTTGAAATGGGTCAGCTTGCGGCACGAACCCTTATAGGTCATTTAAAAGGCTTATGGGATATGAACCTGACCAGTACGATGATAATTAAATCTGAACTTATTGTAAGAGAATCTTCACTGAAAAAAGGGAAAAAATAACAGGGATGCTTTCTCAATTTTGTAATCAACTGGAGCGATAATTCATAAAATAAAATTCTCTCTTATTTGTTTGTTGACTATCCACTATTGTATCCATTCATATGCTGCCTTCTATTTTCATCCTGGAAGTTTACGTGAAAAAATTATCCCTTTTTTACCCCAACTTTTATTTGTGTAAATGAATGCGCCGGAAAAGTAAATGACAATTTATTTCCGCTCACTTTTACCTCTTTTGTTACTGGCAAATATTGAAATTGTTTTTCAAAAGAAAATGGTGTTTTTAAATCATCATTAGTAATAATACTTGCATCGTCATGAGTAAAACAGTAAAATTTTTAAGCAATATTTCATATCAAATCAACCATTTATTTAGCTGTTTATGAGTAATGTATTTCTTCGTTATTCCACCCTGAACCAATCAACATCCACAAACCCACCCAACTTTTTGGTTGCATAGGTGAACAAACAAAATTTATTTCCCGTAAATATTTTTAAGCTAAACTGCATGATTAATTCATCACCAACTGGTGTATAATTTTTATTGTCGGTGCTGTATTCGAAGCTTGCTTTTGAAGTAGCGTTAGATGCAAGTGTTCGCAAATAAATCGTTGAAGAATTGAAGGCAGCAGAATCAACCATTTTACCATTGTTCACCATCAAAATATATTTCCTGCCTTTTTGTTGCTTTACTGCAATGTATGCATACGGCTCCTGGAATAC
>JBBQWJ010000249.1:0-4551 GCA_038210685.1 Chitinophagales bacterium | reverse complement strand
AAACAAAAATTTATCGAAATGAAAACAATTTTTTTACCGGCAATTTTTACCGCTTGTTGCGCAACCTTTGCCGTCAGCGGTTTTTCGCAGTTAAAACAGCCGAGGATCCAAAAGAATGAAGAGATTATTATTCGTAAAAATAATCCTGCCGATACCGGGAAAACAATAATAGAAATTGATAGTAATGTAGTGACGATAAACGGGCAACCTCTTTCGGATTATAATGGCGATGTTACCATCACAAGGAGACGAAATTTCATGGGAGGTGCTAATGGAGGTGATTTTTCCAGGCCGCCTCACGTTTTAATGATGGATAATAATGCAGCTTTCCTTGGAGTGTATTCTACCAAAACAGATAATGGTGTAATTATTAATAGCGTGCTTGATAGCAGCAGCGCAAAAAAAGCTGGATTAGAAAAGGGCGATATCATAACAAAAGTTGGCGATAAAGAAATAACTTCTCCGGAAGATTTAAGAAACGCAATACAAGCGTACAAGCCGGGCGATAAAGTAACGATCAATTATTTGCGTGATGGGCATAAAAAATCAGCTAAAGTTGAATTAGGCAAGGCGCCATCCTCTTCTAAGAATTTCAATATCGAACTTCGAAAAGAATTAATGAATGGTTTTGGCAATGGAAATAATTACGATTTCAGAACGCCACCTATGCCACCTCAGCATTTTAATTTCAACAATAATCGCCCTCGCATTGGGTTGCAAATTCAGGATACTGAAAACAACAGCGGAGTTAGAATTCAAAATGTTCTTCCCGGTTCGCCGGCAGATAAAGCTGGTTTGAAAGAAGGCGATATCATTACAGAGATGAATGGCGAAAAGGTGAATGATGTAGATAATGTAATGTCAAAAATTAATGGTGCAGATTACAGCGGGAACTTTAAGATCAAAGTCTTGCGGGATAAGAAAGAAATGAATTTTGATGTACATATTCCACGCCCGTTAAAAACCACGAATATTTAAAAAGTAAGAAGATTAATGATTGAATGTGAAACCCATTTTTGAAATAAAAAAATGGGTTTTTTGTTTGTTTACTGAGTTGAAGGAACCCGGTTATTCAAAAGCACGATTTATGAATTTTACCAAAGGCAGTAAGGCTTTGAAAGATTGGATGATCTCATTACCCAGTTTTGGGCTAAGAACATCGGCATCAGAAATATTTTTTGTGGCTACGAAACTTTTCATTCTTAAAAAACCGGCAGCCGGATTTTCTTTATTATATCCCTTCGGCACATTTACCAGCATCTGGTTTTCGTCTTTTTCAAGTTCTCCATAATTCTTTTTGAAAGCCTGTGCATGAATGATCTTTTTAAATTCGGGAAAACAATAATCAATTTCCTGCCTTAATTTTTTTAACTCAACCGGTTCCGGCCTCCATAAGCCACCGCCAACAAAACTATTCCCTCCTGGTTGAAGATGAAAATAGTAGCCGGCAAAAATTGATTTTTTGCCGCCCCTGTTGAAAGAGGCGCTGAGATTAATTTTGTAAGGCGTTTTGTTTTTTGAAAAACGGATATCGCGATTAATCCGGAAACAACAATTTTTTACGATAAGATCTTTCATATCATCATCGAACAAAATCATTTTATGCAAAAGTTCTGCTACAAACTCTTCAAAATTATTTTTTGAGTCAAGATACTTTTCCCTGTTTTTATCAAACCAGGGTTTGTTGTTGTTCTTTTTTAACGCGTTTAAAAAAGAGATTGAGGAAGAAGAAATCAAAGTTTAGGAATTTTAAAAGAGGCTTATCAAGTTACGTCAATAAAAAATATCTGCTAAATGCTGGCCCAATTTTCACCACTCTTAATCCTGTAAATAGTCATCGGGCTAATGTTGTATTTATTAGCAATTTGCAGATGTGTAAGTTTACGGCGTGGGTTTGACAAAATGCCTTTGATTGTTTTTACCTGTGTTGCAGTTAATTTTAAACCTTTCTTTCTATTGCTTTGTACTTTTTTGTATTCCAGTTTTGACGGGCTTTTTTGCTGATGATCATTCACTTCCATTTGCGAAGCCCATTTTAAATTCTTTGTACTGTTATCGGTTTTTACATGATTAATATGAATCACATATTTCTGCTTTGGAGAAGTTTTTTTATTGAAAAGTTTAGCTACTTCTCTATGTAAATAAAGTGTTCCACTATTGCCATTAAGGTGCAGGTTTAAAGTTCGGTATCCGCTGGTTAGTGAACCTGCAAGAAGTTTACCATCATCATGAATCTCATTTTTATAACTTGCTGCCCGCCCATGAGATGACACGGCATATTTATTTCTCATGGATTGCCAACCCTTAAATTTAAGAGGCTTCCATATTTCACCTTTTAGTTTTTTGATCATGGCTAATTTTTATCGATGAAGTTACAAAACTAACTTTGTATCAGATTCAAAAAATCTTCCTCGCGGATTATTTTTACTGATTTTATTTTTTGAGCTTTCGCGAGTTTGCTTCCTGCTGATTCTCCTGCAACAAGATAATTCAAATTTGCGCTTACGGATGAGAGTAACTTTCCTCCATTCTCTTCAGCCAGTTTTTCTGCAGCGTTTCTTTTTAAAGTGGGTAAGGTTCCGGTGAAAAGAAAAGTGTATCCGGAAAGCTTACCTTTTACAGGCTCTGTTTTGTCGCCCCTGGTGTTTAATCCTTTGCCGGCAAGTTCTTCAAGCATTTTGATATTATCTTCATTATGAAAAAAATCAAATACACTTTCCGCTACTTTTGTGCCGATATCCTGGAGCTGCTGCAAATCTTCAGAAGAAAACTTTGGCAGATCAAAAATTGTATCCACGCTTTTTGATAAAGTTTTTGCCGTTGTTTCTCCTACATAACGAATGCCCAAACCAAAGATCAACCTGTTCAAACTTTGTTTCTTTGAATTTTCAATTGCTGACTTCAGGTTATCAACTGATTTTTGTTTAAACCCTTCAAGTGATTCTATTTTTTCAAAATCAATAGAGTAAACAGAAGGAATATCACTGATCAAACCAAGTTCATAAAACCTTCTTACACTTGCTTCGCCGAAGGTTTTAATATCCATTGCATCTTTACTTACAAAATGAATGATTCGTTCTACCACCTGCGCAGGACAATTGATATTTACACAGCGCCAAACCGCTTCCTCTTTTGGTTTTACCAGTGCATCGCCACAAACCGGGCAATGAGTAGGAAAGATAATTTTTTGTTCATCACCGGTTCTTAATTCGCTTAAAGGTTTTACGATATAAGGAATTACGTCGCCCGCTCTTTCAACTATAACGGTATCGCCTAAACGCAGATCTTTTTCTTCGATGATGCCTTCATTGAAAAGTGAAACTGAAGTAACGGTAACACCTCCAATAGGCACAGGTTCAATTTTAGCAACCGGGGTTATTGAGCCTGTTCGTCCAACCTGGAATTCTACATTCAATAATTTGGAAGTTGCCTGGCGCGCTTTAAATTTATAAGCGATTGCCCAGCGCGGATGATGCGTGGTGCTTCCAACCTGTTGCTGAATTTCAATTTCATTCACCTTCACAACAATCCCATCAATTTCATATGGAAGTTCATCTCTTTTGTTTTCAAATTCATGGCAGAAGTGAACCACTTCTTCAATCTTATTAAAAAGCTTTTTTTCTTTTATTGGCGTCCTAAATCCACATTCTGAAAGCATCTGAAGAATGCCTGAATGGGTGTTTAATATGTCGGGATATTTTTCCAATCCTTTTTCATTCAATTCTATAAAGCTTACATGATAGAGGATGGCTTCCAGTTTTCGTTTTCTTACTGCAGCAGGATCTTTCATTCTGAGTGATCCTGCTGCAGCATTTCTTGGATTGGCAAGTGGCGCCAGGCCTTCTTCGGCAAGCGCTTCATTGTATTTTTTAAAATTTTCTTTATTCAATAAAACTTCTCCCCTGATTTCTATTTTTTTAATTCCATAATTAGAGAATTTTGCTGACAAGGGAATGGAGCCGATCTGCCTGATGTTGGTAGTGATATCATCGCCAGCGGTTCCATCGCCACGCGTGGTGCCACGCACCAATAAATCATTTTCGTAGATAAGTGAAATGCTGGCGCCATCGTATTTTGGCTCAGCGCTGAAAGTGATCTTTTGATTGTCGGTTAAGTTTTTTAAGCGATTATCCCAGTCAACCAGGTCTTCTGCATTGTAACTGTTTTCAAGGCTTAGCATGGAAACCAAATGCGGCACGTTAACAAAATCGGCATTAAGGCTGCTTCCTACTCTTTGGGTAGGAGAATCGGAAGTAATCATTGAAGGATTTTCTTTTTCAAATTTTTCCAATTTTTTGTACAACTGGTCGTATTCAGCATCGGATACCAATGGATCATTTAAAATATAATAACGATACTCATGAAAACGTAAAACCTTCCTCAGCTTATCTGCATTTCCATCATTTTTAATAAGGCGCTCTGTATCTTTTTGTAATTCTTTTACCTCTTCTGTTGTGTACATAATTGAAATTGAAAAAGTGATGTGCTGAAACGAATTTCTGTATTTTATTTGAATAAAACCGGTCCACTTCAATAGAAAATTTTATAAAA
>JBBQWJ010000248.1:0-4568 GCA_038210685.1 Chitinophagales bacterium | reverse complement strand
GAAAAGCATCTGTTCCGCATTTGGATTCTGTTCTTAATAATAATTTTACCACTTTTCCCAAGAATGCTGAACGCATGTATTTCACTTCAGACCATGATGAGAACAGTTGGAATGGCACTGAGTTTGAAAAATACGGCGATGCTTATAAAGCCTTTGCTGTATTTAGTCAAACAATGTATGAAAGTGTTCCCCTCGTTTACAGCGGACAGGAAGAGCCGAACAAGCGACGATTGAAATTTTTTGTGAGAGATCCGATCATTTGGGGGAAATATGCGATGGCGCCGTTTTACAGTACCTTGATTCACCTGCGCAGTAAAGATCCGGCACTGGCAGCAGATGCAGCGTATAAAAGAATTCCTACAGCGAATGATGAAGCCATCTTTGCCTACACAAGAACAAAAGGAACGCATAAAATATTTGTGGTATTGAATCTCTCAGATCAGCCTCAGCATTTCACTATAAAAGAAAAAGAGGTATATGGAACGCCGTTAAATGTTTTTGTAAAAAGAAAAATACATCTCTACAAAAATCATGTGTATGAAATGAAGCCGTGGGGTTATTTGGTGTATGAATATTGAGACGTTGTATTAAAGGCAGGTTTAATAGGCATCTTTTCGATGCAATATTTTTATAACCTCTATAATTAGCTGATTATGTGCTATGGAATAAATGACACGATAGGTACCAACTCTAAGTCTGTAAAAGTTTTTAAATCCCTTTAGTTTTTTGTAACCAGGTGGGAATGGGTTATCACTTAATTTTTCAACATGCTCTTTAATTGATACAATCGTATGAAAAGGCAAGGCTGCAAGTTCCTGCTCAGCTGATTTTTTTATTTTTACTCGATACTTTCCCATGAATGGATTTTGACTTTAATATTTTATCAACCGCTTTCTCAAAATCCACTGCAGGTTCTTCCACACGTCCCATTGCTTCAAGACCATCCAAAAAATCCTCAACCTCTTCTTTATAATCTTTTAGGCTGATGACAACAGCAGTTTTTTTCCCTTGTTCATCAGTGAGATATTTTATCCCTTTCATTTTGTTTGTTTTTATCAAATTTAAGCAAAAGGAGGTTTTCTGTAGATTAATAGTTTTAACCTACAGCTATTTAATCGCGATAATCTTTTTACCTTTTCATCACTTCATAAGAAATTAGTTTCAGATAGCCGGCTCTGGGACTACCTTGTTTATGGCCAATAAAATGGGAATATTGCTTATTTCTTTGTTTACTGCAATTACTTTACCATCCCTTTAAATTCTGCAATTTCATTAAGCCTTTCCATGTGTCAAAGGTTGATGTCAAACGCTTGCAGGTCGCTTTACATTATCCAGGCCGTTAGCCACACTGTGTAAGTGCAACGAACCGGTAAAATCCTTATTTTGTAACAATAGGCTTTATTGAATTGATTGTAGAACAATTCTAATCTTACCTTTCAATTCGGGAATATCTTTCTTAATAATTTCCCACACTAAACCAGGGTCAATGCCAAAGTATTCATGTGTAAACACATTTCGCATTCCAACAATTTGGCCCCATTCGATGTCGGTAAATTTAGATTTTAATTCTGCTGAGATATGATTAGAAGCTTCACCAATTATTTCCATTTGCTTTATACATGCAAATCGTATCATTGAGTTTTCGATAAATACAGGGAAATCAACTTCAGTTAAATATTTTTCAATTTCTTCTATTGCATCTAAAATATGCTTTAATCTAATTTCATCTCCAATTTCACTTCTCATATATCAGATGTTTTTCTCTATCTACAATTGGCCTGATATATTTTGAGATTCCGTTCGAAGAAACTAAATCAACTTTTTTGTCTAATAATTTTTCAAGATCGATTTTCATTTGAATAAATTGTAGCCCTATTCTTTCACTATAATCCAAATCAACTAGAATATCAACATCACTTTTGTTATCTGCATTTCCATGAAGAAATGAGCCAAATAGGTAAGCCTTCAAAACAGGGCGGGTCTTGAAATAATTTTTTATGGATTCTATTTTGGAGTTATCGAGAATCATGAAGCAAATATACAAACTTCACAAATGTTGAATTATAATTCAATTGGGAAGAATCCTACTTCACCATAGCCTTTATCTCCTGCAATTTAAGCAATGCTTCTACTGGTGTTAGTCGGTTGATATCAACAGCTTCTAATATTTTGCGTATATCCTCAAAAGCCTGTGAATGCGCGTCAAAAATGCTTAGTTGCATTTGTGGAGCATTCAATTCCCGGAGATTTTCTTTAATGCTTTTTTTGTTTTTGGTAAAAGCTTCATTGGTATCATTTTCATCAGATGCATCCACATGCTTTGATTCCATTTGCTTCAAAATTCCATTGGCCCTGTCGATCAATGAAGGTGGCATGCCGGCCATTTTTGCTACATGAATACCAAAACTGTGAACACTGCCGCCGGAAACTAGTTTTCTTAAAAAAATAATTTTATTTCCGGATTCTTTATTGGTGATGTGAAAATTTTTTACGCGCTCCAGTTTATTTTCCAGTTCATTTAACTCGTGGTAGTGTGTGGCAAATAAAGTTTTTGGTGCATGAGGTGACTGGTGCAAATATTCAACAATACTCCAGGCGATTGAAATGCCATCATACGTGGAAGTTCCACGCCCGATCTCGTCAAGCAATATCAAACTTCTCGGGCTTATATTATTGATGATGCTTGCTGTCTCATTCATTTCCACCATGAAAGTGCTTTCGCCGCTGCTCAGATTATCGCTTGCGCCAACTCTTGTAAAAATTTTATCTGTCTGCGGAATTCTTGCTTCTTCTGCCGGAACAAAACTTCCCATGTGCGCCATTAAAGTGATCAATGCAGCCTGCCTCAGAATAGCGCTTTTCCCGCTCATGTTGGGACCGGTTAAAATAATTACCTGCTGCGTTTGTGGATCTAAAAAAATATCATTGGCAATATAGCTTTCACCGGGTGGTAAATTTCTTTCTATAACAGGGTGGCGGCTTGCTTTAAGTTCCAGCTCAAGCCCCGTGTGAATTTCAGGCTTTTTGTATTTAAACTGCAATGCATTATTGGCAAAACAAATAATACAATCCAACACAGCAAGAATGTGCCCGTTCAATTGCATCGGCGCGATGTAATCCTGCAGTTCATTCAGCAACTGCTCAAAAATATTTTGTTCGAATTGCAATATTTTATCTTCTGCACCGGTAATCTTTTCTTCGTATTCTTTCAATTCAGGTGTGATGTACCTTTCAGCGTTGGTAAGCGTTTGCTTCCGTATCCAGTTTTCCGGCACTTTATCTTTATGCGTGTTGGTTACTTCAAGGTAATAGCCAAACACATTATTGAAACCAATCTTTAAAGAAGAAATTCCTGTCAGGTCAATTTCTTTTTGTTGAAGATTTAACAGGTGCGCCTTACCGTTAGTAACAATATTTTTTAAATCATCAAGTTCTGCATTTATACCTTTTGCAATGATGTTGCCCTTTGCGGCAGACACTGGTGGATTATCAACAATCTCTTTAAAAATTTTATCCGCAATGTATTTACAAGGATTTAAAGAGTCGCCCAATCTTTTTAAATATTCATTGGTTGAACTATCACACCAGGTTTTTATTTCAGCAGTTAATTTTAATCCTTTGCCGATTTGCAGAACTTCGCGTGGGTTTACCTTCTTTGAAGGGATTTTGCTGACCAATCTTTCTATATCGCCTGCCTGCTTTATATTTTGAGCAATCTTTGTTTTTTCTTCAGGAGTTTTAATAAAATATTCAACCAGGTTTTGCCTTTCCTGTATTTTATTAATTTCTGTAAGAGGCAACAGCATCCAGCGTTTCAGCAATCTTGCTCCCATTGGCGAAACGGTATTGTCTAACACGTTTAATAAAGAATTCGTGTTATCATTGCTGCCTAATAATTCAAGGTTTCGAATGGTAAAGCGGTCCATCCATAAATAATCACCTTTGTCAATTCTTTGCAATGAAGTGATGTGTTGAAGGTTTGGATGTTCTGTATCTTTTAAATAATGGAGAATTGCGCCTGCAGCGATGATTCCTGTTTTCAGGTCTTCCACACCAAAACCTTTCAGGCTTTGTGTGCCGAAATGTTTTAATAAAGTGTCTTTAGCATATTGTTCCGTAAAAATCCATTCGTCAAGTGTGGAAGTATAGAATTTGGTGCCGAAATAATTCTTAAATTCCTTTTGTTGATTTCGCTGGAAAATAACTTCTGCCGGATTCAGGCTTTGCAATAATTTATCCGCATATTCTTTGTCGCCTTCAGCAATAAAAAATTCACCGGTAGAAATATCCAGAAAAGAGATGCCTGCTTTTTCCCGTCCGACAGGGTCATCCGGGCGGGCCTCAGCAAAGTGAATGCCGCACAAAAAATTATTTTGATTATGCTCGAGTAGCTTATCGTTGGTAGCAACTCCCGGCGTAATTAATTCTGTAACGCCCCGCTTTACAATCCCTTTTGCCTGTTTCGGATCTTCAAGCTGGTCGCAGATGGCTACCCGGAAACCGGCTTTGACCAGTTTGTGCAGATAAGTATCCAATGCATGATGAGGAAATCCGGCAAGTTCGAGTGC
>JBBQWJ010000247.1:0-4583 GCA_038210685.1 Chitinophagales bacterium | reverse complement strand
AATGGCACTTTTATAAACATTGCCAAGGGTTTTGGTCAAAGAATGATAATAGTCTGCTGAACTCGCATCATTATTTATATCATGGAAAGATGCGTTTGTGTAGTTTACATATTCAACATCTCCGGTTATAAAGCCTTTCTGATCTTGAACATTTGCAACACCACCAAAAATATACGAACCGCTCAAAATTACTCTCCATGGAGTGGTTAAATTATATTTTGATTCCAGGGGTTGACCATTAGTCAGCTTTGTTGAACTTTGTTGTTTTATTCTGTCACCCGAGCCATATCCTTCAAGATCAGTAATAACTTCTGCTGTATAATTATCTGTAAGTTGGTAAACTGTTGGCGTATGAAACGCAAGGCCAAGCCTTACATTCTCAACTGGTTTAAAAATAACACCCAGTTTTGCATTCATGCCTACACCTTTAGTCTGTAAAGATTCATTTGCCTGGAAATAGTTGAAATTATTATTCGGATTGGAAGTAGCATCACTTTCCTTATAAGAAGCATTCCGCTTATAATTTAAAAAAGGAATAGAAAGCGTTCCGCCAAAATACCACTTGTCCTGTAAGTTTACTCCCATTCCAAAAGAAAGATCAGTAATACCACCTGTGGTATTGATGGTGTTTTCCTGTATCAGGCCCGTGGCAGGATTAGCTTGTGTTCTGTAACCGTTGAGTGACCCATCCGGCGCCTGTAAGGTATCAATCAAATAAGTATTAAACGCAAGGCTGCTTCCGTAAGGATAATTACTCGCAGCAGCATTGGGATCGGTTACATTATTATTGATAAGTTCTTCCAGGTATTTTTCAGAATAAGAAGATTTGTTGTTAGTCCCTCTGTAATAAACATGATTATTAAAATCTGCCACACGATTTACCCCCACTGCAAATGCAAGACTTTTTACACTTTTGCTTCGTGTGGGTCCACCGATTACAAATCCTGTAGCACCAATATTAAAATTATTCTCCTTTGCGCTTTCTGAATTATTAAGATAATTTGAGTTCGTATTTTTAAAAGAAAGCGAAGGCGTTAGAACAAAATCACCGG
Organism: Chitinophagales bacterium; assembly: GCA_038210685.1. Lineage (GTDB taxonomy): Bacteria > Bacteroidota > Bacteroidia > Chitinophagales > Chitinophagaceae > Ginsengibacter. The sequence continues at coordinate 3,531 of JBBQWJ010000247.1, read as the reverse complement.
TTTTATAAAATCCGAGCCCTGCCGGATTGATAAAAAGTGAAGTAAATTCTCCACCCAAAGATCCACCTGCGCCGCCTATAGCCTGGTTTCTTGCCGTACCACCGGGTTGCGTTAAATAAGAATATCTTAAAGCATCAGCGGGTTCCTGGGCATAGGAAAAGTTAATTGCAAGGGAAAAAAACACAAATAAACATAATGATTTCATAGTAAACGAATAAATAATTCTCTTTTTAATTTTATACAGATCAAGCTGAAAAACCGGTTTTAAAAAGGGATGAAAAATCATCCCTTTTTAAAATTTATTTAATTTCTATCTCCTGAAAGTTCTTACGGGAGCGCTGTTACCGCTTCCTGAAGATGAAGGTTGTGAATTGGAAGGTGTACTTGGTGTAAATGTTCTTTGAGGAGTTTCGTAGGTGTTATTGTTATTATTACTATTGTTATTATTATACGTTCTCCTGTTATTACTGTTGCTGTTGTTGGCTGGAGGCGAATAAGAGCTTCTTTGAGAAGGAGTAAATACTCTCCTGATCACATTTCCTACACCGGATGTTCTTGGTTGTTGGGTTGTACCGGTTTGGGTAGTACGAATTGGCTGAACATTACCTCCTGTACTGTTACTTCCTGAATTGTTATTATATACATTCAGGTTGTACCTTCTTGCACCGGTATTTGTATTTACACTTTTGCTGGAAAATAAAATGGGCGCATAATAAGGAGAATAACCGTAGCTGTAAGGAGAATACCCATAACCAAGTGGATTTGAATATCCATAAGGAGAACCATAAAAGTTCAGGTTATTATATCCCAGCGAGTTATAATAAGGATCGTACATTCCTTTCATGCCGTATGGATTATATCCGTATCCATTATATCCGGAAAATGGATTATTAAAACTATTGTAAGGATACATAGAATAAGGACTGTAGCCGTATCCCATCCCCATGCTAAACGTTATCGCGTTGCGATATACGGGGTCGTTAATTCCTCTTCTGATGTCTTCATCTTCCTGGTTTCTATATCCGTATGAATTTTTATCCTGTTCCGTTACTGTAGATACATAAGTATTTTGCTGCGGTGCCGGTGAATAATAAACATCATCGGGAGTTTGTCCTGTGCGATAGGCTGTGCTGCAACTGCTGAAAGCAGCCACCACGCCAAGCAACAGTAAATGTTTTATTTTCATGGCTTTGAGTTTTTAGAAAGTTGATAATGAAGCTTATTTTTGCTTCACCTTTCTGTAAATTTAAGAATAATACTTTATTATTAATAGATTGTTTTTATGAATGGTTGTTAAAATATCGGTAGATAATATTTTTTTAAATGAAGCAAAACTGAGAGAAGAATACTTAAAAATTAAAAATTTATAATGAGTAAAGAAATTACGGCGCGCGAAACTGATTATTCTCAATGGTACAATGATCTGATCATAAAAGCAGGCCTTGCCGACTACAGTGCAGTGCGTGGTTGCATGGTGATAAAACCTTATGGTTTTGCCCTTTGGGAAAATATGCAAAGCCAGCTAGACAAACGTTTTAAAGAAACCGGGCATCAGAATGCCTATTTTCCTTTATTTATTCCTAAAAGTTTTTTAAGCAAAGAAGCCGCCCATGTTGAGGGCTTTGCCAAAGAATGTGCGGTAGTTACTCATTATCGTTTAAAAAATGCAGAGGATGGAAGCGGAATTATTGTAGATCCTGATGCAAAACTGGAAGAAGAACTGATCGTTCGTCCTACATCAGAAACGATTATCTGGAATACCTATAAAACATGGATTCAATCCTATCGTGATCTGCCGCTGCTCATCAACCAATGGGCAAATGTGGTAAGATGGGAAATGCGTACCCGCCTTTTTTTGCGCACCACAGAATTTCTTTGGCAGGAAGGGCACACAGCGCATGCTACAGCGCAGGAAGCCATTGATGAAACGATGCAAATGCTGAACATTTATGCAGAATTTGCAGAAGAATGGATGGCTATGCCAGTGATACGAGGTGTAAAAAGTATAAATGAACGTTTCGCAGGCGCAGTGGATACTTTTTGTATCGAAGCCATGATGCAGGATGGGAAAGCATTACAGGCAGGCACTTCACATTTCCTCGGGCAAAATTTTGCCAAAGCTTTTGATGTAAAATTTAGCGATAAAGAAAATAAACTCGATTATGTGTGGGCCACAAGTTGGGGTGTAAGTACTAGACTAATCGGGGCATTGGTGATGGCCCACAGCGATGATGACGGGCTTGTTCTTCCACCAAAATTAGCGCCCATCCAGGTGGTGATTGTTCCTATTTTTAAAGGCGAGGAACAAAAAAAGACAATTGATGAAAAAATAATTCCTTTAATGGAAGATTTTAAGGCACTGGGTGTTTCAGTAAAATATGATGATGACGACAGCCGCCGCCCCGGTTGGAAATTTGCGGAGTACGAAATGAAAGGAGTGCCGGTAAGAATAGCCATTGGCGCGCGTGATCTCGAACAAAATATCGCTGAAGTTGCCCGACGTGATACCAAAACAAAAGAAGCCATTTCTCTTGATGGATTGGCAAATACTATTTTCGTTTTGCTGGAAGATATCCAAAACTCTATTTATCAAAAAGCAAAAGATTATCGTGACGCACACATCACCAAAGCTGATACGTGGGATGAATTTTTAAAATTGTTGGATGAAAAAGGAGGCTTTATTTCAGCGCATTGGGACGGAACTGCAGAAACGGAAGAAAAAATAAAAGAACTGAGCAAAGCAACCATCCGTTGTATTCCTTTAAATAATAAGAAAGAAGAAGGCAAGGATATTTTAACCGGAAAGCCAAGCAGCGAAAGGGTTTTATTTGCCAGGGCTTATTAATTCTAAAATAAAAATCCTGCTAAATTGTTTGCTTACTGTTCAAATGATTTAGCAGGATTTTTTTTCTTTAATTCCTTTTCTTTAATATCGGCTTCCATTTTTTCCTTTTTCATCCCTTCTCTTACAAATGCAAAAAGGCTCATGTAAATATTGGCGATCCACACCAGTGCAAAACCGCCTACAAGGTAACCTCTCCAATCATTAAATAGCAGGTGATAACCGGTGATGATCAAAAAAAAGATGGTTACATAATGTGAAAAACAATACTCGCAGGTAAAAAGGTAAAAGAATTTGCGGGTAAAAATATTTTTTGATTCTTTGGATTTCCTGGCGCAAAATTCTCTTGGCTCTTTAAAAACTGCCTCATGCGTAACCGTCCATGAAATGCACGCAATTGCCAATGGCAATAAAAAAAGATCGCGTACCTGCATAGATAAATCCATAATTATGAAAAGATTATTTTATTCGATTCAACTCCATTAAAATACATGCCAGTTTTTTCATTCATCTTATCAGATTTTAATTCTTTTCTTCTCCTGCAATTATTGATAGCGTGCTTTCATCATTTTTTCCGTTGAAAAACTTTTTTAATACGGATTGAAAAGCCGGGGCTGTTTCAGAAAGTGAAGCAAATAACGTCATAGAAGACTTTAGTTTTAAATCATCAGGGCTTCCAAAAATTGAGT
>JBBQWJ010000246.1:0-4640 GCA_038210685.1 Chitinophagales bacterium | reverse complement strand
GATGTTGATGCTGTGCCATTGTGAAAATTGGGGACAGCACGATGGCTGCCATTAAAACAATTTTTAAATTTTTCATTGGTTTGATTTTTTTAGTGATTAATTATATTGATTTTAATATGGTCTGCTGTAAAAATAGTTGCCTTTTTTCTGCCCCGGATTGATGCAAATCATCAGTGTACTTGTTTTTCGTCAATTAAATCAAGATGGTCTTTTAACGAAAACAATTTTTCTATACAGCCATGCATTTCCAGCTATTATTTCTTGTTTAAAGATTTTAGTTGGTGAATTTTGTTATCCCCAGTTCTGAAAATACCTTTTTAAACATTTCTTGATTATTCTCAAGGGGATAATTGATTAAAATCAATCGGATACAATATTCTTGGTTTTACTTTTACACGTATATCTATCTGGTAATACGATTTAAGATTTACTGATAAAGTTCCCTGCTAAATATTATACAGGAAAAATCAAATGATTAAACACTATAATATGCAAATGAATTTTCCGTTCAGTAAATTGGCATAAATAAACGCGATAAATATTAAGTGTCTACTCTTAAATGCAGAATTAAAATTTGTAGTATAAAAAATATTTTTTAAAAGCTTAATATGGAAATCAGAATTGAAGCAGGAGAACCATTTGAGGAAATACAAAAAAAATTTTGCGAAAGATTTCCTTACCTGAAATTAGAATGCCTGTGTAACGATAATCTTGCTCAAAAAAAATTAAATTCTTGCATTGGTTGTGTTATTAACATCACTAAAGACACTACTGTGACAGCCATAGTCAAGCAATTTACGTCATTGCTAGACATACCTGTTAAGGTTTTACGAAAAGCTAACAATCTCTGGATAGAAACTTCATTAACCGATAGCTGGACACTTGAAAAACAAAACGCCGCAAGTAAACATTTTCATACAAGCTGACGTGTGGATGCAAGCAATGTATAGCAATCATCAATACAAGAAATGGCGCAACTTTTCTTCTTCAAGAATTATAATTTTAGCTCCTTTTAAATCAACAAGTTTTTCGGTTTTAAAATCACTGAGCGTTCTTACAAGCGACTCATTGGCAATTCCCATAACATGCGATAGATCCTGTCTGGAAATAATAAATTCTGGCTTATCCCCGGCTTCAATTTTAAATTTATCTAAAACCTCAATAATTGCAAGCGCCACTTTTTTACGAAGAGACTGATATGCAATCGCGATTAATTTTTCTTCATTCTCCAACACATTTTTAGCCAATAGCTTTATAAACATTTTTGAAACATGTGCGTCTGTATTTATTAATTGCAGAAAATCTTCTTTGGGAATAACCATTAATTCAGCATCTTCCAGGGCTTCGGCAGTGTCTGAATAAGTGGTATCTTCTAGCACTGTGGTATAACCAATAAAGTCCCCATCTGTATAAATACCGGTTATCAATTCTTTGCCAAATTCTGTTACTTTAAATGACTTGATTTTCCCACTTACTATGTAATGAACAGCAAAAGGACGATTGCCTTCTGAATAAATAAATTGTTTTTTCCTGCAAGTGATTATTTCCCGTTCATCCGATGTAAGCTTAATGTTAGCAGCAGATGCGGCATTGTCAATAAACTTATTTAAATCTTTAGTGCCGCCTGAGATGTTTTCCTTTAAAGCATCCAGTTTTTTAAATCGCAGCTCAACGGCGTTCAGCAACTGCACGCTGTCAAAAGGTTTTGTAATATAATCATCAGCGCCCATATCCATTCCCTTTCTAAAGTCTGCTGTTTCTGCTTTAGCAGTTAAAAATATAAAGGGAATAGATGATGTTTGTGGATTTCGACCTAACAGGTGCACCACACCATAGCCATCGAGTTCGGGCATCATGATGTCACAAATAATCAGGTCGGGTTTATGCTCTATCGCCTGTTCCACACCTAATTTACCATTCGCTGCCGTGAACACTTGATAATTTGCAAGTTCAAGAATTTCCGCAGTATTTTCCCGCACTACTTTATTGTCTTCAATAACTAAAATTAATTTCATAAATTCTTTTTAAAAGAAAAATGCTATTGTTTTAAAAAAGCCCCGGAGTAAATTTTTTATCAAATTGTATCATAAACTCGGTACCCCTGTTTAATTCACTTTTACATTTAATTACTCCGCCCATCATTCGTAAGTATTTGACAACAATGTACAATCCCATTCCGGTTCCCTGAATATCCAGCGCATTCTTTGCCCGGAAAAAACGGTTATACAAATGCTCCTGGTCTTCTTCCGAAATGCCTATCCCTTCATCTTTAACGGAAAGCTGAATTATGTCATTCTCAACACGGCTGTTAATAATGATAGCTGCTTCTTCGGGCGAAAATTTGATAGCATTAGATATTAAGTTGATGATAATATTTTTCAGCAGCGATGAGTCCAACGATACATTAAGTGCGCCTGTATGCTGATAAATAAATTTCTGCCCCGGCTTTAAAAGACTTTGTGCTTCATCTATAACATGGTTTAAAAGTTCTTTCAGATCAAATTGAGCAAACTGCGCCTTAATTTCCCCTTCCTCCAATTTGCCAATTGAAAGAAAATCTTCCAAAATATTTCGCATATTATATACCGCTTCTTTGCCTCGTATTATATGCCGTTCTCTTTTAGCTTGCTCCTCTGTAGTAGTATATTTTTCAATCAGCGAAAATGAAGTTAGAATTGCACTTAGAGGCGTGCGAAATTCATGGGAAGCAATTGTTACAAACATGCTTTTTAATTCACCCAATTTTTTTTCCGCAGCTAATGCCTTATTTATTACTTCTTTTGATTTTTCCAGTTCGGCTAATGTTTCTTTCAGCATCATGGTGCGTTCAACCACTTTCTGTTCAAGCTCTTCATTTGTCTTATGTGCTTCTGATATAGCCAGTTTCAATGCAATTCTTTGTTGCAGAACAAATTCTTCACTATTTTTTCTTAAAGTAATATCAACAACAAAAGCAATTACATAAGCTTCGTTATTTATTGCAAAATGGCTCAGGCTTACTTCTACAGGAAATTCTGTTCCATCTTTTTTCCTGGCATATAAATCCCTGCCTGCACCCATTACCCTGTTTTGCGGATGTTGGTAAAAGGTCTCCCGATAAGTTTCATGTTTAGCACGAACTGCTTTTGGTATTAATACTTCAACAGGCTTACCTAACACCTCAGCCTTAGTATAACCAAACTGATTTTCTATATACTTGTTGAAATTAATGATAACACCCCGTTTGTCAGTTATAACTATACCAATAGTGGCATAATTAAAAATGGCTACGAATTGCTTAATATTATTTTGGTCAAATACTTCATCGGGTATTTCAGATGAATTTCCGGCCACATTGCGTATAGACATAAAAATTTGATTACGATAACTGAAAAATACAATTTACCATTTGGGCAAAATGCAAACAGTTCGATGGGCAAAGCCATCAAACGCGGTTATAATAATCAAATCTGGAAACGTTGAATTGCTATGAGAATATCCGGGATAGGAGGATGGTGACATCGGACAAAGTATTTAGTACTTTTCGTAATCTGGGAAGTAACTAAAATACCTATGTTATAAAATGAAGAAACGAATGCTGTATAGAAAAAAGGATTTTCCGCTAATGATTGAGGAACCGATTTGTCAAGCTGGGAAAATTTGGTCACTTGATCATCACAGCAATTGTCTTTACCCTCGCTTGATTTATGAGCATCTGCTTTATGATGATGATTATCCACTTCATGCTGATTAATGTGATTTTTACCATCAGCATGAACATGCACTGCTGTCTCTGTTGCTTCGTCGTCATCATGATGATGCTTTGAATTGTAACCCATATCTATACCAATAGCACAGGCAAACCCAATCAACGTATTGAGTGAAAATACGATGAGTAAAAAAGCTGCTTTTAATTGCATAGTTAAAATACTTTTCATGATACTTTCACAAAAATACTTCTGATTTGTCCTGACAAGTTACAAAATTTTAGAAAAGAGTTACAAGATTTTATAATTAGACTGCAATTATAATTCATAAATCTTGAGCCATTCCATACCATCCTGGATCAACTACCCGCCTTAGATACTATATTTTTCATTCTTATTCCATGAAAGTATCATAAGTATGCTTTCGAAAAATTTTTTTTTAATCGATTCGAAAAATAATTTTAATTATGGTTTTAATTACCATATAATGAATGCCCATTTTTTTCAACCCCCATCTTAAAAGAAAGGCTGTAAATAAGAATTGGTAAAATCATGAATTGTAACACCGGTGAAAGCCCCACATTTACAACAGGGATCAATGGCATGGCATCGGCATAGCTCCATGTGCCAATTGATAAATGCCTTATTTCTGCAAGTATAGCGCCAGCGCCACCTGTTAGAACTAAAAGTATTATCCTGTTAGTATTTAAGTTTTTAACCCAAAGCGCATTTTTATAGATTAAAGCAAAACCAAAATAAATCAGTAGTACCATTATGACATCTGCGACTGAAGCCAATGCGCAAAACAGGATATGATGCCACTCATAAACGCCTCCTTTGAATAAAGGAATTTGCAGAATTTCCCAAGCCAAGTTGAAAAGAAAAGAAAAGAGAATTGTTTTAATCACGAACCGGTTGAAAATCTTTTTTTCGATTGTGTGCCGCAATAAAAAA
>JBBQWJ010000245.1:0-4668 GCA_038210685.1 Chitinophagales bacterium | reverse complement strand
TCCACGTTTCAGACAAGTCTTATGAAATTAATCGAATAAAATAAAATGTATGAAAGTAATTAAAGGAAATTTTTCAGAAAAGAACAAAGGTGCAGAACTTACAAGGCAAAGGCTGGAAGCGCAAGGGCATAAAACGATAATAGATCAAGAAGCTCTTTATTCAGTAATGCTGTTAAATTTGATAAAGCCTTATATAGAACCAACGCCTCATCCTGACGATTTGGGAGACATGCTGGAATTGGGCATTGTTGCATGGAATATGGCTGTTTCAAAATCTATAGGCTTGCCGGGCTTTAAGCAAATGTTTGATGCTACCCTTAAAACGGCAGGTATCATTAAAAGAGATGTGGATATTGTAAAACAAATTATGAAAGCCAAACAGCAGGATTACAATGAGTTTAAGAATTTTATTGAAAACTACGAACTGAATGAAGACGAAAAAGGAGTGATGAATATTACTGTAACCAGTTCTTCAATGCTTGATTTTATGAATGATATTGAAATGGAAGATGAAGACATTGAAGCATTGCAAAATGAAGAAGGATTTGTAAATCGCAATGCCTTAGTGGTAAAGCCTAAACCTGCATTTTGGTTATGGTTTAAAACAAATGATAAATACTTTACCGGATCTGAGTTGCCGATGGAAAACACCATTTATTTGATAAGTGAAAAAGATTCAAATGAAGAAACGGTAAAATGGCTAAAGAAAAATTTTGATAAAATTTTTATTAATGAATTGGAGGGGCGTATAATCGTTGAAGATTACTGGCCAACAAAAAGAAACTATAAAATGTTTCGTGATTTTTTTGAAGTTGAATTTCACAGCATGGTGTTGGACATGGAAAAAGAACCGGTATCAAAAAACTGAAATGAGATTAAAACATTACCCAACCAGAGCGGATATGCATCAAAGGTAAAGTTGTGTTGGTGCTAATTAGCTGAACCATGCGTTATAAGATTAAAAGACTATCATGATTTAATTCGATCAACAGGGTTAGGTATTTTGATCACCAAGCCTTGTCATTATTATATTCTATCGAAATTTGAATAAACTTTTCTTGTGCTGTAAGCACATATTGTGGGTAGATCATAACAATCAAATTCGCACCAGACGTTCCGAAGGAACGTTTGGTGTTCATCTTTTTAAAATTTCTACCTGCGAAAAGTTCTTCTGGGACTAAGAAAAGCGCTTCAATATATTCCTCCTTTCATTTTGTGAACAATCTACCTAATCCAATCAACCAAAATAAAAATCAAAGAAATTTGTTGCTTTACTGCATTACAGGAGATATTGAGAAATAATAACATCATAATTCAATTCTCTTTCCCAAAGCTGCAGATCGTTTAGCTGCATCTAAAATCTGCATCACGATCATGTTATAATTTAAAGACGAAAGATCATTAGTGCCGGTGAGTTGGTGATCTAAAACCGCGGCGAGATAAATCAGCGGATCATTATTGGGCGCCGGTAAAGGATCAGCTTTTTTTGAACTTACTATTTTCTCGCGTTTTCGGCTCGTGATGTTTACATTATCCAATGCATGCAGGTAACCGGTTTCGCAAAACACTTCCATATCTTTTATAGAGAAAGGCCAGTTCCATGAGGCTTCAATTAACCCCGTAGCGCCGGGATATTCAACAAGAATAGTGGCATCATCATCTACCTTTGGATATTTACTGGTTTTATAATGCCTTGTGATAGCGGTAACGGCAATTGGTTTTTGCCCGTGCATCATCCAGGTCATAATATCGGCGCCATAACATCCAAAATCATTTAATGCCCCTGCCCCATTCTTTACAGGATCTGTGAGCCATGCTAAAAACTGCGAACTGCAACCTATCTCTTTTGGGCCCTGGTGGCCATCATGAAACACTATCTTTTTTATATTACCAAGGCTATCGCTTTCAACCGTATGGTATACATCGGCAATTGAAGGATACCAGGTGGTTTCGTAATTCACCAACACCATATCGTTATACCTTTTAGAAAGCGCTTCTATTTCCTGCGCCTGCTGCAGTGTTGCTGACAGGGGCTTTTCAACCATAACAGGAATGTGCAAAGGCGCGCATATCCGTACAATATCCACATGGCCCGATACTTCGTTATACCCTAAAACCGCTTCAGGTTTTTTTGATAGTAGGAGGGCTTTAAGATTTGTTGAAAACAAAGAATCGGGTAGTTGGTATTCGGCACCAAACTTTTTCCATAATGTTTTATTGGGTTCGGCAATACCAACAATTTCAACCCTACCCTCTTTATTAGCGTGCAATATATTATATACATGATCGTGGTTTAAACCAGCCACAACCACACGCAACTTTTGTTGTGCATTACTATTCAAAAAAAAGCTAAAAAAGAAAACACTCAACATAAGAAGTTTTGCAACCATTGCAGAAACATTTTCGCAAAACAAGCAGGTAGTAGTTTTCATGATATTGTATTTAGAATTTTGATATTAAAGTTAATAGTTTAAATGAAACATTTTGCTATATAATATAGGTATAATCATTTTTCCGGGCTGCGTCTCATGATAGCGCATGCTGTGTTTAATAGATTCAATCAGAATATAAAACGCACCCGCCTTAGCTTAGCAGTTTGCAAATGACCGGCAAAAGGATAAATATCGTTTTCCCTTTTTTTTAATTGAAATGAAAACATTTATTGAAAATAAGATGATCACTCAGCAATGGTCGCCTGAACAAATCACCGGCTATTGTAAAACCAATAACTTATCGATGGTAAGCCATGAATGGATTTATCAATACGTATATAAAGACCTCAAAACAGGTGGCCAGTTGTATAAAAATCTTCGTACCCAAAATAAAAAAAGACGAAAGCGAATGCATCGAAAAGATAAGCGGGGGTTAATTCCTAACAGGATCTCTATTCATAACAGGCCTCCTTGTGTTCAGGAAAAACAACGGTTCGGCGATTGGGAAATAGATCTTATAGAAGGACTTAATCACAAAAGTTTTGCCTTAACCCTGGTAGAAAGAAAATCTCAATTTGCCCTCATTGTAAAAGCCGATGAAAAACAGGCAAGTACCATTCAAACAAAAATTGTCAATGGACTTGCTTCTTATAAAGAACTCGTTCGTACGGCACTAAAGTATAAAGTAAAACCCTTTTATACCTGGATCCGCCATGATTTAAAACCCAACTACCAGCATGCCATAGCGGCATTATTTGCGGTTATAATCGGAATTAAGGATTTTTGATTTTAGGTTTAATAGTTGGTCAACACATCCTTTGCTATATCGTTTCGGATAAATTCATTCCTTTAAAGAAAGAACCATTTAAACATTCGCGTACCCTGTGCTAATTTGTAATTTTGTTAAATTAAATCATTTGAATCATTCTAATTATTCATAAAATAAAAATCATTTAAAATGAAAAAGTTTATCCCGTTAATTTATATCGCATGTGGACTCGTTTCATGCGTAAGTTCATTATATCCCATTACGGAAGATGCAAAAGAAATGGTTTTCAAAAACGAAATAATTGGTACCTGGAAAGAGGTGCATGGTAGTGCAGTTTATATTGTTGATACCTTCAACCAGGAGAATGGCAAAAAATATAAAGTAATGGTATTGGATTATGGAAATGATAAACAAGAAGTTGATACCAGCAACTTTTTAGTTACGTTGGTTAATATTAATGGCCATTATTTTTTCGATTGTATGCCAGATACAAGTCTCCCTGCTTATGCTAATATGAGCGACTTAACCAGGCAAGTAATGATCCCTTGTCATTATATTCTTAAAGTTTACAGCATTGATGCAAATTACATAGCCTTATCCGGCATGGATAAAGATGCTCTCAAGCTTTTATTTAAAAACAAAAAGGTTACGATAAAGCACGAGGAGGTGTCAAATGACAATATTTTACTAACCGAAAAGCCCGATGAACTTAAAAAGAAGTTAATGGATTTAGAGAATTCACCTGTATACGAAAGAGATAGTTTAGTAAAGGTTAAATAAGGACAATCGCAGGTAACTTACTTTGGGAAATAAGGTTAACCTATTCTTTGTTTCATTGCTTCGTATAAAATCATTCCGGCGGCTACAGAAACGTTCAACGATTCAAATTCCTTTTGCATGGGAATCTTAAAACTCTTATCGCAAAGTTTATACAAGGAGGGATGAATTCCTTTGTCCTCGCTTCCCATGATTATGGCACACGGATCTTTAAAGTTAATATCAAAAACGTTTTCTTCTGATTTCATTTCGCTGGCAAAAACTTTTATGCCGTTCAAATGCATTTCGTCAATGGCGCTGTGTAAAGTTTTTACGCGGCAAACAGCTATGTTTTCAAGGGCTCCGGCAGAAGTATTGATCGCATCTTCATTTAATGCGCCAACGCCTTTTTCAGGAATCACAATTGCCTGAATACCGCAACAGTAGGCTGTTCTGGCCAATGCGCCGATATTTCTTATGTCAGTTATTCCATCAAGAAGAAGTAACAAAGGTGTTTCTCCATTTTCCACAATAAAAGAAATTACATCCTGAAGGTTTTGGTATTTGATCTTAGATTTTATCGCGATACAACCCTTCGGGTTTTCCAGATTAAAATTCCTTATTTTTTCAAAAGGCACCTTATTCACCGGCACTTCAAATTCAATGGCAACCTTTTTTAATTCATCTGCCTCTTCCCCCGAAATAGTGTCT
>JBBQWJ010000244.1:0-4713 GCA_038210685.1 Chitinophagales bacterium | reverse complement strand
CTAATCAAAAGTAATAAAGCCGGATTGATTACTTCTGCCAATGATCTCCTTGAAATTATGGGCTGGAAGAAGCTTCAAAAGCCTTCGCCTAAAAAACAAAGAGAATTGTTTATTGAACTTTCCCCGGATGAAAAAGTAATTATTGATATTTTACAAACACAGGAGCAAGTTCAGATAGATGAATTGTATTTAAAAAGCAAACTTAGCAGCAGCGCCGTTGCACAGGCTTTATTAATGCTGGAAATGCAAGGCGTGGTTTCATCACTTCCTGGAAAGATTTATAAAATGAGCTGAGGAATAGTGAATGGTGAATGATACTATTATTAGATGCTAATTGTTAAATAATATCTAATTTAAAATCCAGCAAACCAACAAATTTTGCCGATTTCTATTTTATAAAATAACCCCAATAGTAACTGTGAAACAAACTACAGTTCCTTCTATAACTTATTACTTACAACCCATAACTTACAACTTTCCTATAACTTCTTCAGAATTTCCTTTTTGATGGAATGCGAGTTTTATTACCTTTGCGCATGGCTACACTAAATAAACCTGGTTTCCCCGCAAAAAAAATTTTTGGTGAAGGATTAACTTTCGATGACGTGCTTTTACTTCCGGCATACAGTGAAGTTTTACCACGGGATGTAAACACCTCAACCCGGCTTACAAAAAATATTACGCTTAATATTCCGATGCTTAGCGCAGCAATGGATACTGTTACAGAAGCAAACCTTGCAATTGCGCTTGCCAGGGAAGGTGGCCTTGGATTTTTGCACAAAAACATGAGCATTGAAGAACAGGCAGCACAGGTACGAAAAGTAAAAAGAAGTGAAAGCGGTTTGATTTTAGATCCTATCACCTTAATGCATGATGCCACAATTGGCGATGCCCTGAACCTGATGAAGGAGAATAAGATTGGCGGTATTCCAATCGTAGACACAGCGGGAAAACTCGTTGGAATTTTAACCAATAGAGACCTCAGGTTTGAAGACAATATGAAACGATCTGTTAGTGAATTAATGACGAGCGAAGGCTTGATCACCGCGCCTGAAGGCACTGATTTAAAAAAAGCACAAGCCATTTTAAGAAAATACAAAATAGAAAAATTACCAGTTGTAAATAAGAAAGGAATTTTAAAAGGACTTATTACTTACCGTGATATTTTGCAGGTTCATAATCATCCTCTTTCTGCCAAAGATCAATTTGGAAGATTGCTGGTTGGTGCGGGCGTTGGCATTACCAACGATATTACTGACCGTGTTTATGCATTGCAACAAGTAGGCGTAGACGCAATTGCCCTCGACAGTGCTCACGGGCATACAAAAGGAGTGATTGATGCATTAAAGAAAATTAAAAAAGAATTTAAAAACCTGGAAGTTATTGCAGGAAATATTGCAACGGCAGCAGGTGCAAAAGCTTTAGCAGCGGCAGGTGCAGATGCAATAAAAGTAGGTATAGGACCGGGATCTATTTGTACTACCAGGATTGTAGCAGGCGCCGGTGTTCCGCAAATAACTGCTTTATTAGAAGTATCAGGAGCAATAAAAAATAAAAATATCGGGATAATAGCAGATGGCGGAATCAGGTATACCGGTGATATGGTGAAAGCGATTGCAGCAGGAGCCGATTGTGTGATGATGGGTGGTGTATTTGCAGGGACTGAAGAAAGCCCGGGGGAAACCATTATTTACGAAGGAAGGAAATTTAAGCAATATCGGGGGATGGGTTCTTTAGGCGCGATGGCGCAAGGCAGCAGCGACCGTTATTTCCAGGACAAGGAACTACCGTCAAAAAAATTCGTTCCTGAAGGAATTGAAGGCCGCATTGCTTATAAAGGTTTTCTATCAGAAGTGGCACACCAGTTTACAGGTGGGTTAAGAGCGGGAATGGGATATTGCGGAGCTAAAGACATCCGAGCCTTACAACAGGCCATCTTCATACAGATAACCAATGCAGGAATGCGTGAAAGCCATGCACATGATGTGGAAATAACAAGGGAAGCGCCAAACTATAGCAGGTAGAAATGAAGCACTTTCACTGCTCATTAATAAGGAAAAAAAGTTGCTAAAAGCCATATGGCGCGCCCTTGAATCCAAACAGCTTTATTATCATCCTATAAAGTCCCGTCTCTGTCACGCATAAATAAAAAACCTCTGCATTTTTTTGGAAATCAAAAAGGAATGGTATCATTCAGCAATCGATCTTTATAAAAATCAGGCTGGGTCTCAATATCATTTTTTGAATAACTCATGGTTGTAATTTTTATCTTCTTAATAACCTCATTAAATTTTTTCCCAAAACACTGTATCCATCTGCATTTGGATGTAATCCGTCCCCCACAAATAATTTAGCATTAATTGTGTCTCCAATCAAAAAATCTTTTTCAAAATCCACATAATTTACATGATTTTGCAAAGACATTCTTTTTATTTTTTCGTTAATAATGGATACCCTTGTTTCCAATTTTGCTCTCGGTAAAATGCCTACCAAAATAATCTTTGTTTCAGGTTTCCTTACTTTTATCGCATGAACTAAAAATTGTAATCCATCTACAATTTCTTCATCAGAATTGATCTGCAAATTATTGGTACCGATCATCAGCACAATATTTTTACCGTTGAAATTATCTAATTCGCCATGATATACACGCCATAAAACATTTTCAATTCTATCCCAGCCAAAACCTGCATTCTGAACTTCCAAAGGTTGCATATATTTTTTCCATTCTTTTTCACCACGAGTTACCATCACTTTTGGATCACCACCCCAATAATTAATGATGGAATTTCCAATCAATAAAGTTTTAGGATTTGTTTTTTCAATATTTTCAATTATCTCTTCGTGGCGTTTTATCC
Organism: Chitinophagales bacterium; assembly: GCA_038210685.1. Lineage (GTDB taxonomy): Bacteria > Bacteroidota > Bacteroidia > Chitinophagales > Chitinophagaceae > Ginsengibacter. Next base: position 1,855 of record JBBQWJ010000244.1, on the reverse strand, counting down.
AATCGTATCCATCTCGATATTGCTCTACAGGAATTTCAGTCGAAATATTTCCAACCTGATCATTTAATATTTTCCTGATTTTTTTCTCGTATGCAGTGGCATATTTCATCATTCCAATATCATTTGGATGAAGGCCTTCCGTTGTAGAATTGATGTCGAAACCAATTTCTTTATCGGTTAATAAATAAATATTTTTTACACCAGATGATTTCAATTCCTGAAAAATATTTGCAATCACCAGGCTGCTGTTATGATACTCATTCAACCTTGCAGTATCCATATAAAATGGCGCATAGCCGACCGCGTGTTCTACAAATAAAATAGGTACATTCTTATTTTGTTCGTGCAATTTATTTACTCCATAAACTACGCGCTCTTTTACTTTTTCAGGAGTTATTCCTCTTGTAAGGTTCGGCATACAATCCAGAATATACATTTTCGCATCAACCTTTGCCATCAAGTCAAACAAGGGTGCTTCGAATTTTCCTTCGCCCGAAAATCCAAGATTTACAATGGTCCTATCCAAATTCCTTTCTAAAATATTTGTCCAGGCCAATCCCGGCCTGGATGTAACACCTCCTTGCAAAATAGAAGTTCCATAAGCAACTATCGGCTTCTCTTTTCTTTTTTCGGCAAAAGAAAAATTTGAGCTTTCATCTAGCCCAATCGCAAGCCATTTCACGGAATTATACAGAGGCAGGTACAAATAAAAATCGGAAATAGTAGTTCCATTTTTTGCAAGCATCAAATGGTTAAAAACATAAGTGCAGGTATCTCCAAAATGATATCTTCCTGGTGCCCAATTCCAACTGCCATTAATATCAATCGCAAAAAGATCTAAACCACTCACACCTGTTGACGGAAAATGAGGCATAGAAAAGTCGTTACTTGTCAATACATAACGAACAATTATTTCGCTAGCCGAAGTCTTAAAATGGATAAATTCACCTGCAGTATTTTCAGATAAATTCCAAACTGGCAGACGTACATTATCTTTCATTGCCACCGGAAGTCTGTGAAAGATATTCGTGGAATCTTCGACGCACACTCCTTCTACAAATTTTGGCTCATGCCAAATAATTTCCTGTTGTGCAGAAGTAACCTGCGCAAAAATTAAAAAAAATAAAAAAACAAAATCTTTCTTTTTCATTTGAAATTAAATTAATTAAATAAAAAAAATCTTCCAAAACTCATCATCCTCCCTCTTACTTTAATCCTAATGAGAATGTAGAAGCAGGCAGCAAATTTTCATTCTCCAAACCTGCCTTTTCAAAGGGTGATAGACATATAACACTTTAATTACTTTTTCATTTTTGTTTAAATACAAAACCACTTCTTCAGAATAATTGATAAAAATACCGCCCAAAATAGTTCTTCTCCAATAAAAAATATATTTAATCCTTTTTATATTTTGTTTTAAATTCTTATTTTATCTTAAAGGAGAAAATCCAATTTTTATTGAATAATTTTACGCGCTTTACTATTCCTTTATTTATCACTGACAAATCCTTTAATCAAATTTCGATTTTTTTAATCTAATAAAATGAATGATATAAGAAAAATCACTTTTATTTTTTTTGCACTTTTATTTTTTTCTTATGCAAAAACTTTTGCACAGCAAGATTCCTGCAATTTGCAGGTAAGCCTTTTAACTGCAACACCAGGCGAAGAACTTTATTCCACTTTCGGGCACAGTGCTTTGCGTATACACGATACCGTTACTAACCAGGATATTGTTTATAATTACGGCACTTTCAATTTTGACGAACCTGATTTCTACATGAAATTTGTGAGGGGCAAACTTTCCTTTTATTTGTCAACTGATAATTTTGATAATTTCATTGCCGAGTATCAA
>JBBQWJ010000243.1:0-4768 GCA_038210685.1 Chitinophagales bacterium | reverse complement strand
AGTAAACGAACTTATTCTTATGATTTTGATTTAATGTTTTGGCAAAGGGCATAACTTTTGTGAGTTCAATGTTACATTAAAGAATGATAAAATGTAATGAGCCTTCCATTCTATCGCACATCACAAACATTCGATTTTCTCACTAAATAAAATTTTTCTTATGCAAGAATCAGAGACTGGTTCACCTAAAAATCATTCAAGTTTTTCAAAAAAAGTGTGGATTGTTGGTGGCATATTTTCCCTGATCATCATTTTAATACTTCTTTTTAAAGCCCTATTTGGTGTTTTGTTATTATCGCTTACTGCTATTTTGATAGCGGTTTATTTTCGCGGTTGTGCTGATATTCTGCACAGAAACCTTCATTGGCCGAAGAAACTTTGCACTTTCCTTTCGGTATTCATTAATACATTATTAGTGGTAGCTTTCTTTTGGTTCGTGGGCGCCCGGCTTCAACAGCAGATATCACAATTATCAGATACCTTACCTAAAACAATACAACATGCAAAAGATCAACTTAGCAATTCGACTCTTGGTAGCAAGGTTGTACAATTTTTAAATAATTCAGGTAGTTCACTAAAAACAAAAGCACTTGCGAAAAAGCTCTTTTCAGGCACGTTTGGCGTCTTGAGCGACCTTTACATTATCCTTCTTCTTTCTATCTTTTTTACGGCAGATCCTTTACTTTATAAAAGAGGAATCGTTCATCTTTTACCGCCAAAAGCAAAAGATAAAGGTGATAAATTATTAAGTGAACTTGACGTGGTTTTAAAAAAATGGCTAAAAGGTCAAATCATCGGCTTCTTTTTTATTGCTATTATCACCGGGGTTGGTTTATGGATCATCGGGATGCCCCTGATACTAACCCTCGCACTCATTGCTGGTTTATTAAATTTCATTCCCAATTTTGGACCCATCATCGCGTTGATTCCGGCTGTATTACTTGCTCTGATGCAAGGGCCAACTACCGCTATTATTGTAGGCTCAATGTACACTTTCGTTCAAATCATTCAAAGTAGTGTTACACAACCCATAATCCAGCAAAAGATGGTTAGTATTCCACCTGCTCTTACCATTATTGCGCAGGTGGCTTTTGGGGTCCTCGGCGGTTTTTGGGGTGTTTTAATGGCCACACCAATTGTGGCGCTCCTTATAAAAATTGTAAACCGCTTATATGTAGAACCACAATCGCAGCATAAATACGAGTTAAAATAATTTTTCTTAATACAATATTAAACATTCAGATTTCTAAAAATGATTAATAAATTTTTAAAATGGCTTCATAGACACTATAATAAAATTGTAAGCAGTATTGCATTTTATCCCGCTATTATTGCCATTGGTTTTTTGGTTATTTCGATCCTAATGCAGGAGTTCGATTTTTCTGAAGCAGGGAAACAAATCAAAGCAAGTGCAAAATGGATAAGTTTGCAAGATGCAAATACAGCCCGGAGCATCGTTTCCACCATTGCCGGGGGAATTATTTCGCTTACGGTTTTCAGTTTTTCAATGGTAATGATTGTATTGAACCAGGCGGCGTCGCAAATGAGCAACCGGATGCTTGAGGGAATGATTGCCAATCGTTTTCAGCAGTTTGTCCTCGGAATTTATATCGGCAGCATTGTGTATGCACTTAGTTTATTAACCACCATCCGCGATATTGATTCCGGAATCTATATTCCGGCACTAAGTATTTATTTATTGCTTTTGATTACCGTGCTGGATATTTTTATTTTCATTTATTTTCTTCACTATGTTACCCAATCTGTAAAATTTCAAACAATTATCAGCCGGGTTCATAATGATACGATGCATTCTTTAGAACAAAATACCGGGGAAAAACCTCCTGCTGCTTTTTTATTACCTGATTGGGAAAAGCAAACAGTTTATATGGAGACTTCCGGTTATTTCCAGGGATTCGATAAAAAACGACTTATAAATTTTGCACGAAAGGAAAACGGGGTTGTTCATTTTTTGAAACCGGAAGCCAGTTATTTATTAAAGGGAATTCCCATACTTGACTTCTACTCCAGCCAAAAGTTAGACAATGATGAACTAAAAGAGTTATTGTATTCAGTTGATTTTTATGACGCACAGGAAATTCAACGAAATCCTTATTATGGATTTCATCAGCTCGCCGAAGTAGCCATCAAAGCACTAAGCCCCGGTATTAACGATCCTGAAACGGCTGTGCTTAGCCTCGAAGCTATCACAGATCTTTTTTCTTATAAGCTTAATCATTTTTCTCAATCAACATTTGAAGATGAAGACGAAGTAGTACGAATTCAAAAGCAGGAATGGAGTTTTGAAAGTCTGTTTGCAAGGTTTTTTTATCCTATTTGGGAATACGGCAAAAAGGACCACTTTATTCAAAATACTATGTTACAAATGGTGGGTCAGTTGAAGCAATGTGATACTTCCGGCAACCATACTTCTTTCTTAACTAATTTTCTAGATGCAGTAAACGAACAAATTTCAAAGAATCAGTTTCAGTAGTAAAGGTTTAAAATTTTTTTTGAAAATGATGGAATAACTATTGTCCCGATTTTTAAAGATTTTTATTAATGGCAGAATCAAAAAATTCGATATATGGAGCTTTAATTGCAAATGCGGCAATTGCTATCTTAAAATTTGTAGCTGCCTTTTTTAGCGGTAGCTCTGCAATGCTTTCAGAAGGTATTCATAGCGCGGTAGATACCAGTAATGAATTGTTGCTGCTCCTGGGAATTAGCAGAAGCAAAAAGCCGCCGGATAAACAGCATCCTTTTGGTCATGGGCAGGAATTATATTTTTGGTCACTTATTGTTTCAGTTCTCATTTTTGGTTTAGGAGGTGGCATGTCAATTTATGAAGGCGTTAGCCACATTTTGCATCCGCATGCAATGGAAAATGCTATATGGAATTATATTGTTTTAGGAAGTGCTTTCGTGTTTGAAGCGATCTCCTTTTACATTGCTGTCAAGGATCTTTCAAAACAGTCGGGACATAAAAAAAATTTTTGGGGAAAGCTCCGGACCAGTAAAGATCCCGGATTTTTTATTGTGATTTATGAAGATGCGGCTGATCTTGCCGGATTGCTTATTGCTTTTGGCGCAACTGTTTTATCATCTTATTTCAATAATCCGCTCCTGGACGGTATTGCTTCTGTTTTAATCGGGCTGGTGCTTATAGTGATTGCTATATTGATGATTGCAGAAAGCCACAATTTATTAATAGGTGAGAGCGCTGATTTGAGACTCATAGAACAAACAGAAGAATTAATCCGGCAGGATAAGGATGTACATGAAGTACAAACACCTTTAACCATGCAGCTTTCGCCAGATGAAGTTTTGCTTGTCTTAAATTTAGAATTTAATAAAGACCTCACCGGCTCACAAATTGTTGATAGTATTAACCGGCTTGAGAAAACTATAACTGAAAAATTCCCGCAAATAAAACAGATCTATCTTGAGGCAGGCAATTTATCTAAAAAGAAAAAAGAGTAAGAAAACATAAGTTTTGGCGTGAAATTAGCGTTCAGAAACAAATATTTTATAGAAATTTACTAATAAGAATTGTACTTAGAGGCGCAGAGTTGCTTGGAATAATGATTCTTGTTGTGTAAATTCACTTTTGCAAATATTAAAAAATCCATTTTATGAAACGCAGTATCAAAAGCCTTGAAAGTTATTCTTTGAAAGAAACCGACGGAGAAATCGGTGAAGTTGATGAATTTTATTTTGATGATGTAAGCTGGACTATCAGGTACCTGGTAGTAAAAACCGGCAATTGGCTCTCCGGCCGCAAAGTGCTTCTTTCGCCCGAAGCCTTAACACAACCTGATTGGGAAAATGAAATTTTCCCTGTAAATCTTACCAAAGAGCAAATAAAAAACAGCCCGGATATTGATACTGACAAACCGGTTTCCCGGCAAAACGAAGAAGAATTATCTTCCTATTATACCTGGGATACTTATTGGGGTGGAGAACGGCATGGAGCAGGTATTTTTGGTTCAATGCCAAGTGAATTGTATGAAAGTGAGATTGGCGAACCTCAAAATATTGATCACAGTGCGGAGGAAGACCAAGGCAATAACGACCCGCATTTACAAAGCACCGACGCAGTAAAAGGCTATACAATCCATGCTACAGATGGCGAAATAGGAAAAGTGGTGGATTATATTTTAGACGATTCCAACTGGAAAATCGATTACCTGGTAATAGATACCGGGAACTGGCTTAACAGTAAAAAAGTACTTTTAGCCACAAGTTGGATCACGCAGGTAAAGTGGGATAATGAGCTAGTTGTAGTGAATGTTACAACCGAGGCAGTAGAAAATTGCCCCGCTTATGATTCGTCAGAACCGATAAATGCAACTGATGAAAAAAACCTGTTTGATTATTACGGCAGAACTCAGACCAAAATATAACTCCATTTCCCGGCAAGACTTTCTTCATCTATTAAATTTTTAAGATGAACGCGTTGATCATTGTTGACGTTCAAAATGATTTTCTTTACGGCGGAGCTTTGGCGGTAACGGAAGGAGATACCATAATTCCAGTAATAAATAAATTTCAAGCCAAATTTGAACTTGTTGTAGCCACACAGGATTGGCATCCTTCTGATCACGAAAGTTTCGCTTCGCAACACGCCGGTAATAATGTTTTTGACCAAATAAATTTAAACGGATTGCCACAGGTTTTATGGCCTGATCACTGCGTGCAACAAACCAAAGGCGCGGAATTTTCCAGCGAATTAAATAAAATAAAAATAGAAACTATTTTTAGAAAA
>JBBQWJ010000242.1:0-4836 GCA_038210685.1 Chitinophagales bacterium | reverse complement strand
AGAAATCCTGCAAATTTGTTCGTTTACTGTGTGGTATTTTGCACGCAAGGGCGCGAATAATGATAAGGTCCTGGTGATAAAATATGAATTGCGAAGAATTGATCGTTTAATGCTACAAGCCTTTTCTTAAAAGCGTAATTATTTTTTTATCATTGAAAGAATTCTACTCCCCGGCACAGGCCTTCCGGAAAATAACAGGGCGAAAACTTTCACAATTATCCTGTCGCGAAGCCATGAATCCCGGTATGGCTGATCTTTCTTTTCACCAAAGATCTTTTTTGCTCTTGTTTGGATACCGTGCAGCAGCCGGTAGTCGTAAATTACAGGATGGGTTCGTAATCTTTCTTTATAAGTTTCAGGGGCGCCCGCTGCAATAGCAGTGGCACAAAGTTTACCCGAAAGTACCGAAGGCAATATTCCTTCCCCAGTCATGGGTTGTGCGAGGCCAAGCGCATCTCCGATGAGAAACGCATTATCAGCCTGGCAGAAAATAAGGTGGCCTGTTTCGAAAGGGCTATAGCCATGCCCTTTCATTTTATCCAGAATAGGGCGTGATGACAGGGGGATGGTACCTGCTTTTCCATTGCCTTCAAAGAAAGCCCTTGCTTTGGCCCATGCCGGCAAAACTTCCCTTGCCACTTTTGTTCCGGTGCCCACATTCAGCCAGTTGCCCTTGGGAACATTCCATGAATAACCTTTCATATCATCGTGCAACAATATCTCCGGTTCTCCATCCTCACCTGCACGAGAGGCTGCAATTTCATCGGGATCTCCTTCAAATTCCCTTTCCTGGGTTCCGCATTGAGGGTAATTTTTTTCGGGAAAAAGAGTTCTCGCCACAGGGCAGTGGGTACCCCCGGCTCCAATGAGATATTTGGCCCGGTATTGATCATTAATAAGCCAATAGCCTTCGTTGTCCTTTTCGATCTGCTTCACCTGGCATCCTTCAACGGTATTTACCTTGCTTCGCTTTAAAAGAAAATTGTCGAATTCATAACGCCTGATAAAATAACCTTTGGAGGGTACAATGTATTTTCTGCCCCGAAAGTGGATGTGTACTTTTTTCCAGTACCAGATTCCATGGGGATATTCCGCGGGAGCTATTTCCAACACCTCCCAAATGGGTGGTGATAACCAGCCGGCGCAAAGTTTTACCCGGGGAAAATCAGCCTTGTCTAATAAAAGGGTGTTGACACCGGATCTTACAAGGAAATAAGCACAGGTGCTTCCTGCAGGGCCGCCTCCAACAATAATGGCATCAAATGTTGGAATGGGGTTCATGATGTTCTTTTAAAATTTTTTAATCATCACAAAGGCAGATCTGTCGGTGAGATAAATTTGCTCTCTCAAATCTACCGAATTCTTTTGGCTGAATCCGGATTGATTAATTTCGGGATACTAAAATTTGAATTTTCTTTTCTTTAGCCTGTATAAAGATTTCGACTATTATTATTAGTTACATTATTTAGCAAAATGCTTAAGCGGGGAGCAACTGAGCAGGGTAGGTAACACTACTATTATTACCATACATAATCAACTTGCACCTTCTTTGATTCTGTGTTTTTAACCAGGGTACATTCTTTATAAATTCCGGTATCTATAGTAGTATATTGTTTAAGTTCTTCCATGAGGCGGGCTACGTCTTTATTTTTTACAAAATATTCAAGAATATAGGCATACTTGCAATTTTCATAATATTCCTGGTAGATATTTAATTTGTTATTAACCTTCAATTCTTTAAATACAGAAAGATCTGCATTCGCATCATCCAGGAAAATAAAGACTTTGCTTTCGCCAACAACGCTTTGATCCAATCTTTCAGCCTGCAAAACTGAATAGCCACCTGCCTGTGTTATCTTAATTTTCTCACGGGGAATTCGTGACGCCCTTCCTTCTTTTGCAAATACAAAATGTAATTCACCACTTTCAAAACGATGCTGGGCAATATAGAGGAACAACTCGTTTTTTTCAGATTGCTGCATGGTAATATCCTTGCTTCTTTTTGAGGGCCTTGCATATTCGTTCCACCGTTTGATGAATGGTTCCGATGAAAGGATTGTTTCAAAGAAAACAAATTGCACTTTTGTATTTGATGTCATTGTTACAAGGTAAGCTTTATAATCGGCTACAGCATTGGTTTGGTGTAATCTACCCCTAAAGCATACCATGCCATGCCGGCCACCAAAATAAAAATCCTCCAAATTTCCCTGCCTGCCGGTAGGCAAGTTCGTTTACTGTTGTAGTATTTTCCACGCAAAGGCGCAAAGGCAGATAAATTGCAAAGTGTAAAATAAGAATAACGAATAATTGTTTGTTTACTATCTGCTGTCATTCTTTCCAGAGCCATGTTTCTCCTCCCGAAAATAAGCCCAGAACATAGCAATTAAAAAAAGGTAGAACACCACCAATAACATTCTGCCATATAGTAAACCCACTTTTTCCAATGATTTTTATTTTGAATTAAATCTCATTCTATAGTGGAGGTCCGCAGCTGACAAAAGCTGGCTGAAGAGATACGGCAGAGGAGAAATGATACGCATTATCCAATGTCACATCCATCATCTTTCACAAAACAAAAATCCTTAAAATAACTTCGTTTACTGCTAACCGTTATTCAATCAATCATCAACATCCGTCTTCTCCCCTTTCGGTAAAGTATTTTCCTTTGGATAAGGCGTATTTCCTTTTGAAGCAAACCAAAGTATGCGGTTAAGAAGATCATCGTTGCCTCCATCAATATGAGCAAATTCAGGAAGCATAGAAAGCTGCGCAAACTTTTTGGCTTTGCCTTTTAAAGAAGCAGTGCCTTTATTCATTTCGTTAAGCGGAACCATATTTTTTACATAAGAATAAGTTCCTTTTTTAGGCGTAGTTGAAAAACAATCAAACATCGGCAATGCGGTGGCATCCATAATATTCATCGGTGGCAAACCAAGGATCTGCTCAATGGTGCGCACGATGCAGGTTTGATTATAATTGGTGTGAACTGTTTTTTGTAAATGCGAATAAGGGCTGACCACAAATCCTGTGGTGCGATAGGCGGAGACATGATCCCAGCCATCCTGAGAGTCGTCTTCTGTAATAAATACAACCGTTGAATCCCAAAAACGACTTTTGGTAAGGGCTTCAATAATGCGGCCCAGTGCGAGGTCGTTATCTGCAATCATTGCTCTTGGCGTAGGAAATCCAGGCGCCATCCCCGCAGTATGATCATTGGGAAGCGCCATCACCATTAATTGAGGTAACTGATCACCCGGCTTTTTTTCGGTCTCATGCAATTCATTTATAAAAGCATCGGCACGCATCTGGTCATTAAAATCGTGGCCGTCATAACAAGGATACGTTTGCGACATGATCGGCTTCACCCTCGAAATAGTGGTCATGTTGGTGAAATCCGTTTTCTTCCCGTCAAGATAATTTTGGTATATACTTGTCCAGTTTAAGCTTCCATTAAATTCAGGCACACACGCTTCTCCATAGATCCTTACCGTTTTTCCATGATCCAAAGCATTGTTCCAGATAAAACCATTTTTATTGTAAACCATCGCATCGTATAATACATGAGGATAACTTCTAAACCACGCACGCACATTTTTTTCGACATAGTCTGTAACGATTGCCGCGTCAGCCCATGAATGGCCCTCTGCAGAAGACTTTCCTGAAGCATAATAATTATCAAGCAATAAATATTGTTTGGCCAATCTGTGCTGGTTAGGCGTAACGTTATTTCCATAAATACACAAAGACGGTTCGCCGTTTCCTTCTTTCATATCTCCCAAAACCTGGTCGTAAGTCCTGTTTTCTTTTATGACATAAAGCACATGTTTAAATACAGAAGGCTCCCCTATCCTTTCAGGAACCGGTTTGGGTTCAACCCCCGTCCTGGGTAGAAGCGCAGTAACCTTTGTCCGGAACAAAAGATTCGATTCGACCACTCTTTTCGTGTAGTCATCCAGCGTAATCTGTGAAGGCAAATCAATTATAGAAATGGTGGCCTCCTGGTGATGCGCATTATAGCTGTTTTCAATTTCAGTTCTTGCACCTTCTCCTTCAAGATTGGCCACATACAAGGAGTTTCCTTGTAATGCCAAACCGGCCGGATACGCTTCCGTTGGGATGAATCCCTTTATCATTACCTTTCCCTCATCGGCAGACGAAGAATATTTGCCCATATTTATAACCGCAACCGCATTGTCCATTCCGTTTGAAACATACAATGTATTTCCATCATCGCTTAGTGCAAGGGCAATTGGCGAATCGCCAATGTATTGGTTTTCTTCGCCATTTAATCTCACAGAAATTGAATCAACCACTTCTTCTTTTTGGGTATCAATCACTGAAAGATTATCACTGTTGCCATTTGATACCAAAACAAATTTTCCATCTTTACTGCTGATGATCGCGTTGGGATGTAATCCAACTTCTACTTCTTTTTGCGCCGCTCCTGTTTGTAAATCAATAATGCTCACCGTTCCCTGGGAAGTAGCTCCTGTCTTTGGATCTATATACACATGTCCATAAGGAATACCGGCTGTTTCTTTGGAAGCATCGGTCCCGATAGCTATCGGGACAGGCCCTGCCCAATTGGTTACATACGCTTTTGCACCACAGATAGCAATACCGAATGGCGCCATCCCGGTAGCAGTTGTCCACATAATTTTTTTATCGCTCAATCTTAATTTCTGAAGTTGATTATTTCCATTCAATACAACATATAAATATTTTTGCCCGTCTTCATCATTGATGGCAATGTCATTTGGTAAAGACAATGGCGCAGGCGCTACCGCTTCAAAAGAAATTGAATCTTTGATTGCTGCTTTTTCTCCATCCCAAACA
>JBBQWJ010000241.1:0-4860 GCA_038210685.1 Chitinophagales bacterium | reverse complement strand
AATGCCAAGTGTACCGCAATAACTGATGAATGATTTGATCTCTTCTTTAGTATAGGCATACCTGTTAGGTATCAGCGGATGCTTCTCAAAAGGAAAGGTGCCTTCCCATTCCATAACCAGTGTATTGATGCCGGATTCACTTAGTGTCTTCGCAAATTTTTTTAAAGCGTCCATTTTCATTACCTGTATCCTTAAGTCCAAATGAAAACCTTTAATCACAAAATCTTTTTGTTGTGCACATGCAGTTTGAACAAACAAAAAAGAAAAAAGGAAAAGTGGAATTAAAAAAATCCGCTGCATTTTTGATAGACTTGTAATTTCTTTTGTCTGCATAATCTAAGATAAGTCTTTTTCGCATCAACATCTCCGGAGCGGGACGTTGCGCCAGGCTAAATGCGAGGTATTAATATCCGGCTTGAGCAATCTTTATAAGTAATATCCACTTCGTGACAGGTTGCTGAGAAAAACTCTTTTTAAAAATATAATCTCAGCCAGATGAAAATGCTACCTCAATTTTTATTTTTGAGACAGCCTCATTTATTTCATCCGATTACCTGTTTTTTATTGTTTGCCGCTGGCGGTAATATTCTTACCGGGCAGTCTAAATTCAATAACGTATTCTGATAAATAAGGACTCCTTTCCTGGTATTGGTCTTTATAAAATAATCTTGCTTTTTTATCCAGTTTTACAGAAGTATATTTTTTTTCTTTGGCATCATTAGTTGCAAATGGTTGAAGTGAGGGATACCAGATGGTATGCCCTGCTTTGTCTAACAGGAGTTTTGGTACCGACCATTCCTGGGAATTTTTTCCCTGTCCCAGGTCTGCATTTGGATTAAAGGATATATAGATGCTGCTTCCCTTCCATGAAGGGCCTTCTGCTTTTGCCATCAGCATTACCCAACAATTCAAATAGGTATTCCAGCTAACAGAAGGCCCCCAGAAATATTTTGCGGTAGGCGATGAAGCCGGGCCACCTCCTTCGTTTTGTGGAATTTGTAATGATGCAACGGGTTTTCCAATACTATCTGCGGGAGCATTAAAACCCTGGCCATCCCATCTTTTTGCTTTGCCCGCGGGGTTGTTAAGATCTGCTAACGGAATACGTGCAATGCTTATACATTGGCCACTCCATTCCAGGGAAGAATCATAGGTCGATGAATTGTACGAACCCGGATAACCATATTCTCCGTAGAAAACATACAGATAATTGCCGTTGGCAACAGCGGAAGGATCGCCAACACCACCGGCAAAATTAATTCCTGTATTATGCGGCTTAAGTATAAGCCTTGGCTGATAATCCTGTAAAATAATTCCTTTATCGGCCCAGCTTTTTCCTCCGTCATCAGACTTCATAATGCCTATTCTGCAAACTGCAGTTTTTGTTTCCGGGCCTTTAAGCCCCTGTGGCCAGTCAACATCCCGGTAGCCGGTTCCATTGGTAGAATCATAGGGAAGTGTTGATGGATAATTTTCATTGTGATATAATGCAAAGAGCGTATTGCCAGTTTGATCACTTGAGTCCTTATACAGCGTTTCAAACCACACAGCGCCATGCAAACCTTTTGTACCCGGGGGCGCATTCGGTGGCATAGAAGGTTCGATAAATTCACCAGGGCTCTTACTGAACACTTCATCTACGGAAGAGCCGCTTGCATATTTCAATTCGTGTGAATCTCCCCATAATGGGTCTTCTCCATATTTACCGGGAAATATTCTAAATGTGTCGCCAACCCAAACTGTAGCCATATTACAATCGACAAATGAATTGAAAATAAATTTCTCTGAAGGTATCAGTGCTACCCCTGGCATTTCTTTTGATTCAACTGGCTTCTTTGATGATGGCTCTTTACATGATGTAAGCAAAAAAGTTAGAACTCCTATTGAGCAAAAAGCAACTTTAACTTTATTCATAACTGAAAAGATGTTTATTTAAAATGCATGCAAAGTAAAAAAGATGCCGCCAATGCCAGTTACTTTTTTACCGGTTCTTAGCCACCTTTCCTGAACGGGACATTGCGCCAAGCTAAATGTAAGATATTAATTTCCGGCCTAATGAGCTATATAAGCAACGTCTACTCCGTAAGACGTTGCCGGGAAAGAAAATCGTCTCTACCTTACTGTCATCCTGAGGCCCCTGAAGGGTGGTTACAGTAAACCCACAAATTGCAAAGATTCCTGTTTTATGATATATAAACCGAAAGAATTTTAGTAATGCTGAACATAAGTTTTTTTTACCTGGCATCAGAAGAATGAAAAATGTTGCATCCTTGTACTTGTCCGGTTTTAATAATTTCTTCCATTCTAAAATGGTTGCAGTAAAAAATTGCGGAGCCTCTGTTATCATCGCTTAGTTAATTCTAATTCATAGCCAGGGTTTGGCTCAATTCGTTTTGATGGTGAAGCAGCCGAACTTCTCCTTCGCTCAAAACTAATAAAGGGCTCTTTCATTTATTGGAGACCAACAAGGGAGCAAATTTCGCTGCTTATGGAACAAAATTCCTGAGGGGATCCGTGAAGACACGAACCACGGATTTGGTCTCTTCCAAAGGACTCGGCGTTTGTAATTAACAATACGGCGAGTCCCCTATCGGGAGACTCGCCTGAGACAGAGTATAACAGGGAAGGATAAACGATTTTTTTAAGCCACGGATTACACAGATTGATACGGATTTAATACGAGACCTCAACTTCTCTTTTTTTTACTATTTATCAACCGGCTTTTGCCGGGCGCAGGCATGGAAAAACGCGCGGAGCGATCGGGCCTGCCTGCCGGTAGGTAGGTTTTCCTTGATTTTTTGTTTCTTTTGTATTAAGACAAAAGAAAAGAATAAATGCTTCCTGCGCCGTGGCAATCTTTTTATCGGTGTGCAGGAACATAAGGAACAGATTGCTTCGTTGCCGTTATGATTAACTATGCCTGATCATTAACCAGGCTCCTCGCAATGACGGTAGCCTTGAGTTCGTCGCATCACCTTTGTTGACGCCAAAGTGTGGGCAACCTGGTTACTCGATCGTTTCAATATAATAAACTTTATTGTTGAAGACGGTTGTATCTCCTGCTTTCAATCCCATTAATTGATTTCCTAACGGAGATTGAGGAGACAATGCCGTCAAAGTAATTCCTTCTAAAACGGTTTTGCCTAATGCAACACTCATAAACAAATAACCATTATTGGTTTTTACCAGGCTACCGCTTACAACTATAGCTGCGGCAATCATTGGGTTAATTTTTTCTAACACTATTTTTTGCGCAACTACCTGTTGTAATTGTTCCCGTTTATTTGCCTGTTCAATTTGCAGCATGGCTAAAGCCGTTTCATGTTTATCGCCGGCAGTGCTTTTTGTTTCGTTGGTAGCGCTTTCTTTTAAGCCTGCTAAATCCTGCCGAAGTAAACTTATTTTATCATTCACCATTTACAGATAGTGCTGATATACTTTTTGTTTTAAAGTCATAGGGAAATATAATCATTTGTTGATATTAATAATATCATTCTTCCGCGCCTTGGTTATAATTTAAAATCTGTAGTTAACGAGACACGAACCAGGGCGTGAGAATTGACATCATGCAAATTATTTCGCAGAAATAATTTTTTGTGCTCTTAGTGTCCTTCGTGGTTCAAACAAATTTCCTTTGCTTCGCAAAAGATTTTTACCTCAAAGTCACGAAGGGCACGAAGGAAAAATGCTTCGCATTTTCATCTAAATCAGTGAGTTTTTTAAATTAAAGATTACCGGTTTTGCCCCTTGCGCAGTATATTTCTAAAATTGCCAACCTTAGAATCCATTCTGAGAGAAAAGTTAACATTATTGACACTTTTAAATCTTTACTTTTAAACCACCTGTTTAATGAAACCACCAGGCTACAACCCTTTGAAATTCTATCTCCGCCATTTATTACTTTTAGCTGGTATCATTTACTTTTCATGTGCCAAAGCGCAACCCATTACCGGTTTCTGGAAAGGAAAGATCGACCATAAAAATGTAGAACTTAAAATAGTAAAAAACGGGGACAGCCTCACCGGTACCAGTTACTATTACCGATCTCCCAACAGTTACAGGCGGTATAGTATAAAAGGCTATTTCGATGACCGGGACAATAGTGTAGTATGGTGGGATGATCAATTAATTGAAGAGAAAAACAGTAACCCTCTTTTGGCCGCAAAGGGTGCCACACCTTATCGTTCAACAGCAGACTTTAATTGCCCCGGTGGCACCAAAATGTACCTCAATGGAAAGGCCACTTTAAAAGATGATGATGAGCAGCCAATGAGACCGGTTGACCTGGAAAAATTTACTGCGCCTACTTTCGATGATGAATGGGATTATGTAATTGATAATTATACCGTCGGCGCCAATGATCCCCGATTGATTGATAGTATTGGTGAACTGGCATTTGTAAAACCGTTACCTGCTCCACCTACCCTCATGGAGAAAGTTCGGCCAAAGCCATCTCCCAAAGAGGTGACTAAAAAACCCAATCCGCAGGTATTCCTTCCTGCCACTACCAACCAACCGATTGTTACACCAACGCCGGAACCCGTTAAAGAACCGGTTGTGGCTGAGGTACCATTAACCAATGAACAAAAGTTTGCCACACGTAGCAAACAAGTGATGCAGGAGATACCGGTAAGTGGCGATTCGATCGAATTGCGGTTTTATGATAATGCCATCGTTGATGGCGACTCCATCGCTATTTTTCTAAATAACCGGTTGATTGCTGAGCATATTCGCCTTGCGGAAACAGCGTACACCATCAAACTGGCTGTTGCCACATTGCAGGAATCAAACGAGTTGGTTATGGTAGCAGAAAATCTCGGATCCATTCCTCCGAATACATCACTGATGGTTGCCATAGTG
>JBBQWJ010000240.1:0-4860 GCA_038210685.1 Chitinophagales bacterium | reverse complement strand
AAAATATCATGATTGCCCCTTATTAAATAAAAATTCGTGTGCGACAGATCTTTTCTCCATTTCAGGAAAAAATCAGCTTCTTTATTTTCGGCACTGTGAAACATATCGCCGGCGATCAATAAAGTTTTAGGTTTAAAAAACTGCACCTGCGCAAATAATCTTTGCAGATCTTCCTTAAAAATATTTTGCGGAATTCCGATTCCGGATTTTCTAAAATGCCCTGATTTTCCAAAATGCAGATCAGAAAGGATAAGGGCGCTTTCTTCTTCCCAAAAGATGCAACGGGCCGCAGAAAGCCAAAGCGTTTGATGGTGAAATATAAAACGAAGCGGTGCAGCCAATTTTTTTGCCGGCAAGGTAAATAAATATGGAAAAAGAATAGCGGCTGCCTGCCGGTATAATTGACAGTAAACCGACAAATGCGGAAGATTTTTAATTAGCAGAAAAGTATTACAATAAATCAGTAACCACTGTAATGCCGGTTATTAACGCCACGGCTGTGCTGAGCGCCGCTTGAGGCATACTTTGAGCTGTTACAACCCGATAAAATGGTTATAAATCCTAAAACAACTAAAAAAAGTTTTAAAATGGTTTTCATATGCTGCGGGTTTTAAATTTACCTGAATTATTTAGTAAAAACGCTTCAGGGGCATTGTTATTGTAAAACCAGAATTTAATGAGTAATTCAAAGTTGTACTGAGGTTCCCGAAGAATGATTTCAGTAAGAGAAACTTATTAAAAATCTCAAAAAAGGCTGTTCCAAATAACCTGGTGGACTTCCGTTGCAAAGATATTTTTGCCTAAAGAATTATTGGTAATAATTATTGGATGAAGTTCTGTTGGAGTTCCTATTCTGCCATGCGAACCTTTTACCAGCAAGGCGTCCAAAGGAATTACATCCATCACATATCGAAAGCCTGATTTCTTCTTTAAGAGTTTATACCCCGCGCGCAACTTGGAAGTCATGAACATTTCAACAGGATCGTATCCAGGTTTTTTATGAATATCTACTACACGCGCATAATCCGGAGCAATGGCATCATCCAGCCAAAAATAATAAGTAAACCAGCTTTGCTCATCAGCCATTAATACCAAACCCCCACTTCGTTCGTGATCAATATGGTAATTACTCTGCGCATTTTTATCCAATATCAGTTCTACTCCCGGCACTTTTTCCAGGAGATTTTTTACTTTCCCAATTACAGAAACGTCATTAATATAAACATGCGCTATTTGATGATCAGCTACCACAAAGGCTTTGGATGCGCCGGGATCAAGTAACTCCAAACCTCTTTCTACACGAATCTGCAATAAATCATTTTCCCTGAACAACCGGTTTAAATGAATAGGCTTATTCACCGCGCCGATTCCATATTCAGAAAGAATAATTATTTCTGCATCTTTCTTTTCATAATAATTCACCAACTGCTCAATTACCGTATCTATCTCATTCAGGTTTTTTGAAATCTTACTTACATCTGGTCCAAACTTTTGAAGGCAATAATCAAGATGAGGAAGATAAATCAATGTAAGAGTAGGATCATGCCATTCATCAGTTAGAATAGAAGCATCCGCTATCCATTGAGTAGATTTTATGTTCGCTCCCGGTCCCCAAAACTGGAACAAGGGAAATTGGCCAAGCTCTTTTTGCAACCTATCCCGCAACTCTGCAGGATGAGAATAACAGTCGGGCATTTTTCTTCCATCTGCCAGGTAATTCGGCCTGGGTGTAACCGAAAAATCAGCGGATGAATACATATTGTACCACCAGAACATTGTAGAACAAGTAAAAGAAGGATCTTCTTTTTTTGCTTTTTCCCAAATTTTTTCTGCATGAACCAATTTGTTCGATTGCTTCCAAAATTTTATTTCGCAATCTTCCTTATCGTACCAGCC
Organism: Chitinophagales bacterium; assembly: GCA_038210685.1. Lineage (GTDB taxonomy): Bacteria > Bacteroidota > Bacteroidia > Chitinophagales > Chitinophagaceae > Ginsengibacter. The sequence continues at coordinate 2,964 of JBBQWJ010000240.1, read as the reverse complement.
ATTGCCCACAATACCATGTTCGGCAGGCCATTTGCCGGTGACATAAGTTGATTGCACGGCCGTTGTTACTGCGGGTAACATCGGGTCTATCGAAGAAAGGTTTTTATTGAGAATATATTTTTGTAGAAAGGGCGTATGAACGCCAATCAAAGAAGAAGAAAGGCCAACCACATCTATTACAACCGTTTTTTTCATTTGCGATTTTTTCAATTTTAGAATCAATCAATTATCCAGGATTTGTGTTACCCATTGCAATTCCCTGGTAATAGAATCCTGCATAGGCAATTTTAATTCTGATGGAAGCACATCCCACGTATAGGTTTCCACTTCAAGGTGGTTGGTAAAAGGGTTGTTTTTTTGAATTGATAATACCTCTTCAATTTCATCTTGTGTGGAAGATAATACATCAAAACTTTTTGTGAATATCGGCACATGGAAATGTGCGCGCCATTCTGCAAAAACAGGATTGTTTATTTCCTTTAACGCAGCCGGAAGATCCGGATAACGGAGTAATTTTCCATCTATCGTTTTTGCCACTACCTGGTGCAGGTAAGTTGGTTCATTAAAGTTTTCAAAACTTTGTTTGATGCTGTCTCTTTCTTTTAAATCCATTTTTGATTTTAAGGCTGCACTGATTTGAATTTTGCCAATTTTTATACCACGCTGCAAAATTTCATCTATGATTTTTTTGTGAGGTTCATATCCAATTGCAAAATGGCATACGTCATAGCATAAACGCAAATGTTCTTTTATTAAATCTTCAGCATGCTGCCCGGATATTTTTAATTTTTCTTTTATAACGGGAACGCCTAAACGAAGTAAATCATTTTCAAACCAATCTAAAAATTCTTCTCCTGTTTCCAATAACCCATCCGGCTCAGGCTCTATATCAAGGTGCAATAATTTTCCTGTCGATTGGTGAATCTGAATAAGATTTTCAATCACATGAACTATGTTTTTTGTGCTGGTTTCCCGGCAATCTTCCAACTGCTCTTTTGTGGTAAACCAAAGCCTGTAGCTCAATGGAGAAGTAGATACACCTCCATCCATATTAGCAGGCAATAAGGCAGATAATATATGGAACAAACGAATCGTGTAATCTACTCTTTCAATAGTTGTCCAGTCGGGCGTATGCACCTGGTCTTTTACAATCGTATTATGAAATCCTCCATAAGGAAAGCCATTCATGGTAAATACATAGGCATCCTGCTCATTAAGCCATTCTTTAAATTGGGCCAGGTTGTCTTTTTTGATCAGATCAATGCTTGCTTCATTGGATAAGCGCAATCCCATGCCCATAGGATTGTTGGGAGATATCTTTTCTTTTATGAAAGGAAAATGTTTTTTGATAGAAGTAAAATGATCTTTCCAGTTTTCTCCCTGGTGAATATTGGTACAGTACGTTAAATGGCCTGCTACAGTAAACATACTTTTTCTTTAATTTTTTATTTTCATTTACTAATATAATGCTGATATTCATCCAGCTTTTGTGAAGCTTGTTTCAGCAATTGAAAATCCAAATCATGCACTTCTTCACCAACGCCAATATCAGCCAGCAACATCAGAGTCAATCGGCCACCCAGGTGTTCACGAAACTCCTCCAAGCCTTTTAATATCTCACTGTTCTCGTCCCGGATATCCAAAAAAGGATTGGTAATTTCAAAACCCAGTTTTATAAATAAGTGAATAATCCTATCCGCCTTCTCCATAGATAAGCGCCCTGAAAATGCAGAATAAAGGGTATCCAACGCAATTCCCATCGCCACCGCTTCACCATGCAATATTTTAAATCCTGATAGTTGCTCCAGTTTATGCGCACTCCAATGCCCGAAATCCAAAGGGCGTGAAGAGCCAAGTTCAAAAGGATCTCCGGAAGCAATATGCTGCAGGTGCAATGCTGCACAACGGCGAATTAAAGTATTCATCGTCTCACAATCCCTGTCAATTAATTTATCCGCGCTTTCTTCAATCCAATAAAAATAATCGGCATCTTTAATTAAGGCAACTTTTATTGCTTCTGAAATACCCGAGCGCCAATCTCTTTCACTCAATGTTACTAAAAAACCAGCATCATTAAACACCGCAATGGGAGGAGCAAAAGTGCCGGTAAAATTTTTTTTACCGTTATAATTGATCCCGTTTTTTACGCCAACGCCTGAATCATTTTGTGATAAAACCGTTGTGGGAATCCGTATATGCTTAATGCCCCTGTGCGCCACAGCAGAAGCATACCCGGCAAGATCAAGAACTGAACCACCACCAATGGCTGCCACGTATGAATGTCGGTCAATTCCATTTTTATCAATGGCATCAATTATCAAATCAAAATAACGGGAATTATTTTTTGCCTCCTCGCCACCGGGTATTACAATAAAATCTTTAACCAGTGAGACGAAAACATTATTTTCAAAATAAGATTGAATTCGATTGGTGATTTCCGGATGCGAGTTAAGAACGTTTTCATCTAAAACAAAAAGAATCTTCTGAATCGTTGAAGGCTGGCTTCGTTCTTTCAAAAAAGAATGAAAGTCTTTATTAAAAGCATCAAAAATACCGGTAGTAAAATAAACCCTGTAATCAAAATGCACACTAAATGACTGCTCCATGAAATCCATAAAATAAAATTCTTAAATAGGGTCTAATAATTTCAGAAAAGATAAACCAAACATTTCTTAAGTAACTGCAAAAACTTTTGCAAGCCATAAAGAAACCGGTAGCAAAAGTAAGATTAAGAAAGCAAGAGTGACAGCACCGAATGCTGCAGCCCAGGAAGCATTCATTAAGATCAATGCAATAACACCGGCTTTCACTGCTTTACCAATGTTTTTGGGTGATGGCAACCGGATAGCTTTTATTAACGCAGAAAAGATCATCCAGGCAAATGGGAGTAAAAAGACAACTGTCCACCCTATCGTTTCCATGCGCGATGATAAAAACAAAATGCCCCCGATAACTATACAATAA
>JBBQWJ010000239.1:0-4934 GCA_038210685.1 Chitinophagales bacterium | reverse complement strand
TACTTAGAAATAAATAAATACATGATTCGAATAGGTATGGCTTCCATTATATAAAATTCTTCAAAATAAAAATCCGGGAAATTTGTCGTTTTACTGTAATGGTAAAGCGTAGACGCAACTCATAACTCATAACTCATAACTTCTCTCCTAATCCTCCATTTCACTTCTTATTTCATCAGAAATAGTTACCAATACTTTGTCAATTCTCTGGCCGTCCATATCTACAATTTCAAAATCAAAGCCGCGCCATTCAAACTTTTCACCGGTAACAGGAATGCTTTTTAATTCGTGCAGAATAAATCCGGCCAGTGTATCAAATTCATTTTCACCTTCATTGATCCAGACTGTTTTATCAAACTTGGTGAGGAAATCATAAAACTGTATCTGCCCGTCGATAAGATACGTTCCATCCTTTCTTTCAATGATCACATATTCATCATCTTCCTCTTCAGGCATCTCTCCTACTATCGCCTTCAGTATGTCTTTTACAGTGATCATTCCCAAAAGGCTTCCGTATTCGTCGACAACAAAAGCATAAGGTATTTTGGTAATTTTTATTTTTTCGAGAACCTGGTAAGCTGAATTATTTTCGGGTATGAAGAGTGCTTTCCGGATCAGGCCTTGTAGGGGAACATCTGGTTTGAGGTACATATCTTTCACATAAACAATGCCTTCAATATCATCAATCGTTTCGCTGCAAATAGGATAAACAGAATGTTGAAAATCTTTAATCTTTTGTTTCACCGACGACCGTTCTTCATTAATATCAAACCAGATGATATCCGTTCGATGTGTCATGATAGACGTGATATTCCTGTCGCCCAAATGAAACACCCTTTCAATAATATCTTTTTCTTCTTCTTCAATGGCTCCCAGTTCGCTCCCTTCATTGATCATCGCTTTTATTTCTTCTTCCGTAACCTGGCTGTCTGAACTTCTCTTAATATTAAAAAGCCTGAAAAAACCGGAGCTCAGAGTACTTAGCAGCCAAACAAGCGGGTAAGAAAAACTACTTAACGTTTTGATAGGAACAGCAACGAATTTGGCGATCTTTTCCGGGTTCATTAATGCAATCCTTTTTGGAATAAGTTCGCCGAAAAGAATAGACAAAAAAGTTACAATAATGACTATGAGAGTTGTGGCAATTGGAGCCGCATAAGCCGCGAGGAAACTAATTTTTTGAATGAAAGGTTGCAGATAAATACTGAATCTTTCGCCGGAATATACACCCGTTAAAATAGAAATGAGGGTAATATAGATCTGCGTGGTTGATAAAAATATCTCCGGATTTTCCTTTAATTTTAAAACAATCTCCGCTTTTTTATCTCCTTTGTTAGCAATAGTTTCCAGCCGGCTTTTTTTTGCCGAGACCAATGCCATTTCACACATTACTATGAATGCGTTCAAAAGGATAAGGAAAAATAAAATGACCAGTTCAAACATATATTATTTATTCATTTAAGTTTCTCGAATCCAAATTTTCGATTGAAAATCGTTGCCGGAATATATCCAAGAATCAGGCCTACAATTGTACCGCAAAATACATCAAAAGGAAAATGAACTCCTACATATACCTGCGCATACGAAATAGCTGCCGCCCATAAAAAAAGGAAAGCCCACGCAGGGCTTATTGTTTTCCTGAACGTTGTAAATATAAACATTGCTGCGGCAAAATGATTTACAGCGTGCGAAGAGGTAAAACTTGAACTTACAGGACAATAGGCAACGAGGAACCTGATATGTCCGAAAAGTGCAGGATCGTGACATGGACGCAGGCGAATAAAGTTTTCTTTAATGAGACGACTGCTTACCGTATCACTTAGCAGTACGTTAAGAAGAAAAAACAAAACCCATATCCAACCTTTCCATTTAAAATTGAGCACGATGAATATCACCAGGAAAAAATACAGGGGCACCCAAACTGAAGGCTCGCGAATAAACGGGAAAAAAACATCGAAGAATGAATTATGCCATCGGCCATTCATTTTTGCAAAAAGGTTATAATCAAATTGTTTTATTGACTCCGGGAGAAACGCTGCGTTTTGTATTTCCATCAAATTCATTATTGCAAAAATAACTATTGCTTAAAAACCGTGGTTAAATATTTACATTTGCCATTACAACCTCCCAAAAACCGGATGGCTGTTTTAATTATAATCATACCTAAATTTTTCTGATGAATAGAAGATCCAATTTCCCCCGATTGGTAAAATGGATATTTTTAACCGGAATCGCATTTTTGATTTTTATGACCATCATGCGTTTCTTTTTTTACTATCATTTCGCTCCGCTCAATTCTTCTTTTTCCCATTATCTAAAGCCATTTCTTCTTGGGTTAAATTTTGATGAAAGAATAGTTTGTGGATTTATCATTTTCCCTTTTGTAGTAGGCAATCTTCATTTAAATTACAACGATAAAAAAAGGCTCACTGTTGGAAGTATTATTGAATTATTTTTTACTATAGTAATCATGGCGTTGCTGCTTTTTTTTATGAAAAAAGGGCATGCAACACCGGCCACTTTGATCGGAACAGGTATTTTATTTCTACTGATTTTGGTTTGGCTTTTTGTAACCAAAAACTGCAACCCGTTTGAAAATTCATTTTCAAAAAAGGTATTTAAGATCTATTTTTTCATAATTACCGTTTCGCTTGTATTCCTTTATGCTATAGACTTTGAAAACTATGACTACCTCCATGAAAGATTGAATGCTTCTTTAATTAATTATTTGGGCGATGCCAAAATTTCAATGAATATGGTATGGGAAACTTACCCGGTTTTTACATTAACGATTTTGATTATTATAGTGTTCACTATTCTATTTTGGCTCATCAACAGATGGTACAATAAAACGAAAAATTCTGTTTATACGGGTAAGCCAATTTTTAGAATTATCATTGGCCTTGCTTTTGCATTATTATTGGGATTAGGTGTATTTGGGAGATTCAACCAGTTTCCATTACGCTGGAGTGATGCTTTTGTTTTTGACAATAATTTTAAAGCCAACCTGTCTTTAAATCCGGTTCAGAGTTTTTTAAGCACTTTAAAATTTAAAAATTCAACTTTCGATCTTAAAAAAGTAAAAGAATATTATCCGCTAATGGCGCAATACCTTGGCGTTGCCAATCCGGATAGTGTTCATCTGAATTATAAAAGAATACACGAAGCTGTACCATCATCGAACAAACCCAATGTGGTAGTAGTAATTTGCGAAAGTTTTTCTGCTTACAAAAGCAGCATGTGGGGAAATCCATTGAACACAACTCCATATTTCGACCAAATGTGTAACAACGGGATCTTCTTTGATCGTTGTTTTACGCCCGCTTATGGAACAGCACGTGGCGTTTGGGCAGTAGTTACAGGGATACCGGATGTAGAGTTTCCGAACACTGCCAGCCGAAACCCCGCATATGTAAACGAACATTCCATCATCAATGATTATAAAGGCTATCAAAAATTTTATTTTATTGGTGGAAGTTCAAGCTGGGCAAACATTCGGGGTTTGTTGACCAACAATATTGACAGCCTGCATCTTTACGAACAGCAGGATTATACAGTAAAACCGATTGACGTTTGGGGCATCAGTGATAAAAATTTATTCCTCCAGGCAAATAATGTTTTGAAACAACAAAAGGCTCCCTTTTTCGCTGTTATACAAACCGCCGATAACCACCGGCCTTATACAATCCCGGAAGAAGACAGGAAATCATTTCCACTGGAAAATTATCCGACCGATACTTTAAAAAAATACGGTTTTGAAAGTAATGCGGAATTGAATGCTTTCCGCTTCACCGATTTTAGTTTTAAAACATTTATTGAAACCGCCAAAAAAGAACCCTACTTTAATAACACCATTTTTGTTTTTGTAGGCGATCATGGCATTCGCGGAGATGCAGGAGACATGTTTCCGAAAGCATGGGAAGAAGATGGATTAACTACTCAACATGTGCCTTTGCTTTTTTATGCACCAACTTTGCTTTCTCCACAACGAATCGACAGAACCTGCTCGCAGATTGATCTTATTCCATCCGTATCGGCCCTGGCAAACATACCTTTTACCAATACCACTTTAGGAAGAAATTTATTTGATACCACGCAAAATAATAATGTGCAATTTAGAAACCTCGCTTTTTTGTTCGATCCGATGGTAAAACAAATCGGAATTGTTACAGATAAATATGTGTATGTAAACAATCTTTCAACAGGAAAAATTGATTTCCGATCCTCGGCAAATAATAACACGCTGGCACCTACGCCGGATATAATTGCAGATAAAAAAGCACTCGACCGGTTATCGGATGCTTATTACCAAACGGCAAAATATATGTTGTTAAATAATAAAAAACAGTAAACCAACAAATAATGAAGAAAATGAATTTCACGATTTAATCATGATTATCAAAGCAAAAATCCCTGGCTCTGTTCCATTAACTATAAAATGGATCGCAATGCTTTGGCTAATTTACCTTCTTATTTTTACCATTCTCAGAATTGCAACTGTTGTATTATTTATTCCCGCAAATACTAATATAATTTCCCTGCTTCCTTCATTCACAATGGGTTTCAGGTATGATGCTAAATGGATTTCCATCATTCTTCTGCCTATTGCTGTTTTGTCGGTCTATCCACGTTTCTCTCCATTTCATTCAAAAAAAAATAAAAAATGGTGGTCTTATTATCTTGCTTTTGCCACACTTTTCGTTTTATTTTTTTTCGGCGCTGATTTTGCAAATTTCAGCTATAACCATACTCGTATCAATGCAAGTGCATTAAATTTTGCTGAAGATCCATCTATTTCTTTAAAGATGCTTTGGCAAAGCTATCCGGTTGTGTGGCTGTTAACAGCTTTGGTTGTCGCTGTTTTATTATTGTCAAAACTTTTTAAACACACACACGTTCTCACTAAAAGAAATGAGCAGGAAAATATGGTTTAC
>JBBQWJ010000238.1:0-4982 GCA_038210685.1 Chitinophagales bacterium | reverse complement strand
ATTACCATTTATCAAGACCAAGTAATTTCTTTCCTAAGGATGATAAATTAGCCGTTGTATATTTAGTTTGTTCCCAATTGCGTGGATCACCGGGAAAGGCGTATCCTTCAGGAGCAATCCTGTTCTTCCATGAATTAATTCTCCATTCGCGCAATGGTTCGTTATCTTCTTCTGCCGGCATCATAGAAATATATTGCGCGATGCGAACTTTATCTTTACTGTTGTTGGCGCGAATTCCATGTGGTTCCGAACTGTTGAATATCAGTAAATCACCTGCTTCCATTTTTATTTTTTCAGGTGTAAAGCCGGACGTGTCCGGTTTAAAATGATCCCTGTTTTCGGGTTGTGTAAGTTTCCACGTATCGTAAGTTCTGAATAATTCCGGTATGCATTGAAAACCTCCCATTTCTTCATCCATCTGGTCAGCCAACGCTAAAACTCCCTGCACATTTTGAGGTTTCGTTTCCGGATCATAATCCCAGTGGATAAAGGCTTTGTATTCAAACCCCGGGCGCAATGGAAAATTTAAATTCGCCCTGTCAATGGTGCACCACAATTTTTCGGTACCCCAGATATCTGCGAAGGCAGCATGAATCTTTGGCACCTGCCTGTTATCCCAAAGCGTTTGATGATTATAAACTTCGACCATTCCTGTATTCGTTAGTTCTTTCATTTGCATTTCGGCCCTCGGCGGAGCGTACCATGTTTCAGCATCATTGGGGTCTTTCTCTTCAAATTCCCAAAGAAAATGGGCTGTTCTTTTTACCTGCTCTTTTGGAACCGCGTTTTTTATAATTACATAACCATTATGTTTCCAAAACTTCCAGTCTTCTTCAGAAAGCACACGCAAATGTTCGCCGTTGCTGCGATCGCTCAATTTGATTTTACTGCTTGTGGCAGTAGAAGGATTGCCCGGCTTTGCTTTGTGTTCATTATTTGGAATCATGGTGGGCGCCATTGTTTGTTGTTTCATAACCGTTCTATTTAATGTAATTGAATGATGTAAAATTCACTTTTCGATTGCAGGTTGCAAGCATCTCAAATGACCTTCTTTTGCTCCATATTGACATAATTTTTATAATTTTAATAAATTTATTAGAATTTAAGAGTATGAAAATCCAAAAAGAAGCAGTGGTGCCCAATCCCGGGCAATCGTTTAAGGTTTTCAATCCGAGCTTAAGAAAACACTTTCTCTGGCACTATCATCCTGAGTTTGAATTGGTATATGTAGAGGCCATAACGGGTATCAGGCACGTCGGGCAACACATATCCAATTATATGGAAAGCGATTTGGTTTTGATAGGTGGAAATATTCCCCATCTGAATTTTGATTATGAATTAAAAACTGATTACAGGCAGATTGTTATTCAGTTCAAAGAGCATTTTTTGGGTGAAGCCTTCAAAGAAGCTCCTGAACTGAATGCCATTCAAACCCTTTTTAAAAAGTCTTATCTCGGCTTATCATTTACAGGTGGTACAAAAACCAAAGTTGCCGAAAAATTAAAGACCATACAAAGCATGGGGAAATTTCAGCAATTGTTATGCTTACTCGAAATATTTCAAATGCTGGCTTTATCTGATGAAGTAGTTGAGTTGAATGACCGGGACACAAGTGTCAGATTATTTTTAAATGATAAAATAAGAATGGGAGCTATCTACGAATATATCCAGGCAAATTATGATGAAACGCCGGATGTAAATAAAGTGGCGTCCAGCGTGCATTTGAGCACTGCGGCATTTTGTCGTTATTTTAAAAAACAAACGAAAATGACTTTTACAGATTTTGTCAATCAATATCGTATCACCCAGGCCAAAACACTGCTTTTGCAAAACAAAACTATTTCAGAAACCTCTTATGAAGTAGGATTTCAAAGTCTGTCCTATTTTAATAAACTTTTCAGGAAAATTGCAGGAGAAAATCCTTCTGAATTTAAAAAGCGCTATTTAAAATAATAGAAGAAGGCATCCGTGATGAAAAAATTCCCTCCAATGTTCAGATGTTTATAATTGACCACGGTTATTTTATTATTTTTCGAATCACAGGTTCTTATCTTATCAAATATTTTTAAAAATATTTTTGATTTATTCCGCAGGAAGACGGATGGCGAAAAGCAGACAGGCAGAAAATACAAATTTGCATTATAAGTTGGTTTACTGCTTTTGAGTTGCAAACTAAATTATGACTCGTCCTAAAAAAAGTTTACAGGTTATATGTCGCAAATTTTTTTCATTTTTTTCCCACAACGCCGGATGATTGAAAAGAAATAACGCTCATACTCATGGAAATCTCCTTATATCAATTCCAACAATTCACCGCGGCTATCACAATGTCTGCTTATTCATACAACATTTTTTATACTTTTTACCACTGCCACAAGGGCAAGGATCATTCCTGCCTATTTTATTAGAAACAGCCTGTTCAGTAATTTCATAATCATCATATTTCGAATGACTCCTGTCATCTTCATAATTCAACCATGTATTTGAAATTCTTTCGTACAATTCAAAAATATTTTCTATTTTCTTTTTTTCAGCTCTTTGATTTGGATCATTTATATGTTTTATTACATCATCATATGGTCCGTTCATACCCAAGTCCACATATCCTTTTTCAAATAATGGTTTTATTTCCGGAAGCAATTCTACAAAGCCACAATCAATAATATCAGCGATAGCCAAACCCAGGAAATCACTGTCAATAACATTGTCTTTCAATTCTGAATTATTGAAAAAAGAAAGCATTTCTTTATAGATCCCGGCTATTTCATCACTTTTTTCAGGATGATAAATAGCTGCCTGGGCAAGCGCTTCGGAAACCGCGGCTTTTGAAAAAGTATATATTCCTGGTTGTAGCAGAAACCGCTTTAAAAGCTGTAATTTGTTTTGTGAAAGTGAATACAATGGCATCCAAATAGTTTCAGTGATATGATCACCCAACCAAAAACCCAAAACTTCCTCATGATTTTCCAGGAAACTTAAAACAGCCTCCAGGCTATTTTCAGACTTTAATTCAGCTAATAAACAAATGGCATGCAGTGGAGACTCGCATTGCTCTTCCAAATCAAGAAAATATTGATACCTCACCACCGCATCTTCCAATATCTTCTCCAAATCAGCAATTACCGTATTCCGATCCAGCGCTACTATCTCTTTCAATATTTCCTGTGGAATATCTATTCCATAATCATACAAATCTTTTACCTGGGGATGATTAAATACCGGGGCAGTTTTTAGTTTTGATGTTGGAACAGGCCTCGCATATTTAACGCTGGTCCTGGCTTCATTTTCTTCTTTCCAGCGGTCCATTCCTTTCTCCATCTGCAGGGAAAATAAGAGGGTTTCGGCAGAGGCGGTATCAGGATGATCAGGTGCAATATCCTTTAATACATCAAACCTGTTTTGTGCCAGGTCAAGATTTTTTAAGGCGACGTAATAATGAATAGCCAGTTTATAAAAGCCGGTAACTTCTGCAAGATGAAACAAATCTCTATCGGGATACAAGTCTTTTATTTCCATTGCCTCTACCAGCACTCCAGCAACCTTCTCTGGATTTCCTTCGTTAATATATTGATTGGCTAAGTTTAATTTAGCAAATAAATAATCGGGATGTTCTGCAAGTATCCAATTATTTAATTCAATTGCTTTTTTATAATTTCCCTGCACGTTATATGCTACCGATAAAAAGTTTTTTAACTGGGGTGATTTAGGATACTTTATAATCAATTTGGTAAGCCTGTCGATTATTTTTTTATTTTTTTTATTTTGCGCTTCAATAAATAGCTCATTAAACTGGCTTATTAATGCTTCTGTATTTCCAAATCGCTCATTTTGAAAATCAGGGTCAGTTGTAATATTATAACCTGAAGCTTTAAATTGTGATGCCATTCTACTTATTTTTATTCTGAGGTTTGGCAAAATTAGTATTCCTAATCTTTTCTCAATATGATTTACCATAGATAAGCTTTTGCTGGATTCCGCCAATAGCTTTTTAATAGTGCTGCACTGGTTCTTGTCCTTCAGATTTGCAATATTGATTATTAAACACATTACTATTATACTACTTTTCTTTTGTGGGTTCTTTCTTTCTTTTAGAATTCACTTTTTGAAGTGTGCCAAGTTGCTAAGAATAGCCGGAGGTCAACATATCAGCAACAACCTGCTCTGCCCGGATTTTTCCATTGGTGCCCGGTGAATACAAGGTGGAACCTGGCTTTCAGGATAATCAACCGCAATCCTCCACAAGTGACCAAGGCCTAAGCTTATGGTACGTGAACCAGGTTTCGCCTGGTAGTGTAGATCAATGAAATGTTCCTTTAAGAATGATTCAAAACCTTCATCTGCTCCACCATACTGTTTTTTGAGTTCATCACGTATTTCCGGAATAAGCACTTTCTTTTTGCCTTGTGAATTGGGCAATATTTCACTCGGCTCGCCATAGTAAGTACATAAAAAAGTATCGGTTGGTATAGGAGAGCGATCTATATGAAAAGAATAGACATCGGTTGGGAAAAACGCGCCGGTCTCATCCCTGTCATAATGTTTAATCACATTAAGAATTGGCGAAGCGCCATGAGCCTTCAACAGATCCAGGTCATCTAAAATAATTTCACGGGCAAGTTGCCCTGGTTCACTCAACTGAAGTTCACGAAGTTCTTCTTCTTCAACTGTCGCTATATTTTCGTTGAGCTTTATCTTTCTAACAATCTCAGAAAAATCACCTGTTAATTCACGAGTCCAGCAAATCGCATTCATTTCTCCATGAAATGGCGTAGCAACGAGATCCTGAAAATTGTTTACACAGAGAATTTGATTCTCAGCGGGAGATAAATCTATCATAATGGTTAATGTAAGTATGAAATCATTTGACAAAAGTTGCAGCTGATGCTACTATCCGGCTTTACACCTAAAAATTGATAATCATTTATGGCACAAGTATAGCTTACGCTTAATGCCAGGCTACCGTAACTAAAGGCCAACAGCAA
>JBBQWJ010000237.1:0-4990 GCA_038210685.1 Chitinophagales bacterium | reverse complement strand
TTATTCCACCAATGCTTCCATCGCATTTACTGCGGCAGGAAATAATTTTGAATTGGCTATAGCGGTTGCTATCGGTGTTTTTGGTATCAATTCAGGGCAGGCTTTTGCTGGGGTCATCGGCCCTTTGGTTGAAGTGCCTGCCTTGATCTCGTTGGTAAATGTGGCTTTCTGGCTTAGAAAAAAATATTATAAACAAACTTCACTTGCTTCTTAAATAAATTGAAATTTAAATGAAAAAAGTATTGGTTCTTTGTACAGGCAACAGTTGCCGCAGCCAGATTGAGGAAGGTTATTTAAGGCAATTTGCAAACGGTAAAGCTCAAATATATTCTGCAGGCATTGAAATACATGGCGTAAATCCTAAGGCTATTGCTGTGATGAAGGAAGATGGAATTTATATTTCTCATCACACTTCTAATAATATTGACGAATATAAAAACATTGACTTTGATTATGTAATTACCGTTTGTGATAACGCCAAAGAAAGATGCCCTTTCTTTCCATCAACGGCAAAAAAGTTTCATCAAAATTTCCCTGACCCTGCAAAAGCAAAAGGAAGCGAAGATGAGATCATGCAGGAGTTTAGAAATGTAAGAGATATGATCAAGTTGTATTGCAGAGAATTTGTTGCCGAGAATTTATAAATAGGAAGACAATTTATTTGGAACTAACCAGGTTGTTTACCTTGATAAAATGTATCAGCAAATCTGCAATTTCCCGGTGCTCTTTTAAATCCGGGTGGCTCATACAACCATGGTTGTATTGCTTTTCAAAAATATATTGGTAAACGTTTATATCTCCATGTTGATGAAAATAATCATCAATTGAGATAAGATGATTTTTTAAAACTGCTCTCAGTTTTGCATCTGCCATTGGGCTGCTTAGTAAAATAATTTTTGCGTTTGCATACTTACTTCTTACGGTTTTTACAAAATCTACATAAGCAGAACAAAATGCCGTTGAATCCTGGATGCCATCATTCTGGCCTAAACAAATCGTAACAAGATCAGGAACATAATCATTGAAATCGTATGGAATAGAATCGTCGCGCAAATCGATTTTATCATACACCTGTGGCATCAAAATTTTCATTCCACAACAACTGTGTATCATTCCAATTCCTGAAACAGAGGTAAGTTCCCATTGTGCGTTTAAAGCCCGTGCAGTACGCGGCCCGTAAGCCATGTACGCATTGTGCTGATCGTACCATTGCCCTTTGTTACACCCAATTTCAGAAGTGTCAGCACCAAAACCACAGGTAATTGAATTTCCGATAAATTCAATTTTTTCAGCCGGCTTTGCGGGTAACTGTAAAAGTTTTTTGCATTCAATTCCTGCAAATTCCAAATAGCCATTTCCTGATTCTGTGTCTTTACAAATGGTGATTGAATGTGCACCATTACTTAATCCGTGAAGTGTTATTTTATTGGCCGCAAATTTGGTTTGAAAGCGATACGGTTCGCCATTAATGATCACTTCTAAATAATTATGAACATTGCCATACAACTCCTGGTCGTTTATAAAAAAGGAACATTCATCTCCTGTAAACTTTGCTTTTATATAAACTCCAGGCGACCAGAATCTTGGTAAGTCAACATCTGTTTTTTGAATCCTTCCATAATATTGTATTAAAGAATTACCGGCTTTAAAAAAATCATTTTCAGTTGATGGAGCAGTTGATTTTTCAATGGTAAAAGTGATTCCCTTTTGTGCATTTACTATATTGGCTGAAAATGAAATGAGTAAGAGGTAAATAGCATTTTTTATTAATCGCATATTTTTTTAGTATAAAAATGAAAAGAATTATTTAAACAAATGTTCTTACACCAACTGCATTGTAAGAATTGCGAAACTCTTTGGGAGTGCTGTCTTTTTTCTTTTTAAAAATCCTGTTGAAATTAGACATGTTATTGAACCCGCATTTATAGGCGATTTCATTAACACTATGCGTGGTTTCAATAAGCAAGCGAGATGCATGTCCCAGCCTTATATCGTTTAAAGTATCCACAAAAGTTTTACCTGTTCTTAGTTTAAAAAACCTGCTGAGTGAAACCTCAGTCATTCCGGCGATTTTAGCTGCATCGCTTAAGGTAATGTTTTGTGCAAAATTTTTATTTACATATTCCATTATTTTTTCGATTCTTCTGCTATTATAAAAAGTAGCCTCTTTATTAAAAGATGCATCTGAAAGTGTGCGAAAATTTCTGGAAATGGAAAGATCGTGAAGAATAGACATTAATTCGAGCACCGAATCAAAGCCATGTTTTCGTGTTAGTCCGGTAATGCGATCTTTTATGGAAAGAGTAGTCTCCCTGGAAAAAAGTACACCTCTTGCCGACTGTTGAAACAGTGTTCTTATAAAACTCATCTGATTTCTTTGCAGAAATTTTTCATCGAAAAGATCGCGGTGAAACTGGATAGTAATTTCTTTAATAATTTTTCCTTTGCATTTGTGAGTAAACCATCCGTGCTGCAGATTTGGTCCTACCAGCACCAGTTCTATATCGCTTATTTCTTCTACATGATCTCCAATTACTCTTTTGGCACCCGTTGCATTTTCAATGAAATTCAATTCTAATTCTTCATGAAAATGAAGAGGGAAATCGAACTCGCTCTTGGTTCTGGAAAACTGAGTAAAGCAATCTGCTGAGGTTAATGGGGTTATTTCCCTTAATATTTTTTCGCTCATATTTTTAAAAAATTATTAATGTTCTTTATTAAAATGTCAATAAAGTATTAATTATAGGGGGTTCATAAAAATATGAAAAGTATTTGTATATCAGGTATTTTAAATATAATTTTTTAATGACTGACTAAAAAACTATAATGAATTGCTAAAATAGTATAAGAAACCTGTGATAAAATGAGATAGTTTTGAGTAGTTGTAAAACTTTAAAATAAGAGCTTGTTGTTATTTAAAAAATAAAAATCTGTTTACTCTTTTCTTTACTATTAAATATTTTAGCGGTTCTACAAAATATCTTAATATAAAAATTCTAGAGGTGACGATAATGTGCATTCGTTAAATTACTAAAGGCTGGTTGCAAAGAATAAAAAGAAGAGTTCGACCTATAAGACAAACCATCAGGAGCATTTCCCTTTGTGTCCTTCGAGGTTTAAATATTACTTTTCGTAATGTACTTAAGATTAAAAATTTTGCCATTAAAATGCCACGCCATTTATTTCTTTTATTTTTTACACTACTGTTAAGCCCTCAAGCACCAAGCCAACAAAAAAGTAATTTACTTGCTTAACTTACCTCTCCTGTTTTATTCAGAGGAAATGAAAAAACGGCTTATCGCGATCCGGCTGTATTATATCACAATAATAAATTTTACCTGTTTTTCACGCTTGTAAGAACGGAAGACAGCGGAAAAGTAATTTCCTATACCGCAATGTCCACCTCAAAAAATTTGAAGAGATGGTCTGCGATAAAAATATTAACGTCACGCGATTAGAACCTGGATTATGGCAGTCCGTGAGATGTGATTCGTTACAAAAATGAGTGGGTACTTTGTTTACAACCCTATCCGAGGCCTAATTATACAGCCGAACACATGCCACGCTTCGGCACGGGCGATTCACCCATTTTTACGATGCGAAACAAAGACCTCGAAAACTTGAGTCAGCCTGAATTAATAAAAGTGAAAGGCGCGGATGTTTCTGAAAAGGAAATGGGCCGCATGATAGACCCTTATTTATTGGAAGATAAAGATGAACCTTGAAAGTGGTGGTGTTTTTATAAACAAAATGGAGTGAGTATGTCTTATACCTACGACTTTAAAAACTGGGCTTATTTCGGCCATACGGAATCAGGAGAAAACGCCTGCGTGTTAATTGAGAATAATGAATATGCACTTTTTCATTCGCCCAAAAATGGAATTGCCATCAAGCGTTCATCTATTTTGGACCATTGGCATGATTGGGGACACCTTATCACTCTCGGTCAAAATCAATGGTTATGGGTAAAAGGAAGAATCACTGCGGGTGCGGTAATCAATTTGAAAAATAATACGTTGTTTGGAAAATATATTATGTTCTTTCATGGCTCCGGTCCACTTACAGAAGAACAAGGCGATTTCGATAAGAACGCTTCAATTAGTATTGCCTGGAGTAATAATTTATTGAATTGGGATTGGCCAGGGAAAAAGGATTAATAGAAAGATAATTCCGAAAAGGTTTATCTTGGAGAAGTGGTAAAATCAACGAAAAAGAAAACAGTAAAATAATTCATAATCAGTATAAAATGGCCTTTCGCAGTGCAAAATCATATATCAATAAGAGTATGAGATATTTTAAAAAGAATATTGTAACATTAATTATAGCTTCTATCGGGAGTGCTTAAATAAGTGTGTCATTTTTTATTAATCGATCTCCGAACTTGAGTGATAATTCATTTCTTACTGTAGGCCAGCCAAACATTTGTCCTTTCCATTTGGTATTGGCATTTATAATTGCAAGGTAAATTTGTTCTACGATAGCGTCTTCGGAACTGAAGGATCCTTTGGTTTTAATAACCTTACGAACCATTCTATGGTAACTTTCAATAGGATTGGTCGTGTAAATAATTCTTCTGATAGCTGTCGTATATTCAAAAAAACAACTAAGCCTCTCACAGTTAGCGCACCAGCTTTTAAAAATCACCGGATACTTTGCACCCCATTTTTCTCCGCTTCATCAAGATAATGCAGACCCATTTGAACGTTTACAGCCTTATATGGGAGTAAAACAAAGTCTGAAGGTTATTTATTAAATATTCACTATCATCCGGAAGTCAAAAAAAGTAAATAGCCCATATTACCTTTGAGGTGACAAAACTTCATAAATATATGGGACTATTTACCAGGATTAAAAGTAACAAGAAGCCAATAATAAAACAAATCTTAGAGCTCATTCCTAATTCTATTTTACAAAGCAGTATAGCCAAACACCAAAGTGATAAATTCTGTAGCAAGTATAAGACTTACGACCATTTGGTTTCTCAAATGTT
>JBBQWJ010000236.1:0-4993 GCA_038210685.1 Chitinophagales bacterium | reverse complement strand
TTTTTACTTCGCCTTTTGCAGGCGTATCAGGACCCATAACGGCAAACCAGATTTGATTGGAGCCGTGAATCTTGTTTCCGTGGCTTGTCCATTCATCACCTGTTCCACGGCCATGATCCACAGTGATAAATAATGAAGTTTTGTCTTTGTATTGAGGTTGGCTTTGAATATAATTCCAGATGTCTTTTACCCATTTATCAAAGTGATGCGCGGCTTCCAAATAATCTTTGTAATGCCCGGCATGCGCCCAATCATCTGTTTCTCCATAAGCGATATAAAGCACTTTTGGTTTTCTTGTTTTCAAATATTCCATCGCTTCATACTGGGTAAAAACATCAAGGCATTCATCTTCATCCCACGGTTGATAAGAATCCTCCAGCATATCATTTATCAATTCTTCTTTAGGGGTTGGATTTTTGCCACCGGTTTTATCAAATGCGGAAGTTACAGGAAAACCGCAATTGGGTTTGTTTAGAATTTTATCGAAAGCTTGCCAGGCCCCAAATGCAGCAACACTATTTTTAAATTTCGGTTGTTTATTTATAAATTCAAGAACGGTTGTGTTCGGGTTATTTTTATAACTGTTGGTGTTGATCAAGGTATCTACGTAACCGCAAAAAATTTCGCTGTAGCCCGGATAAGAAAACCAGTATGGGTTTGAGTTATTTACGTCATTGCCAAAATTCCTGTTACCATAGATTTGGCCTTTTAAAGCAATGGTGTTCCACAAAAAAGGAAGTAATTTTTTTCTCCTTTCGATAGCATCTTTTGCCCAATATTTTTTAAAAATATAATTGCTGTCACCCTGGTTAAATCCACTTTGATTGGCTATAGAAGAATCCATTCCGCCAAATGCTTCCTGCCAGCGGAATCCATCTGTAGTAATAATGATAATGTTTTCTGTTTTTTGCTGGGCAAAAGTAGGCGTCGTTATCAAAAAAAGAAAAATTTCAATCGCTATTATTTTGATTTTTTTCATTTTTGCTTTATTAAGCTATCAGGATTTTCTGAAAAGCCATTTTCCCATTTCTTTGAGGGTTACTTTTTTGCCATACAATAAGATGCCGGTGCGGTAAATTTTTGCTGCCAGCATTGTAGTAAGAATAAATCCGGCAATCAATGATAACATAGAAACAAGAATTTGCCATCCGGGAACATTCCCCGACGGAATGCGCGCCATCATTACAATTGGCGATGAAAGAGGGATCATGCTTCCCCAAACTGAAATGGGCGCATCAGGTTTTCCAACAGCGGTTGTCATAATAACAAATGATAGAATGATGGGCATGGTGATGGGCAACATTAAAGATTGCGCTTCCTGCGGATCTTCATTTACCACGCTTCCTACAGCCGCAAATAATGCTGCATAAAAAAGATATCCTCCTATAAAATAAAACAGGAAACACGGGATGATGAGTCCCCAGTTTGCGGATAAAAAAGTATCGCGGGCATTTAAAAAATTAGCAGCTGCCGAACTGTTACCTGCGGCACCCATTCCTGCGTTCATTGCTTGTGCATGCTGTAAAGTATCAGCAGAAAAAAATGAAGAGGAAACAGAAGATAAAAGAACGATCAATACAATCCAGATCAGCAATTGAGTAAGGCCGACTGCAGCAATTCCAAGAATTTTTCCCATCATTAACTGGAAAGGTTTTACAGAACTGATGATCACTTCTGCAATACGGTTCATTTTTTCTTCCATCACGCCACGCATTACAGCGGCACCATAAATAAATAAGGTTATATAGATAAGAAACCCGCTTCCATAGCCAATTCCATAAGAGAGCGCCGCATTCGATTTTTCAGATTTATTTCCCTGTTTTACAATAGTTCTAAAATTATACATCCTGTCTTCATCAATATTATTGATCGAGTCCAGAATTTTCTTATCAATATTATTTCTTAAAAAAGCCTGGTTTCTGATAGCCGAATTAATCTGATCCTTAATTTTATCTTCTGCGTCTAAGCCTAACTGTTTGGTTGATATTAAAGCGACAGAATCGTTGTGTGAATCATAATTTTCTGGTATTTTTAAAAAAGCAGAATATCCTTTTTCTTTAAAATTATTCGCATTTACATCCGGAGGAAATTCATAGGTAATCAGATCACTGTTTTGAAAGCTATTTTTAAAAATCCCGTTGCTGTCAGATACTGCTACCTTTTGCTTTTCATGGCTGCTGGCAGAAAAATAAGCCGATGCAAAAATGAAACCTATAAAAAATAAGGGAAGTAAAATGGTTGAGAGAATAAACGTTCTGTTTCTCACTCTTGTTAAATATTCTCTTTTAATTACCAGCCAGATCTTATTCATTGTAACTATTGTTAGTTGATTGGTTAATTAGAAAATTGATGTTGCGGTTTAGAATTTAATTCCTGTACCTGCCGTATAAAAATATCATTAAGCGATGGCAGTACCTCATTAAAAGAAATAATGGAAGCCCGGTGATTTAAAAACTCCTCTAAAACATTTACAGGTTTATTCCCATCCTTAATTTTTACATTTAAAAAGTTGTCTTTCGAGTTTACCACTTCAAAAGAGTTACTCATGAATTCTCCAGGCAATTCATCAAAACCAACTTTAAAAATATGTTCTTTAAAATCATCTTTTACCTGGCTCACGGTTCCATCAAGAATCTTTTTGCCTTTGTTTACCAATACAATTTGATTGCAAATTTCTTCTACCTGTTCCATCCTGTGCGTACTGAAAATGATGGTCGTACCCTTTTGTGCAAGCTTAAAAATTTCATCTTTTATCAGGTTGCTGTTTACCGGGTCAAGGCCGCTGAAAGGTTCATCTAATATCAACAATTTTGGTTCGTGAAGAACGGTAGTTACAAATTGTAGTTTTTGCCCCATCCCTTTACTCAGGTCATTTACTTTTTTGTTCCACCAGCTTTCCATTTCAAATTTCACAAACCATTCTTTTATTTTTTTCATCGCGTCTTGCCGGCTCATTCCTTTCAATTGCGCCAGGTACAAAGCCTGTTCACCAATCTTCATTTTTTTATATAGCCCTCTCTCTTCGGGCATGTAGCCAATTTTAGGAATGTCCTCTACCGGATTAAATTTTTTTCCGTCAAAATAGATTTCTCCACTGTCAGGATAAAAAATTCCTGTGATCATCCTCAGCAAAGTGGTTTTGCCTGCACCATTTGGGCCCAGCAAGCCAAAAATACTTCCTTCGGGAATTGAAAAACTAATATCATCCACCGCTTTTTGGGTAGCATAATATTTTTTCAGATTTTGTAATTCCAATATTGCCATCACTAAATTTTAAAATGAAATATTTTGGTAGTAAGAATTAAATAGTTACGAAGATATTAAAGACAGGTAAAGGCTGATGATTTTTTATGTGATATTTTTATGAACGGCAAATTCAGACTAATGTTTACAGTAAAGCAACAAATAAACTTGATTTTAATTTTATCGCTGCGCAATCGCCAATGCCACTCTCTCACCATCCATCGCGGCGCTCACAATCCCTCCGGCATAACCTGCGCCTTCGCCACAAGGAAATAAATTTATTATCTGTGGATGGTGCAACAACTTTTCATCGCGGGGAATTTTTACCGGAGAAGAAGTGCGGCTTTCGGTAGCCACCAAAACAGCTTCGTTGGTAAAATATCCATGGTGGTTATTTCTAGCCGGCATTTTTTTTGCAAATAATCGCATAGCTGTTTTTAACCTGCTGTTTATGAATGAAGGCAAAACATCTTTTAATAAAGCTGATTCTATTCCTGGTAAATAAGAACATTTTGGTAAGGAGGAAGAATATTTATCTTCTGTAAAGTCAACCATTCTTTGCGCCGGAGCCACAAATTTTCCTCCGCCGGTTGCAAAAGCTTTTTCTTCCACTTCTTTTTGAAAATCCATCATTAACAAAGCTGAATTACGATCATTTTGGGTTTGATTTTTTTTAGCAGAATTATACTTTTTCACGTCTTCAATTTCCAACTGTACAACGATGCCACTGTTGGCAAAAGGATTGTTCCTTTTGGATGGGCTCCATCCATTTACTACCAACTCATTTTCATTGGTAGATGCGGGTGCAATAATGCCTCCGGGGCACATGCAAAAAGAAAAAACACCTCTTCCTTCTACCTGCTCTACTAAACTGTAAGAGGCGGGAGGAAGAAAGCTCTTTTGCAGACCATCTTTACCATATTGAATTGAATTGATGAGTTCCTGCGGATGTTCTATTCTAACGCCTAACGCGAAGGGCTTGGCAGTTATTTCTATATTTTTTTTGTGCAACAAACTAAAAATATCTCTTGCAGAATGGCCGGTGGCAAGGATAAAAGAATCGCCATTTAAAATATCTCCATCTGCAGTTTTTACGGCTTTTATTTCATCCTTTTCAATAACAAGATCAATAACTTTTTTTTCAAAATGGAATTCACCTCCGCAGACTAAAATACGTTTACGCATTTCCGTTATAATAGCAGGAAGTTTGTTGGTTCCAATGTGAGGATGCGCATCGTATAAAATATTTTCACCGGCACCAAAGTGTACAAAAAGATTCAGGATTCGGTTGATATCGCCGCGCTTTGAACTTCGCGTGTATAATTTTCCATCGCTGTAAGTGCCGGCGCCACCTTCTCCAAAACAATAATTACTTTCAGGATTGAGAATGCCTTCTTTATTCAAAACAGCAAGATCTCTTCGCCTCGCTCTTACTTCTTTTCCTCTTTCTACAATTATTGGTTTTATTCCGGATTCAAGAAGCTGCAAAGCTGCAAAAATTCCGGCAGGACCTCCGCCAATAATTACTACTTTTTTTGATGAATGATTTACATTTTTAAAATCAAATTGTTGTAAAGTTCTCTGCTGAAAAGGTTCGTTGATAAATGCATTGACTGTCAGGTTGATCCATACAGTTTTTCCTCGTGCATCAATCGATTTTTTTAGTAGTTGGTAACCGGAAACTGAGGCTGATTTTTTGCCCGTAATTTTTGCAATATGCCCGAGTATAATGCTTTCGTTTTCTGCTTCA
>JBBQWJ010000235.1:0-5019 GCA_038210685.1 Chitinophagales bacterium | reverse complement strand
CTTAAAAAAAACAATCGCACAATACAGTCTTTCTTTCCCGGTACTGAAATGGATTTTTCAACTAATGTTCGTTATTATGAAGGAGAGATCACCGATATAAAAAGAGATTCCGTTTTTTTAGTTCAGTTCGATATCAGGCATGTCTATTCTCCCAATCTCGGGATTTTTGTTCCTGACACTGTATCTCAATATCATTTTGCCATAAATTACAAGGAGATTATTTCATTTGGTGAGAGCCATAAAAATTTTAACTGGAACGCGTCAGGCGCAGCACTTTTTGGAGGTGGGGTATTATTAACAACCGCCGGATTGATCACCTGGATCTTTGCTAAACCCAACACAAGATATTACGCAAGGCCCCAATTGGTAATAGGCGCTGCAGCACTTGCTGGAGTTGGTTATGTTCTTTTAAAATCAGGCAACAAAACAATGAAGTTGGGAAAAAAATATACATTGCACTATATAAAACTGAAATAGTAAAAATTCTCTTTTTTTGGACAAAAAGCCCTACTTTAGAAAACGCGGTTTATTCAGAAGGCTTGGCCGCACTTTCTTAAAAATCATCTTATACGGATTCCTTCTTTCCATTCTCTATATTGTTTTTTGCAAATGGATCAATCCACCGGTTACGATCACCCAGCTTAATAGTTTGGTAACAGGCAAGGGCCTGCATAGAAATTATATTGACTACGACAAGATGGGCTCAAATATCAAGCTGGCGGTAATGGCTGGTGAAGATCAACTGTTTCCTGATCACAATGGCTTTGATTTTAAAAGTATCCAAAAAGCCATGAAACACAATCAAAAAAGTAAATCATTACGTGGCGCAAGTACTATAAGCCAGCAGGTGGCAAAAAACGTTTTTCTTTGGCAACATGGAGGTTATTTTAGAAAAGGGCTTGAGGTGTATTTTACTTTTATGATCGAAACATTATGGAGTAAAAAAAGAATTCTTGAAATGTACCTGAATGTGGCTCAAACAGGGCCGGGAATATTTGGAGTAGAGGCAGCAGCAGAACATTATTTTAATAATCATGCTAAAGATCTATCCCGCAAAGAAGCAGCAATGATCGCTTCGTGCCTTCCCAATCCCAATTTATTTACAATTCATCCAATGTCGCACAGGGTAGCTTACCGCTATCCATGGATAATGCGCCAAATGAATAACCTTGAGGCCGACCCTGACATCCAGGCCTTACTAACTGATAAATCAGCAGATACCAACCAGTAAACGAACAATAAACGATTATTTTGCTTTTCCCATATTTTTCAAAATAATAAAAGGAGGAGACAGTTTCCAGTCTATTTTATGTTTCATCACACTGGGTTTAATCGAAAAGTTACCTAAGATCAGATCTGTTTTTCCATCACCATCAATATCGCCTGCATCCATTGTAATCCAACGGCCTATTTGTGTTCCTTTTAAAGAATAGGGTTGAAAATTAAAATTTCCTTTATTTTCAAAATAGACAAAACCTTCCTGGGGTTGCTTTTCATAGTCAGCAAAAAAGGAAATCGTTGCTATATCAAGGTCGCCATCACCATCATAATCCCTGGCAATTGCCTTATAGCAACCATCAATCGGGTAAAAATATTTCTGTGTAAAATGATTGTTTTTATCATTCATAAAAATGTAAACACCGTGATATGGTTTTAATACCGGAGAAAAATCCGCATTATCGCCACACGTATACAAAATATCAGGATAACCGTCTTTATTAAAATCATCCAGTTCAAAATAAGACGAACCGTAACTTGGCGGAAACCTTAACACTTGCTCCTGATCAAAATTGCCATTCCCTTTATTGGTAAAAAGAAAAATGCCTTCATCTCCCTGCGCAAATAACACCCACAGATCCGGTAATCCATCATGATTATAATCCTGAACATACGCCTTTATTGCGCCGGGAACATTTCTTAATACATGCTTTTTAAACTTGCCATTGCCTTCATTTTCAAACCATGCCAGTTCTCCTGTCAAAAATCCAAATTCACAAACCAGATAGTCGGGTTTACCGTCATTATTTAGATCGGCAGTAGTGATCTGCACAGGTCTTTGTAAATCTTTAATTAACGGAACAGAATCTTTATATAGCTGCCCTTTTAAATTAAGGTTGATAACCTCTGCTTTGCCGAACTTGCCGTTATTAGGATTTAAAATGCCGATATCACAGGCAATCATATTATTTTTATTAAAATCAATATTTACTATAGGGCCACCTGTGCTTATAGAATCTTTTACCTGGAGATTTTTGTTAATAAAAAGAAGATTTTGTTTTACAGCATCTCCTATTAATATGGAATGTGAAGAATCTGAAGGCAGAATTTTGATATAACATGTGGCAGAATTTTTATAATAAATGTCAGGTTTTTCAACTTTAAAAAGCGACAACCCCTCTTTTATAGATAAGCTCCTTTTTTGAGGAGGTAAAGAATCCGGAGAAGTTGCCTCGTAATAGTCCAGGATATTTTGCCAATCAGGTAAGCTTAAAACCGGGGAAGTGGGATAAAAATCCGAGCCAATATTTAAGTCTCTTAATCGCGGATAGGTTTGAAAACCGTAATTAAAAATTCCTAACCTTGGTGCCATTTGGGGCAACACGCCTTTTTCCCAGGTTTTGGCATCCACCAATGAAGGATCAGGCAACATGTGGCAAGATTGGCAATACATTTTCGCCAGTTTTTGTCCCTTCGCTATGCTTTCTGTAGAAACTTCTTTATGAGTACTGTTTCTGTGGTATGTTTTACAAGAGGGCATTGTGAGTACAAACAAACCAAATATACATAAGATACGTATTCTCTTTGTGATTTTAGGAACAGTTTTCATAACTTATGAACTCATTGAAAATTTACCTTCCTGGTCTCTCCCTTATTATTTTTTATCTCTACTGAAACAACACCACTATCAATGGTAAGGAATCTGCCCGATTGCGATAAAAACGAAGATCCATATCCAATTTCACGCTTTTGTTTATTACCATTTTTATAATAGATTATAGCAGATTCATCAAATGGATTCAAGGGTATGAATTTTACATTTCTTTTTAATTCAAACACTTTCAAAGGCCCTTTATTTTGGCTACCTGCGAGCAGTAATTTTCCGTTTTCGCCTTTTAAAGACACTAACGCTTTCCCGTTTCCTGGCAGGTAAATTCCACTTTGCACAATGGTTAAAGGTTTAAAATTACCTTTTCCATCACCTTTCATTAATAAACCGTTAAGAGCATCATACCTGCCGATGATTGGTTCTGTGCCATAATCATTTCCGTTTATTAAAACATCCAGGTTCCCATCTCCATCATAATCTCCGACAGTAATGCCATTAAGAACAGAAAATTGTGCCTGGGTTGGTAATGGAATGACAGTAAACCGACCTTTTCCATCATTTCTTAACCAGGCAGAGGAGAAGTAGTTGGCATGTAGTTGTAAAGCGCCTTTACGGTCGTTGGCAGGGAATATAGAATCCATAGTAGCCTCGGCAAAGGGCTTGTATTTTGAATACCTTTTTCTTAATCCAGGCATTTCCTTAATTATATCATCATGAGATTCTACAGGGAAATCCTTTTTTGTTGTATCAGTTTGCGAAACCGGAAGATACATAGATAAGACTGCATCATAGGTTCCGTTATTATCAAAATCTTTAGCCAATATACTTACCGGGTATTTATCGCTCGCCTGGAAGAATGAGTTTCGGCCCAGGTTGCCAACTATATAATCTATATCACCATCGTTATCAAAATCTCCGGAAGCAATGCTATTCCACCAACCCGTTTTATTACCAACACCTGTAGAGGATGTTACATTTTTGAAAACTCCTTTATTATTTTCAAGAAAAGTAATTGGCATCCATTCTCCCGCAAGCACCAAATCAGGCCAACCATCGTTATTAAAATCTGTAAAAGAAGCGTCCGATACCATTCCAATGTTCTTCAATGACGGCGCAACAGATTCAGTAACATCTGTAAATTTGATTTGCCCGTTTTTGGAATCGTTTCTAAAAATAAAACTGGATACAGCTTTTGGATAACTGTTTGGATC
The DNA here is from genome assembly GCA_038210685.1 of Chitinophagales bacterium. Taxonomy (GTDB): domain Bacteria; phylum Bacteroidota; class Bacteroidia; order Chitinophagales; family Chitinophagaceae; genus Ginsengibacter. Next base: position 981 of record JBBQWJ010000235.1, on the reverse strand, counting down.
TACTCTGCCTGATACAAAAAGATCCAAGTCACCATCTTTATCATAATCTATTGCCCGTACACAAAATTTGCTCGTGTGATTAACTGGCAATGCGGAAGAGTCTTCTGCAAAATTTCCCTTTCCATCATTAACGTATAATTTATCCTGGTAAGAAGAGCTATTGGGGGGCCCCCGAAACCCACCACTGGCTATATAAAGATCCAAATCTCCATCGCCATCCGCATCAAATAATAAAACGCCTTCATCTTCCCTGTCTTTGTTAAGGGTATCTTTACCTCTCAATAAACTTCTCCGGATGAATTTACCGTTTGGCTGTTGAAGAAATTCCTGTGCAGGATAGCCAAATGAGCCGCCGCTAATGATATCATCAAGGCCATTGCCATCAATGTCACCTACAGCAAGCGCTGGCCCATATTCAGAGAATTTATGTGGCAGCAGCATTTGGCGGTTAAAATCGTTAAAATCTTTTGCCTGGTGAACATAATGGATATTTAACGGATCGGTTACATCTTTAAATAATGAACCACTGTCGGTTCTATTGGTAGAAAACGAATAAGTAAGATTGGCATCTTTTTCATTTACCTTAATGGTTTGGTTGGCTTTTACATTAGTAAGAATTTGTACTTTTCCATCTTGCCACTTCACAATAAGGGAATCGACCACAGCAACATTTCCTAAACCAAAGTGAGGTTCTATTTGCACGGTAGAAAGATATCCACGATAAGGGGTTTGCTCATATACTTGCTGTTGGCCCTTGTAATGCAATTCTATCCACGCTCCAAGGCCATTCAGGTTGGATGAATTGCCATTTAATTTTACCGATAAATAATTAGGATGCGCTTTTGGATTATCCATCGTTGTATTTTCATAAATGGATGCTTCATCATTTATATTATTAACAATCATATCCATGTCACCGTCATTATCCAGATCGGCATAGGCTGCACCATTGGAAAAAGTTGGCTTAGTAATTCCCCAGTC
>JBBQWJ010000234.1:0-5062 GCA_038210685.1 Chitinophagales bacterium | reverse complement strand
TGGGAGCCGGAATAAACTCTGCCGGAACCAATCACCACGTGGCTTTCAGGGTAAAAGATGACAATATTTTAATGGATTATAGGGAGAAAGTTTTGAGCAAAGGGTTAAATATTACTCCCAAAATTGACCGCGATTATTTCTTCTCTCTTTATTTCCGTGAACCGGGTGGGGTTTTATTTGAACTGGCTACAGAAAATCCGGGCTTTGATAAGGATGAACCTCTTAATGAATTGGGCACCCATTTAAAGTTGCCTAAGCAATATGAACCTGCAAGACCCGAAATTGAGAAAGTGTTGCCGGTTCTCGATTAAAAAGCGTGTAATGGTAACCGTTATAATATTAAAAGGAGTAATGAAATGACAAGTTTATCAGCATTCAATAAGTTTACCGGTGATCTGAAAGAACTTGATCAGCTAATGCCTGTTTTGTTCGTTGGCCATGGTTCTCCGATGAATGGAATTGAAGACAATGAATTCAGCCAGAGATGGACACAAATGGCAAAAGAAATTCCAACTCCTTCAGCAGTGCTGGTAGTTTCGGCCCATTGGTTTACTAAAGGCACTCGTATTACAGCCATGGATTTTCAGGAAACCATTCATGATTTTGGAGGATTTCCACAGGCATTATTTGATGTGCAATATCCTGCACCCGGAAATCCGCAGCTTGCCAAAGAAACGGTTTCGTTATTGCATTCTGCACATGTGGAACTGGATCACGACTGGGGATTGGATCATGGTGCATGGACTGTTGTAAGAAGGATGTATCCTGGCGCTAAAATTCCCGTATTACAATTAAGCATCGATTACACCAAAGAGCCCCAATATCATTTTGACCTCGCTAAAGAATTATATGCTTTAAGGAAAAAAGGAGTATTAATTATCGGAAGCGGTAATATGGTTCATAACTTGAGGATGGTTTCATGGTCAAAAATTAATGAACCGGGTTATGGTTATGATTGGGCATTAACTATGAATGATAAGTTTAAGCAATTGATTACTGAAGGCGATTTTAAACATTTGATCAATTATGAAAGCCTGGGCACTGAAAGCCGACTGGCTATTCCAACTCCTGAACATTATTTGCCACTCTTATATTCATTGGGATTAAAAGGACCTAATGATAAAGTTTCATTCTTTAATGATAAAGCCATTGCTGGTTCACTAACGATGACGTCGGTTTTTATTGGTGAATGGTGAATGGTGAATTCTTTTAATTGATAAATTTAAAACTGCATGTATAATTTAAAAGTAATTTCTTCAACAGTAAGACCCGGACGAAAAGGGCCGATGGTGGCTAAATGGATAACGGATTTAGCAAAAGAGAATGAAAGTTTTAATGTTGAATTTTTGGACCTTGGTGAAATTAATTTGCCAATGATGAATGAGCCGAATCATCCTGTTATGAAGCAATATAAGCACGAACATACCAAATGGTGGAGTGCGAAAATTGAGGAAGCAGATGCATTTATTTTTGTTACTGCAGAGTATGATTTTAATTATCCTGCACCTTTAAGAAATGCTTTGGAATATCTCTCGCAGGAATGGAATTATAAACCTGCAGCGATAGTGAGTTACGGAGGAGTTTCTGCCGGTACAAGAGCGGCTAATGCTTTGAAGGCCGATCTTTCAACATTCCGCATGGTCCCTCTTGCGGAATCAGTTAATTTTCCTTTTTTTCAGCATAATATAAATGACCAGAATGAATTTGAAGTGAATGAAATTTCAATTAAAGCTGCACAAAATATGCTGAAGCAATTAGTGCGGTGGACAAAAGGATTGAAAGCTATCAAAGAAGATCATGATTAAAATTGATCTTACTATTTTGACTTTTTAAAATTAAAATATGCGAACTATAAAAAAAATTGAGGAAGCAGTGAATGCGCCGGTTGGTGATCTTATAACCTTTCGGGCACTTCCAACCAATTCAATTGAACATATCGATCCATTTATTTTTTTAAATCATCACGGTTACCAGGTATATCCGGAAAATAATTTCGGATTGCCTTTTGGACCGCATCCTCATCGTGGTTTTGAAACAGTAACCTTTATTGTTCACGGTGATTTGACGCACAAGGATAGCAGTGGTTCTGAAAGTGTGATTAAAGCCGGCGGTGTACAATGGATGACAGCGGGAAGAGGATTGATACATTCTGAAGTTTCTTCCGAAGAATTTATGAAAAACGGTGGCGAGCTTGAAATTTTGCAACTTTGGGTAAACCTTCCTGCAAAACTTAAAATGAATGAACCCAAATACGTGGGTTTACAGGAAAAAGATATTCCTGGAATTGATTACGATAATGGAAAAGTAACTATCCACGCAGTTTCAGGCGACTGGGAGGGAACTAAAGGTGCATTTAATCCTTTGGTGGATATTCAACTCGCAACAATAAATTTTGTTGAAGGAGGAAGCTACCGTACAAGCATAGACGCAGAAAGAAATATTTTCTTTTATGTAATAAAAGGAAAGGTAAATGTGAATGGAAGTAAAGCTAAAATGCACCAGTTGGTAGAATTTAATAATGATGGAACTGATCTTGAAATTAAAGCGCAGGAAGAAAGCATCATTCTCCTCGGGAATGCAGTGCCTTTCAATGAACCCATCGTAGCCCAGGGCCCTTTTGTAATGAATTCATCGGAAGAAATAAGACAGGCTTATCATGATTATCGCAACGGGAAATTTGGCAATTAGGTTGAAGCCTGACAGTAAACAAACAAATATTCATGATTTTAATTTTAAATAAAATAAAATGGAATTAGGCCTTATGTCATTTGCCGATATGCAGCAGGAAAGCCTTCCGGGAAGCGGCATAAATGCGCAAGAGCGGATGAAAGATCTGTTGGAAGAAATTAAACTCGCTGATGAATTGGGACTTGATGTTTTTGGCGTTGGCGAACATCACCGCCCGGATTATGCAGTTTCTTCACCAGGGGTTGTGCTGGGAGCAGCGGCAGCAATCACCAAAAATATAAAACTCACGAGCGCAGTCACAGTGCTTAGTTCAGATGATCCTGTCCGTGTGTTTCAAAATTTTTCAACCGTTGATCTTTTATCAGGAGGGCGTGCAGAAATTATGGCGGGACGTGGTTCTTTTATTGAATCTTTTCCATTGTTTGGTTACGACCTCGGGGATTATGATGAACTTTTTACGGAAAAATTAGATCTTCTTCTCCAATTAAATAAAAGCACTAAAGTATCATGGCAAGGAAGGCTTCGTGCTCCAATAAACGATCTGGGAATTTATCCACGTCCGTACCAGCCATCAATTCCTATTTGGCTTGCAGCCGGCGGTACGCCTGCTTCTGCGGTAAGAGCTGCTACGCTTGGTCTTCCATTGATGTTAGCAATCATTGGTGGCCGGCCGGAACAGTTTGTACCTTTTATAAATCTCTATAAAGAAACGATAGTGAAGAGCGGCAGGGATTTATCTCAGCTTCAGTTGGGTGTTAACAATCACTTTTATGTTTCTGAAAATTCGCAACAAGCAGCGGATGAGTTTTATCCGTACTATGCAGAAGTAATGAGCAGGATCGGCCGCGAAAGAGGTTGGCCGCCACTTTCAAAACAGCAGTACGAATATTTGCGTTCGCCGCAGGGAGCATTAATGGTTGGAAGCCTGCAGGAAGTGATTGATAAAATTTTATATCAACATGAGTTGTTTGGTAATACCCGTTTCCTTGCACAGGCGAGTGTGGGAAATGTTCCCCATAAAAAAATCATGCATTCGATTGAATTATTCGGAACGAAAGTAGTGCCCGTTATCAGGAAAGAAATTAAGGCATAAAATCCGAAAGTTGCCAGGTCTTGAGTTTACCAATGTAATTTTATAAGCATGGAAAATTTACAATTACAATTAGGAGATAATGGTAGTGGACATTTCATATTTAAAGAAGGTGATGAGAAGTTGGGCGAAATGATAATTAGTATTTCAGGAAAAGATTTAACTGTATATCATACAGAGGTGATACCTGAAGCGGAAGGAAGAGGAATTGCCAAAAAACTTTTAAATGAAATGGCTGATTATTCAAGAAAAAATGATTTAAAAGTGATTGCGCTTTGTCCTTATGTTTTGGCTCAATTTAAACGCCATCCTGAACAATATTTAGATATCTGGGAATATAAAAATTATGGATACAAATAAAATTCACATCAAAGATATAATCACCGCAGGCGTGCCATTAAAAGAGGCAAAAAAAGTGTTGATCATGATTCATGGCCGTGGCGGAAGTGCCGAAGATATTCTTTCGCTGGCTCAGTATTTAAATGTGAAAGATTTTGCATTGCTTGGGCCGCAGGCTAATAATAGTAGCTGGTATCCCTATTCTTTTATGGCGCCGGTTTCTCACAATGAACCATGGCTTTCTTCTGCTTTATTAATGCTCAAAGAAGTGCTGGGTGATTTAATTAAAGAGGGAATTTTGGAAGAAAATATTTTCTTCCTTGGATTTTCACAAGGCGCTTGCCTCACTTTGGAATTTGTTGCAAGAAATGCAAAAAAATTCGGAGGCGTTGTTGCATTTACAGGTGGATTGATAGGTGATAGAATTGATCCAACAAATTATACAGGAGATTTTAAACGCACACCTTTTTTTATTGGGACCAGCAATCCTGACCCTCATGTTCCGGTGGAAAGGGTTAATGAAACAGCAGAAATATTAAAAGCGATGAAGGCGGATATTACAGCGAAAATCTATCCTGGTATGGGTCACACAATTACGGCGAAAGAAATTGATTTAGCGAATAAATTGGTTTTTAAATAATTTAAATACTATTATTATGCGACACCATTGGCCGGTTCTTTCTTACGAAAAAAGCAAATCAACTTTTGATACACTGCACATGTGGACGCAGATTGTTGGTAAAATAAAATTGGCAACATTGCCGTGGATCAACCATTCGTGGCATATTACTTTGCATATAACTCCTAATGGTTTAACCACTGAGAACATGCCATATAAGGATCAAAGTTTTAAAATTGATTTTGACTTTCTCGATCACCAATTAAAGATATTTACCAGCAAAGGCGAGCATCGCCAGTTTGATTTACATGGAATTTCTGTTGCTG
>JBBQWJ010000233.1:0-5071 GCA_038210685.1 Chitinophagales bacterium | reverse complement strand
CATTTTACTGAAGAAAAGAATATCGTAAATCTTTCAGGAGCATTTGTAAGGAAAGAATATTTGTAAATGAAAGATTGCATGGTGATGAAAATAATTCGTCAACACAGCAAACCAGCAAGTTTCCGGGATTTTTGATTCCCTATTCTCTATGATTTTTATCCGCCTTAAAATGCCTGTCGTTGTTGGTGTTTAAAGGATGAAGCATTGCTTTGTTGTAATAAGTGGCTTTTTCAAATTCGGAAATGTTCATGGAAAGAATGGAAATGCCGGTAAACATTTCATTTAACCTGCTGATTATTTTTTTCGAGAGATTGGCTCTTTGCTCCTCCGTTCTTCCTTCCATGATGTAGCCAAAAATGTGGATGAAGTTTTTTTTATTTCCACCTAATTTAAAATGCATGTAAGGATTGATGCGAACCTTAATATCATTTTCAGCAAACAAATGTGTGGCTTCTGCAACTTCATAAACAGCCTGCATTATTTCGCCTGGCGATTTCATTTTAATAAGGTCTTCTGAGCAATCGATAATAAAGTGTGGCATGAATACTCATCTGTTTATTTAAAAATAAAGTAAACCAATAAAATCAAAAGATTTTTATTTCAACGTTTTCACAATAATCTTTTTACTCCGGCTTTGGCGTACTGTTTCCCCCATCCAGCGCTACTTTCCAACTGCCGTCTTTTTGCTTTTTCCATGCAGTAAAATAATTGCCATAGTAGGTAGTATCGCCTGCTACCAGTTTCCAGTTTCCCCAGGTATAGCCAAGGTCTCCTGATTGGGCCACTTCTGCGTTTACAGGTTTCCATGAAATGGTTTTTAGATCGGTGTTCTTATTAAAACTTTTTGCAAATGCAGCTTTGCCAATTAGAGGCAATTGTTCTCCCTCAAATTTTACAATGTTCGTATCGGCATAAAAAAGAATGGCATTATTAAAACCTTCTTTTGCAGCCATTTCATTCATAGCGCTATCTGCTTTTATCATTTGCTGTTTGTATTGTGCTGTATTATTTATATGTTGCTGGCAGGATATAAAAAATGCCGCTATAATTATAAATGCTTTTCTCATATTCCCTGATTTATTTGTGATGATATTTAAGCCTTCTTAAAGCTACAGTAAAGCCACAAATTCTGGTGATTTATATTTTCTGTGTATAAATGCCGTCTTTTTACCGGACTTTACATTTTAATAAATTTTTTTTGATAAAAATTATATAATTGTTGTTTATCAATAAATATATAATTATGTTTGCAAAACATTTTAAACATTAAAACAACATTATGCCGGTAAAACCACACTATATCCAAAAAGCGCTTTACATAGTTTCATGGATCATATTTATAGGAGTCTGTATCGAAGCAGGAGGATTTATATTCAATACTTTCTATACTTTATTTATCAACCCTGAAGGTGTTCATAAATTTTACATGCAGATAAATTTGTCGGAATTGTATAATTACGATCAAAGCCGATATGTAACGATAACTTCATTGATGATTATTGTAGCTATAATGAGAGCGTTGATGTTTTACATCATTGTAAAAATCTTTCACGATAAAAAGCTTAACCTCGCAATGCCATTTAATGAAACTGTAAAAAGTTTTGTTTTAAATATTGCTTATTTAGCATTAGGTATTGCCTTGTTTTCTTTTTGGGGAGAAAAAGTAACCGAAGGATTGGTAAACCAGGGAATAAAAATGCCTGACCTGCAGAACTTAAGGTTGGGCGGAGCCGATGTATGGATGTTTATGGGTGTTACACTTTTGGTAATCGCCGGAATTTTTAAAAAGGGAATCGAATTACAAAACGAAAACGACTTAACCGTATAATCATGCCCATAATTGTAAACTTAGATGTAATGATGGCAAAGAGGAAAATGTCGTTAAACGAACTTTCTGAAAAAGTGGGCTTAACGCTTTCTAACCTTTCCATTTTAAAAACCGGAAAAGCAAAAGCCATACGGTTTACCACTTTAGAAACTATTTGTGATGTTTTAGAATGCCAGCCGGGGGATATTTTGGAATACAGGCAAAGTGAGCGAAAAGAAACCAAGGCATAATGTAGTTTGTATGGTGTATGGCGAGCCTTACCACTCAACAAGTTGCTATATTTCTCTTTTTACAGAATCTATATCTTTAAACAACCCAATTTATTGAGCCATAAAAAACGATTAAAAATGATCAGCAAACTCAAATTTTATTTTTTCTTTTTTGTGATTATAACATTTTTCGCTGTTTTAAATTCATGTAGTAATAGCCACAAGAATAAAACCGGCGGCCCGGCTGCTACAAAAAAAGACAGTGCAACCATCATGGCAATGGGAAACGAAGTATTTACCAATACCTGCCGCGCATGTCATGGAAACCCTGCCTTTCCCAAAGCGCCCTCGCAGGAAGCGTTTTCTGCAATGCAACCACGTGTGATTCTTAATTCTTTGGACAACGGGAAAATGCGTCAGCAGGCAAGTAGACTTTCAGAAGAACAAAGAGAAGCCGTAGCGGAATATCTCACCAACAAGATGCTTACAACAATAGTAATGCCCCAGGAAGCTTACACTCATTTTTCACTACACGGTAATGGCAATTCATTGTTCGATTATTCCGGTTGGGGCGGCAACCTGGAAGGAACAGGATTCAGAACCACAGAACAGTCAGGTATTACCCCTGAAAATGTAAAATCACTTCAACTAAAATGGAGCTTTGCTTTTCCTGACGAAAGTGATGTACGCAGCAAACCGGCCATTGTAGGTGATTGGCTAATTGTTGGAAGCCAATCCGGGGAAGTATATGCATTAAACAGGAATACGGGAAAAATTGGTTGGCATGTAACTGCAAGTAATGGTCTCAGAAGCGGAATTGTTATCAATAAAGAAGGAAAAAATGTTACGGCTTATTTTGTTGATGGTTCTACCTACACTTATGCAGTTGACGTAAAAACGGGAAAGATACTCTGGAGCGCAAAGGCAGGCGTAGAGCCGATGGCGATGAACACAGGAACTCCTGTTATATATGAAGGCAAAATTTTTGTACCGATCAGTTCAATAGAAGTTGCTGTGGCTGCAGATACCAGCTATAACTGTTGCACTTCGTCTGGAGGTGTGGCTGCTCTTGATATTAAGACCGGCGACCCGGTTTGGTATCATCGTGTTATTAATGATTCAGCTACCACGCAGGGAAAGAAAAAAAATGACAAACCTTTTTATGGTCCTTCAGGAGCGCCTGTTTGGTGTAGCCCTACGGTTGATACAAAAAGAAATTTGTTATACATAGGTACCGGTGAAAATTACACTTTGCCTACAACCAATACCAGCGATGCCATCCAGGCTATTGATATGTCAACGGGAAAAGTTGTTTGGAATTTCCAGGCTACGGAACACGATGCATGGAATATGGCCTGCCCGGTTCTTGTCAATTGTCCCGTCAACAGTGGGAGAGACCTGGATTTTGGGATGGCTCCTGTTTTGGTAACGGGTGCGGACGGTAAGGATAGATTGATCGTAGGCCAAAAAGCCGGAGTTGTATATGCCTTAACACCGGAAGATGGAATTTTGCTTTGGAAAACAAGAATTGGGAAAGGAGGAGCACTCGGGGGAATTCATTGGGGCATGGCGACCGATGGTAAAAATATTTATGCAGCCAACGCTGATAATATACTTGCGCTCGATCCTGATGATAAAAGCAGGAAAGCATCACCGGGAATTTACGCATTGGATATAATAACCGGCAAAATGATTTGGAAAGCTCCGGTCCCTGCAGTGGCGGGACAACCAAGTTATCTTTCTGTGAACTCTGCAGCTCCTGCAGTGGTGCCCGGAGTAGTGTTTGCCGGCAGTAATGATGGGCATATGAGAGCCTACTCTACAACAGACGGGCATATTTTGTGGGATTATAATACCGTTCAAAAATATCAAACCGTTAATGGTATAGAAGGCAATGGTGGATCAATTGATAGTCATGCACCTGTGATGGCTGACGGAATGCTGTATGTAAATTCAGGGTATTCTCAATTTGGTGAAAAAGCAGGAAACGTAATTCTCGCATTTGAAGTAAAAAAATAAAAGCGAAAAAAGGCCGACTGACTCGTCTGGAAATGAACATACACATTTCGAGCTGTAAAGGTGTCTGGCCACTTGGAGTGGCCTGACACCTGGTACCACCATCTTCCCGCCAAAATAAAATTTATAATTGTAGCTATCTGCCTGAAGGATTCGTTCAGGCGGGCGTTTAATGTAAATGAATATCTTTTACCGGAATAATCGATTACCATGCAATTCCGGTTGGTATTTGAAAGGCTCTGAAAGAAAATGAATTCCTGAATTTTTAAGTTTTTCATATTCTTTCTTTACGTCATCCACAACAAACCAAATAGTCGGTTTTGCATCCGGAAATTTATTTACATCTTTTAAGATGATAGCCGGTTCCTGGTTTCCCACTTTAAAGGCATTTATTCCTCTATCTGAAAAATCAAATTTTACAGGTAATCCTAAAGTGTTCTGATAGAATTCTTTAGTTTTTTCCAGGTTAGTTACGGGCAGAAAGAAATTATCGTAATCGTTCGACATTTTATTCTTCTTTTTTAAAATTATTTTTCAAGAATCGATTTCGGATGCTTTTTTGAAGCTACAGTAAATAAAGAAATCCCTGTGATTTTTATTTTCGATAACACAGTCAGCCTGCCTTATTAATAAATCCTTCCAATAGAATCATCCGGTTTTAGTGGTTCCTTTTTGCGACTTTTTCTTTTTATAGATATCACCACTAAATAAAGAATACACGCCAAAATCAAAGGCAAATTGAAACCAACATACCAGGCCACCGCGTAAAATCCTTTTTCATCTGCGGCGGGTTTATCAATTGCCGCTATATAAGCAAGTGCCTGGAAAATTGATAACAAAACAATTAATAAAACAAGAATGTTAATCGTCGTTCTTTTCCTTATCATCTTATAGTGATTGTTTAATGAAATAATTCACTATCGAATTGACTTTTCTAAGATACAAACTACGCGTTGTTTTGTAAAAAAAATATAAAATTTTCAATTGATATTTTTATATCTGTATCTTCCTTTTTTGT
>JBBQWJ010000232.1:0-5107 GCA_038210685.1 Chitinophagales bacterium | reverse complement strand
CTACACAAACGCATCTTTCCATGATATAAATAATGATGCGAGTTCAGCAGACTATTATCATTCTTTGACCAAAACCCTTGGCAATGTTTATAAAAGTGCCATTAACGCGCGCATCGGCGGCGAATTAAAATTCAATACTTTTATGGTAAGATTAGGAGGCGCTTATTATGGAAATCCTTATCAAAAGGAAACGTCTAATCTTGTAAAAGTGACCGGTGGATTAGGTTACAGGAACAGAGGTGTTTTTCTCGATCTTGCCTATGTTTATTCAATGAATAAAGACGTTAATTATCCTTATCACCTCCAGGACAAGCCTAATGTTCCTGCTTATCTCAAAGCCAACAATGGCAATATTGTGTTAAGCCTAGGATTCAAATTGTAAAGATTGCCGTAAATCTTTAAGAGAATAAAATAAAAATCTGGCTTATTTATCTGCCTTTGCCAGTAGGCAGGTTGGTTTACTAGTCATTAAATTGTGGCTGGTGCGGAAGTAACTTTTTTATTTACGATAACAAAAAATTTGGATAAAATAATTTGCAATAATGAATATTATATTATTTTTGTCCTCTCAATCTAAAAATCAACACAAGAGTTGAAAAAAAATAATTCATATAATTCTTTTTTTCCGGTAACGGTATATCTATTATTACGACGTGGATGCTGATAGGCACATGCGGTTGAAAGCGCACCTATCAGTGAAAAAAAATCCCCCGATTTCTCCCTTATTTTTTAAATTTTAAATTTCCTGCAAATTGGAACAATCAAATATAATTGTTCGGGTTGCAATTCCTACTGATATCAATTACGCATCTGCCATTACAGATGAAATGGAATCGTCTGCCCAGGCACGTGGTACAGGAATTGCCAAACGTTCACCTGAATATATTTCTAATAAAATGACGGAAGGCAAAGCCGTTATTGCTGTTACAAAAGAAGGTAAATGGGTAGGGTTTTGCTATATTGAAGCCTGGGGCCATGAAAAATTTGTTGCCAACAGCGGCCTTATCGTAGCCCCTGAATTCAGAAAATCAGGAATAGCAAAAACGATCAAGCAGCGTATTTTTGCCCTCTCCAGGCAAAAATACCCGGAGGCAAAAATTTTTGGTTTAACTACCGGCCTTGCTGTAATGAAGATCAACAGCGATCTCGGTTATGAGCCGGTAACGTATTCTGAACTTACCGATGATGAAAATTTTTGGGCGGGTTGCAAAAGTTGTGTCAACTATGATATCCTGATGAGTAAGGACAGAAAAAATTGTATGTGCACTGCCATGCTTTATGATCCTAAAGATCATTATACACCCGAAGAAACGGCACAGGATTTTAAAAAGAAATCAAAAGTGTATGAAAGATTTATGCGCTTAAAAAAGAATAAGCTGATAAATTATTTGAAAAAGAAAAAGCAGGAGAAACCTAAATCAATATTGAGTTTTTTCTTCAACCTTTAAAAGTTTTATTGACGATGAGCAAAAAAGTTGTAATTGGTTTCAGCGGCGGTTTGGACACTTCCTATTGTGTGAAGTACTTTACCGATGAATTGAATTATGAAGTACACAGTATAATTGTAAATACCGGTGGTTTTTCAAAAGAAGAATTGGATCAAATAGAGCAACATGCAAAAACACTTGGTGTTACTTCTCATACAGCAGTGGATGCTACCAAAAGTTATTACGATACGATTGTAAAAAACCTTGTGTATGGAAATGTTTTGAAGAACAATACGTACCCGTTAAGTGTAAGTGCAGAAAGGGTTTCGCAGGCTTTGCATATTGCTGAGCATGTAAAAAAGATTGGTGCAGATGCCGTAGCTCACGGAAGTACCGGCGCTGGAAATGACCAGGTAAGATTTGATATGATCTTTCATATTATGATTCCCGGCGTTGAAATCATTACACCTATTCGTGATATGCAATTGTCCCGCCAGGAAGAAATTGATTACCTGAAATCGAAAGGTGTAAAAATGAATTTCGACAAATCAGTTTATTCGATTAATAAAGGTTTATGGGGAACGAGTGTTGGTGGAAAGGAAACATTAAATTCTAATGGCATGCTGCCTGAGGAAGCATGGCCCACACAATTAAGCAAGCATGAACCAGAGCAGGTAAAATTGCATTTTGAAAAAGGCGATCTTACCGGGGTTAATGATAAAAGCTTTGACCATCCCGTTGCTGCGATCCAATATCTTCAAACAATCGCAGGGCCATTTGCAATTGGCCGCGATATACATGTAGGCGATACCATTATCGGCATAAAAGGAAGAGTTGGGTTTGAAGCAGCTGCGTCTTTTTTAATCATTAAAGGCCACCATGCTTTGGAAAAGCATGTTCTTACCAAATGGCAACTGACTTTGAAAAGCCAACTGGCAGATTTTTATGGAAACTGGTTGCATGAAGGGCAATTGCTTGATCCGGTAATGCGCGATATTGAAGCTTTCTTTTCTTCTTCACAACAAAATGTTACTGGTGATGTGTTCATTCAATTGATGCCATATCGTTTCCAGGTAACAGGAATTGAATCACCATTTGATCTTATGAGTAGTAAATTTGGCAAGTATGGCGAAATGAATACCGGCTGGAGCGGTGTAGATGTTAGAGGGTTCAGTAAAATTTTTGGTAATCAGACAGCAATTTATCATGCTGTAAAAAATAGTGCAGATGAAAAATAAAATCAGGGTGGGAATAATTGGTGGCGCAGGTTATACTGGTGGAGAATTAATAAGGCTGCTCATCAATCATCCCTCTGCAGAAATGATTTATATCCACAGTAAAAGCAATGCAGGTAAAAGCGTACACGCAGTTCACCATGATCTTGTTGGCGTAACTGATATTGAGTTTACTCATGAAATGAATGATGAAATTGATGCACTTTTTTTATGTGTGGGCCATGGCGATTCATTAAAATTTTTGCAAGAAAATGAAGTGCCGCAGTCTATAAAGATCATTTCTCTGTCACAGGATTTCCGGTTGAAAGAAAATTCGGTTTTTAAAGATCGCCACTTCGTTTATGGCCTCCCCGAAATCAACAGTGAACAAATAAAAAAAGCAGAAAACATTGCTAATCCCGGTTGTTTTGCCACAGCAATTGAAATGGGTTTATTGCCACTGGCAAAAATGAAATTGTTGCATGATGTATTTACAACTGGTATAACAGGATCAACGGGAGCAGGGCAATCTTTGTCACCCACCTCTCATTTTTCATGGCGTGAAAATAACGTACAGGCTTATAAAACGTTGACTCATCAACATCTTCATGAAATAAATGCAACTTTGAACCAACTTTCGGGAAACAAGTCGGCGTCTATTCATTTTGTCCCGTGGCGCGGAGATTTTTCAAGAGGAATTTTTGTTACCTCGCAAATTAAATGCATTAAATCGCTGGAAGAAATTAATGAAGCTTACATAAAGTTTTATGACGGACATCCTTTTGTAAAGATTAGCAATGAACCTATTTTTTTAAAACAGGTGGTAAACACGAACAACTGTTTTATCAACCTTGAAAAAGAAGGAGATATTTTGGTGGTTCATTCCGTGATTGATAATTTATTAAAAGGTGCGAGTGGCCAGGCTATACAAAATATGAATTTAATGTTTGGTGTGGAAGAAACTGAGGGATTGCGATTGAAGGCGAATTATTTTTGAAGAGTTGTAAGTCGTAAGTTATAAGTAATAAGTTGATCATGCAAAATTATAAGGATCTTAAGGTGTGGGAAAAGTCACATGCTTTTACACTTAAAATTTATGATATTACAAAACTGTTTCCGAAAGAAGAAATTTATAGCTTAACGAACCAGGTAAGGAGATCATCCTCATCAATTCCGGCAAATATTGCTGAAGGCTGTGGAAAGAACTCAAAATTAGAATTCGCTCATTTTTTAAATATTGCTCTTGGTTCTGCAAATGAATCCGAATATTTTTTGATCCTTTCAAAGGATTTATTATACTTAAATCAGGAAAACTTTGAAAAATTATATCTTTTTGTAAATGAAATAAAAAGTATGTTGATCTCGCTGATCGCGAAAGTTCGTGCTTAACTTAAAACTTATAACCTACAACTTATGACTTTATTTGACGTTTATCCAATTAATGATATCAATATTGTAAAGGCGCATGGTTCTTATGTTTGGGACGATAAAGGTGTTGAGTATCTTGATATGTACGGTGGTCATGCGGTGATCAGCATTGGCCACACGAATCCGCATTGGGTAAAAAGAATTGAAGATCAGTTGGAGAAAATTGCCTTCTATTCCAATTCAATAAAAATTCCGTTGCAACAGGAACTAGCTGATAAATTGGGTAGGGTTTCAGGCAAAAATAATTACCAGTTGTTTCTTTGCAATTCCGGCGCTGAGGCCAATGAAAATGCGTTGAAACTTGCTTCGTTTCATAATGGAAGAAAAAAAATTATTTCATTTTCAAAAGCATTTCACGGGCGTACTTCACTTACGGTGGCGGTAACCGATAATCCTTCAATTATAGCTCCGGTAAATGAAACTGAAAATGCGGTTTTCCTTCCTTTCAATGACGAAGAAGCTTTAAAAGATTATTTTAAAGAACATGGCAATGAAGTGTGTGCGGTAATTGTTGAGGGAATCCAGGGGGTAGGCGGAATAAGGGTTGCATCGAAATCTTTTTTACAACTGATCAGGAATTTATGTACGGAATATGGAGCTGTTTTTATTGCAGATTCCGTACAATGTGGTTATGGAAGAACCGGTAAATTTTATTCTCATGATTATGCAGATGTTGAAGCTGATATTTATTCAATGGCAAAGGGAATGGGTAATGGTTTTCCGATTGGAGGCATTTCAATTTCTCCTGAAATAGCTCCGAAATATTTCATGTTAGGAACTACTTTTGGAGGTAACCACCTTGCTTGTGCTGCTGCTATAGCGGTTTTGGAAGTAATGGAAAAGGAAGACCTGATGAAAAACGCAGAAGAAATTGGGAATTATCTTATTTCTGAAATCGAAAAAATTGAAGAATTGAAGAATGTTCGCGGTAAAGGATTGATGATAGGTTTTGATGTTACAGATGAATTAAAAGAGTTGAAGCAAAATCTTTTATTTAAACATAAAATATTTACGGGCGCTGCAAAACCAAATGTGATC
>JBBQWJ010000231.1:0-5112 GCA_038210685.1 Chitinophagales bacterium | reverse complement strand
TCCTGATATTTTAAATGAAGCGATCTACAATCTCCGCTGGATGTTGAGCATGCAGGATCCCAATGATGGCGGCGTTTACAACAAATGCACCAATGCCGCTTTTGATGGAATGGTAATGCCGGGCGTTACACAAGCCAAACGTTATGTGGTGCAAAAAGGCACCGCTGCTACTTTGGATTTTGCGGCAGTAACAGCGCAAGCCAGCCGCATATTAAATAAATTTAAAAAAGAATTACCGGGGCTTGCAGACAGTTGCCTTGCTGCTTCAAAAAAAGCATGGGCGTGGAGTTTGCAGCATCCTGATCTTGCCTACAATCAAAATGAAATCAATAATAAGTTTGAACCAAAAATCACAACCGGCGCTTATGGTGATGGTCATTTTGGTGACGAATTGATGTGGAGCGCCGCCGAACTTTTTATTACCACAAAGGATAAAAAATATTGCGACACGGTTCAAAATCATTTGAAAGATGATGTGTTACTTCCTGACTGGCACAGCGTAGGTATGCTGGCTTATTATTCTTTTCTCCGCTTCAGAAATAAAATGCCTTCTTTTACTGAGGCGACAATTACACAAATGAAAGAGAAGGTATTGAGCATTGCCAACGACTACATTCAGCATGTAGGTGTCAATGCATTTGAAACCGTGATGGGACAAAGTAAATGGGATTTTACCTGGGGCGGAAACAGTACTGCGGCCAACCAGGGAATTTTATTGATCAATGCTTACCTGCTTACTCATGATAAAAAATATGTGGATTATGCCTTAACCAATTTAGATTATTTGCTAGGAAGAAATGCCACGGGTTATTGTTTTGTTACCGGAATCGGCAGTAAATCAACCATGAATCCGCATCACCGTCAATCGGTTTCAGATGGAGTTACCGATCCTGTTCCCGGTTTAATGGCAGGTGGCCCAAATCCCGGCATGCAGGATCATTGTCACTATGATTTTACAGAACCAGAAACGGCATACGCAGACATTTCGTGTGCGTATGCATCCAATGAAATTGCGATTAACTGGAACGCGCCAATGGTGTATTTATCCAATGCAATTGAAGCGTTGCAAGGTAAAGTTGGTTATTCAGCAAAATAAAAAGTAGAAGAATTTGTTTGTTTACTGTTACAGCGATTTCTTATTTCCTCTTTTTCAAAAGATTGGTCAATGAATCGGGCACAACATCCCAGCCATTGTAATGAAAGAAATTGAGCTGGAAAATATAAAGATTTCTGTGCCCAGGGAAAATTAACGGCACTCCTTTTTTATCAGTAATCAACATATCTTTCAATTTGGCTTTTTGACCGTAATCAAACTCTTCCGATTGCCAAAATCTGTCAAACTGGGCGTAACCTGCGTCGATGCTGTCCAGTCGAACACCATCGATATAACCATGTACTTTATAAGTTTTAAGGATAGTAGCTTCGCCCGTGGCTTGTGAAAAAGCAAAAGCGGCCTGGAAAAGAAATCCGATAAGCAGTAGTTTTTTCATTTGGTTATGTTTTGATTAGAAGTTTCAAATTTATAAAAAAAAGTAAAATCTTTTCGCAACATATTTGTATTATTTTTGAAACGATGGAAATTGAAAACCGTACTGAAAGGCAAATCCTTCGATCTGTATTTTTAAAAAGAAAAGTAACTGTTGATTTTTATTTGCCTGCTGCAAAAGAAAATTTAAATGGCTGTGATCTGCTGCTGGTCAATGACGGGCAGGATCTCATCACAATGGATTTTAAGAATATTCTTAAAAAACTATATGACGATGATAAGATAACTTCTTTGTTTTGTGTGGGCATTCATTGTGGCGTCGACAGGAAAAATGAATACGGAACAGCAAATGTTTTAAATGCTAATGGGTTTGGTGCAAAAGCTGCTTTGTACACTCGTTTCGTAATGGAAGAATTGCTTCCTTTTATAAGAAAGAAATATAAAATTACTTCGTTCAATGAAAAATCTTTTTGTGGCTTTTCTTTAGGCGGATTAAGTGCATTGGATATCGTCTGGAATCATGCAGAAGAATTTTCAAAAGTGGGCGCTTTCAGCGGATCTTTTTGGTGGCGTTCTGTTGCGCAGGATGATCCTGGATTTGATGAAACCAAACACCGCGTCATGCACAATGAGATAAGGAACGGAAATTATTATCCCTGGCTACAATTCTTTTTTGAAACCGGCACGCTTGATGAAACTGCTGACAGAAACAACAATGGAATTATCGATTCGATTGATGATACAATGGCATTGATAGCTGAACTGGTAAAAAAAGGATATGATGCTGAAAAAGATATTTATTATCTGGAATTGAAAGAGGGGAAGCACGATGTAACAACGTGGGGGCTTGCTTTCCCGGAGTTTTTAAAATGGGGCTGGGGAAAATAGCAGTAAAGCAAACCTGCCTACCGGCGGAAGATAAATTCAGTGACTTTTTAATTTACGGGTTCCTTTTTTCCTATCACACTTATCTCTCCGGTTCTTTCCATAAAAATTTCCTCTATGTTTTTAAGAGAATTGAGGTTTGCGTTTAAGCGCACTTCTTCCATTACATCACCAAAACTTAAAGAACATTTTCTTAGATTTTTATCGTTAAGTATGCCGTCTTTATAAATAGAAAGTGGTTTTCCTTTTACCATGTGGCTGATGCGTTGGTTGCTCACACTCAGCCGTGCAATGATTTTGTGAATAATTACCAAAGCGGCAGAAGCAAGAATGGTAGGAATGAATGGAGAAGCGCCTACCACCGCGCGGCTTAGCACCGATCCTAACATGATAATGATGCAGGTGTCGAAAGCGGTTTTAATTCCAAACACCCTCATGCCGGTAAAGCGAATAAGAAGGAGTGCCAGGAAAAAAACCGCAATGGCACGCACACACATTTGTAAAGAATTCAAATCGGTTCCATGACCGAATAATTCATTAATTGTTTCCATATATTAATTGCTTTTTAAAAGATTCAGCGCTTTTTGATATCTGTCTTTGAAACTACTTTAAACGCCTTATCCATCTATGTTAAATCCTTAATTTCACTATTTTTTCAGACGCTGTCGCAGTTGTTTACTTATCTATAAAGATAGGTATTGAATTTCAAGAGTTTTAGTGGATTTTATTTTCAATGAATTAATTTTGCAGCAATTATGAAATCTGGATTTGTAAATATTTTTGGCAAGCCAAACGCCGGCAAAAGTACGTTGCTTAATGCGTTGATGGGAGAGAAGTTGGCAATTGTTTCGCCAAAGGTGCAAACTACCCGCCATCGCATCAAAGGCATTTTAAATACCAAAGATTATCAAATCATTTTTTCTGATACACCGGGAATCATCGAACCCAAATACAAACTGCATGAAAAAATGATGCAGGCGGTAAAAAGCAGTCTTGAAGATGCGGACGAGGCTTTATTGCTTGTGGATATTAAAGACGACCTGGAAGAAGCGGATGAAATTTTTTCTGCTCTTTCGTTGAAAGCAACGGCAATAGTGGTGTTGAACAAAACAGATCTTGTAGATAAAGAAACCGTTGATAAGGCAATAGATTTTTTTTCGGAAAAAAAATATTGTAAAAAAGTAATAGCTATTTCTGCGTTAAAAAATGCAGGTGTGCAGGAATTGCTTGATGTTATTATTTCACTTCTCCCCGAAGGGGAACCTTTTTATACAGATGATAATCTCAGTGATCTTCCGATGAAATTTTTTGTGAGTGAACTGATTCGGGAAAAAATATTTTTTTTATACCAGGAGGAAATTCCCTATCATTCTACCGTGCTCGTTCAGCAATTTAAAGAAAAAACAACGCTTACTAAGATCACAGCAGATATTATTGTTCAGCGCGAAACACAAAAAGGAATTATTTTGGGACACGGTGGGCAGATGATAAAGGAACTGGGAACGCTGGCACGTAAAGACATTGAAGAATTTATTGGCCGGAAAGTGTTTCTTGAATTGTTTGTAAAAGTGAGGCCTAAATGGCGCGATAATGAAATTCATTTGCGCGAATATGGATATTGATGAAGAAGGATTAGAGGGTTTAGAATTGTTTAGAGTAAATACATTAACATGAATTCTTTTGGAAGAAATTTTCGGGTGCAGATATTGGGACAGTCGCACGGTGAGTTTGTAGGAATCGTAATCGACGGTTGCCCGCCGGGCATTTCAATTGCGGCTGAAGATTTTAAAGAAGATATTGACCGGAGAAAGCCCGGTGCCAAAGGCACTACGCCTAGAAAAGAGGATGATATCCCCGAAATTATAAGTGGTGTTTTCAATGATAAAAGTACTGGTGCGCCAATTACGATCTTATTTAAGAACAGCAATACCAGAAGTGGCGATTATGAAAAACAAAGAGCGGTTCCACGGCCAGGGCATGCAGATTTTGTAGCGCATAAAAAATTCAAAGGCTTTGAAGATTTCCGGGGCGGTGGGCATTTCAGCGGCAGGTTGACAGTGGCTTTGGTGGCCGCGGGTGTTATTGCCAAAAAAGCAATTTCCTTTTTATCTCCTGAAAATAAAATTGAAATTCACGCTTCCATTTTGGAAATAGGCGGAGAGAAAGATTTGGATAAAGGTTTGCAAAAAGCGGTTGACGCCAAAGACTCTATTGGTGGAATAGTAGAATGCAAAGTTTCTAATTTACCGCTTGGTTTGGGTGAGCCATTTTTTGATTCAGCAGAATCTTTGATAAGCCATGCGGTCTTTTCAATTCCTGCTGTAAAAGGAATCGAGTTTGGCGCCGGCTTTGAAGCTGCCCACATGTTTGGAAGTGAACACAACGATTCTCTGCTCAATATGGAAGGAAAAACTGAAACCAATAATGCCGGAGGTATTCTTGGTGGAATTACTAATGGAAATGAATTGGTTTTTCGTATCGTGGTAAAGCCAACTTCTTCTACTCCGCAAATACAGGAAACGTTAAATGTGGAAACTGGAAATGTAGAACCTTTTTCAGTAAAAGGCCGACATGATCTTTGTATTGCTTTGAGGGTTCCGGTAGTGCTCGAAGCAGTGACAGCCATCGTTATAGCAGATTTGATGAGTTAATTCTCGGGTGGTAAATAAACATCTTCAATAAAAAAATATTCAGCAGGCTGGCCTTTTAATAAGGTGATAGAGAGCACATCAAACTGTATC
>JBBQWJ010000230.1:0-5167 GCA_038210685.1 Chitinophagales bacterium | reverse complement strand
AGCTAATTAAGGCATTTTCCACAAAACCTGTCTCAGCAGCAGTTGCAGACTCTTTAAAAGCTTCTCTTGGTTTCAATCCTAATAATTCAAACATCATCTTGTCCTGGTCAAAATCAGGATTGGGAGTAGTCAATAATTTTTCTCCTGAAAAGATGGAGTTAGCGCCGGCCATAAAACAAAGCGCTTGTTCTGCAACTGTCATTTCAGTTCTTCCTGCACTCAATCTTACCATCGCTTTTGGCATGATTATTCTTGCGGTTGCAATCATGCGAACCATATCCCAGATATCAACTTTTTCATTTCCTTCAAGGGGTGTTCCTTTCACTCTTACCAATGCATTTATAGGAACGCTGCCCGGATGAACGGGCAAAGTAGCTAATGTATGCAACATCCCGATCCTGTCTTCGTGTGTTTCGCCCAAACCGATGATGCCGCCGCTGCAAACACTGATGCCTGCTTTACGCACATTGCCTAACGTTTTTAAACGATCGTCATAAGTGCGCGTGGAAATAATATCTGTATAATGTTCTTCTGATGTATCTACATTGTGATTGTAAGCATATAAACCGGCTGCCTGCAATTTTTCGGCCTGGCTTTCGGTGAGCATTCCCATGGTGCAGCAAACTTCAAGGCCCAATTCATTCACACCTTTTACCATATCCAATACACGATCGAAATCGCGGTTGTCTCTTACCTCGCGCCAGGCGGCTCCCATACAGAATCTTGTTGATCCTGCATTTTTTGCTTTTTCAGCGTAAGCTAGCACTTCTTCTTTTTTCATAAGGGCCTGCACATCTACGCCTGTATTGTATCTCGCTGCCTGCGGGCAATAGGCACAGTCTTCGGGGCAACCACCAGTTTTTATCGAAAGCAAAGTACAAACCTGTACTTCACCGGTTTCCTGGTACTCACGGTGAACCACAGACGCTTTATAAATCAATTCGAGTAAAGGTGTATTATATATTTCTGAAATTTCTTCTTTTGTCCAGTTGTTTCTTATCATGAATAGTCAATCGTGAATGGTGAATAGTAAACAAATTTATTTTCAATATTTCTGTTCTTAATTAAAATAACTCAAATTCGTTTTAGGCGTTAATGCCAATAAACTTTCATACATCAACCGGATTGTATTTTCTACGTCATCTTTATGGATCATCTCAACAGTAGTATGCATGTAGCGCAAAGGAATTGAAATTAGCGCAGAAGGACAACCGTCATTTGCGTATGCAAAAGAATCTGTGTCAGTGCCCGTGCTGCGGCTAACAGCTGACAACTGAAAAGGGATCTTGTTTTTTATTGCTGTGTTTTCTATTAAGGCAAGTAATTTATTGTGAACTGCAGGACCATAAGTTAAAGCCGGGCCTTTGCCACAAGCACATTCACCCTCTTTATTTTTGCTGATCATAGGCGTAGTTGAATCATGAGTAACATCGGTAATGATCGCCACATCAGGTTTAATTCTTCTTGCTATCATTTCTGCTCCACGCAAACCGATTTCTTCCTGAACTGCGTTTACGACATACAGTGAGTAAGGAAGTGTTACTTTATTTTCTTTCAATAAACGCGCTACCTGAGCAATCATAAACCCTCCGATGCGGTTATCAAAAGCGCGGCCGATCATATTACCATAAGCAATCTCATCATACCCTTCAGAATAAGTAGCCACCGCTCCTACGTGGATGCCCAAATCTTCGGCTTCTTTTTTATTTCTTGCGCCACAATCGAGAAATAATGTTTCAACTTTTGGCTGGTTTTCTTTATCACTGCCTCCTGAACGTGTATGAATCGCAGGCCATCCAAACACTGCTTTTACGGGGCCTTTTTTTCCATGAATAATTACACGCTGTGAAGGTGCCACCTGGTGATCTACTCCACCATTTCTTTTTAAATAAATGAGGCCTTCAGGATTGATATAATTTACAAACCAACTGATCTCATCGGCGTGTGCTTCTATTACTACTTTAAATTTTTTATCAGGATTGAAAACAGCCACAGCCGTTCCGTAAGGATCGGTAAAAGTGGTATCCACATATTTTTTGATATAATTTAGCCAAACTTTTTGGCCATTGGATTCTGAACCAACAGGCGCTGCGGTGTTCATATAAGTCTTCAAAAATTCTTTTGATTGATCAGAAATACCAAATGGTGTTTTTTTACTTTTTGCCATATAATTTATTTAAATCTTTTTTAAGTATTTGCAAATTTAAAGTTTTAAGCTGAATAGGTAAACCAGCATCGCCTGCAGAAGCATCATTCCATCAATGCCTGCGAGATAAATAAAATCTGAATTGTTTTTTCTTGTTTTTTCAATGATAAAAAAAGTGATTACCGAAGATATTACCATCGCGATAAAAAAAGATAATTGAGGAAGGTAAAAGTATTGCAGCAAGGCAATTGCCAAAAACAAGATCAGCAAGGCATAAGATAAATTGTAAGATTGCTTGGTACCCAGCATAACAGGAAGTGTATTGATATTTTCTGCGCGATCGATTTGAATATCCCTTAGGTCAAACAGTAAACAAAGAATAAACATGAAAATAAATCTTTTCACAAAAACAAACATAAACAGAACCAGGTCTACCGGCATATTACTTACGGGGAACCAAACCGTAACAAGCGTCCACAAAAGAGAAAGTGTAACTATTTTTAATAAGCCATAATCTTTAATTCGTCTTTTTTTACCAACCGGAAGGAAAGGAAAAGAATACAAAAAAGATATAGCACCCAGGCATGCAAGGATAATAAAATGCTTTAGCTGAAAACTAAAAAAACTGAACAGGATTAAACCGCCACCAATGAGTAATAAAAAGAAGTGGATTTTTTTATTGTTTTGTGACCATCTTAATCTTTCTGAATTATTTACTGCTATTTTTTTTGTAGAATAATGAAGGTTGTATTGAAGCAACGTAGCGCCGAAAACAAAACAATAAAAACTAAAAGAATTTAGCGGGAGGCCTAATAAAATATTAGTTTCAATACAAAAACCTACGGCACAAGCCGCAATAAAAATGCTGCTAAATAATATAAATTCCAGTAGTTTTTTTAAGTACACTTCTTATTGATAATAGATAATAATTGGCGGTGAAGATACTGTGTCGCTCACATGGTTCGCTTTATCCTTTATGGCAAAGCGAAAAACAGCAGTATCATTCTGCGGGCATTTCGGCGAGAAATTTTCGAAAGAACCGTTGCTTGCGTTATTTCCAAAAGTAAGAACTATATCTCCTTTCTGATTATTAGTAGCAGGAAAAGAAGGGATGGAATCGATTTCACTACGATTGCTGCCCGGACAAGCAGTTCCGAGTTCCTCTATATATATCGAACCGGATACATCTCCTTCGGCATCAGTAAATGTTAAAGTAAACTTTACCAATGACCCCGAAGGAACACGTGTGGAACTAACCGATTTAAAAGTAAGTGAAGGTGTAGATTTGTATTTATCTTTCTTACATCCCGTTAAAATTGCAAATAAGAATATTGAAAATAAAACAGTGTATCGCATCTTTGTGGTTAATTTTTTCAAATTTAATTATTAAAAACTGAATAATAAGTTAGAAATAGCAGAATGGGAAAATAAAATCTTCGGTACCACTTATTATAATTTTAATGAACTGGCATTAGAAATATTTTCTTTTCAGTATCAAAATAATGTGCTTTACCAAACTTATGTCAACTCAATTAGTGTTAATCCCGCATCAGTGGATACTATTGAAAAAATTCCATTCCTGCCGATCTCATTTTTTAAAACGCATAAAGTAGCCACTACAGATTTTGAACCTGAAATAATTTTTGAGAGCAGCGGAACTACCGGCGACAATACAAGCCGGCACTATATAAAAAGTGCTTCTCTTTATAAAAAAAGCTTTTTAAAAGCATTTAATTTATTTTACGGAAACCCTTTGGAATGGTGCATCCTTGCGTTATTACCCGGTTATCTTGAAAGAGAAAATTCTTCTTTGGTTTATATGGTAAATGACCTTATAAAATTATCCAATAATGCGGGAAGCGGATTTTATTTACACAATCATGATAAACTTTACCAGGCACTGGTGAGAAGTGAGATTGCCGAAAGACCTACTTTGTTAATCGGCGTAACCTATGCGCTGCTTGAGTTTGCTGAAAAGCATTCAATGAAACTGCAGAATACTTTTGTAATGGAAACCGGCGGAATGAAAGGGAAAAGAGAAGAAATAACCCGGGAAGAAGTACATGAGCAATTACAACAAAAATTGGGATTACCTGCTATCCATTCAGAATATGGAATGACAGAATTACTTTCACAGGCCTATTCAAAAGGGAATGGAAGATTCCATTGCCCGCCGTGGATGAAAGTTCTGCTGCGCGAATACAACGATCCTTTTGCCATAAGCACAAGCGGCCGAAGTGCAAAGCCGGTTAATGGGTTAATCAACATTATTGACCTCGCCAATTTATATTCCTGCAGTTTTATTGCCACCGACGATGTTGGCAGATTGTACAAAGACAATAGTTTTGAAGTAATGGGAAGAAGGGACATGAGTGATTTGCGTGGATGTAGTTTACTTACAACACAGTAAAGCAACAAAGAATCGAATTTTCTATTTACAGAATAAAAAAAGTTTGAGGTGTTACGCTCAAACTCTTTTTTTTAATCGATGTAATATTTATTATTTTTTCTCGTCTTTATCTCCGGTCACCGCGTCTTTAACTGCTTTTCCAGTTTTGCTTGCGGCGTGGCCAACTGCTTCTCCGGCATCGCCTGCAGCTTTACCTACAGCTTCACCGGCCTCACCTACACCGTGCTTGGTAGCGCCCCATGCATCTTTAATAGCGTGGCCTGTTTTATCGAAAAAGGTACCAGTGTGTGAAACTACTTCCCCATCTGTTAATGTATCAGCCTGATCTCCGTTGGTTACCTGTCCGTTGGTATGCACAATTATTCCGTTGCCTACAGTTTGCTGATCAGTAGTTTCCACCCATCCATCATTGCGGTAAACCATCAGTTTGTCATTTCTGAAGGTAACATCTCCTTCGCTTGGAGTATAAGTTGTAGCCAACATGGTGTCGTTAGTACTATCAGTATTAGTAGTGGTAGTAGTTGCGGTATTTTCATTCGTGTCCGAACTGTTACATGCCGTTAACGAAGCTGCGGCAACACATGCTATTAAAATAATCTTTTTCATAATTT
>JBBQWJ010000229.1:0-5175 GCA_038210685.1 Chitinophagales bacterium | reverse complement strand
AAAAGAATCTGCAAGTTTCATTGCATGAATCGCAGCATAACAACCCATAAAATTGATAGAAGTCCGGAAAATATTTTTGGGCAGATCCATCAATTCCATTATCTGTAAATCCAGTCCAGGCGCGCTCATCCCGGTGCAGCTTACCGTGATCAAATGAGTGATCTCTTCTTTTTTTATTTTTTGATCAATGCATTTTTTTACAGCTGTCACTGATAAGGCAGGAGCGGTTTTATTGAACCACTCCATTCTTCTTTCCAAATTTGGAAAAGGCTCCAGGTTTTCAGAAGCAGGGTAGAATTGCCATTCGCCTGCATTCAAACTGTAATCGGGTAAAACAGAATATCGTGATTGGATAGCACTTTGGTGATACAAAAATCTGAGTTTTCGTTTTTCAACCTCATTCATGGCATATACATTCTGCATAAAATGCAAAATATCTTTTTGCTCATGCTTATAAGAAGGCAGCGCGGTTGATATGGAAACGATTTTACTCAAATATTTTTAAAATTAATAGCGTGATAAATCCCAGGTTGGTAAAAACTGAAGCCAGGATATTCATTTGCATCGTGTTTTTAAAATTTGCTTCGCTCTTATTTTTCAAGACTTTCCCAAACCATTTAAAAAAATATACGATAATGGGAAGCATTAAGATTTGAAGAATGACAAAATTAAAAAACGCCGATTTTGAAAAAAAATACCAACCCAACGTACCGAAAGCCAAAGCATATACAATGCCAGTAAAAACAAAAGTACCTTTATAACCCAATAAATAGCTGATCGTGGTTACTCCATCTTCATAATCTTCTTTGTGCTGGTAAATTTGCGTTAAAGGATAAAAACCTCCGATGAGCAAACTTGAAGCAACCATTGCCAAAACGGGAATTTGTAAAAAAGGGTTGCTTCTGCTTCCATAATTCACTAGGAAAAAAGTAACTGCCCCCTGGAAAATAATCACTGTAAGATAGCCAATTACGGGATATTTTTTGAGCCTGATCTTCCTGTAACTATACGCTCTTGAAGCCAGGATGTACAAAAAAATGCCTGCTACAAATAAAGGTGATATCATAAAACTGAGCAGAAGGGCCAGTGTATCCATAAAAAGCGTCGCGTAAAATAAAAGCTCTGTGGGCTGCATTGGATTTTTTAATCCGCCAACCGGAGTTGTATCCCGGTCCATATAACTGTTATAACCATTGCTGGCAGGATAAACCAGCAGGTGCAGAATGATAAAAATCAAAACGGCTTTTCTCCAGTTAATTACAGGAACCTGGCTTAAAGCGAACCAATAAACCGGCATTAAAAAAAACGAGAAATGGAAGCGAAGAAGTTGTAAAGTGGATTGTAGTTTTAAATTCA
This sequence comes from Chitinophagales bacterium, assembly GCA_038210685.1. GTDB lineage: Bacteria > Bacteroidota > Bacteroidia > Chitinophagales > Chitinophagaceae > Ginsengibacter. The sequence goes on along the minus strand of JBBQWJ010000229.1, from coordinate 3,819 downwards.
CTTTTAAATGTAAAACTATTTTTTAATATCTATCCTCTTCTAAATCTCTTTTGCTTTAAATTTCTAAATGCAATTAAAAAGAAAGCGTGATTGGCTGTATACGGTAAGCGTTTACTTTTCTTCCTTTATCAGAAGCGGGAATCCAATTCTTTAACAAAGCAACCACCCGCATGGCTTCTTCATCGAAAGCGAATTCAACCGAATGTAAAATTTCAATGTCTTTTGGTTTCCCATTTATATCAACTATAAATCTAACATTAACAGTACCTCCTTTGGTTAGCGATTCTGTTCTGTCAGGCACTTTAATATTTGAAGTGATGATCTCGCGAATCCTTTTAGTTCCGCCTTTATAGACTGCCTCAATCTCGCCTGTTGTATCTATTTTTATTTTTTCTTTGGCTTTTGCAAGCGAGTCCAAATTGATGGTGGAAAGAGTTGTATCGAGATGAAACTTTACCTCCGTGATTGCTTTCGAAGTATCATTGTACAGGTACCAGGTTCCGTCTTTTTTATCATCGACATATTGGCCATAAGTGGCCAGGTAACCGTTTGAATTATATTCAGCATAGATCCCGTTGAGTACTGTTAGGTTTTTATTTCTAAAAGTAGCCTGCCTGATGAGAGGGCCGGCAAAATTATAATCAAGCCTTTCAAAGGCGGAGTCATTGCTTTCTTTCTCAACAATCAGGTACTTTGCTTTACTTTCATCTTTGGTAACGCCGTTTTCATCGGCCATTAAGTAACCGAGTAGTTTTTGTGAAAATGTTGTTGCAGAAATCAACAATACAAAAGAGAGAAATAATATTTTCATAAGTATTAAAATGGTTAGTGGTATTAAATTAAAATTGATGCAATTCCGGGATTGCGGAACTAAAATAGAAAATTTGTTTTGAATGAAAAATACTTCAGCCAGGAATTTATTTTAAAACAAAAAAGGTTTACTGTAGGCATAAATATCTTACAGTAAACCAACAAATATTCTTGATTCCTATTTTGTTATTAAACCAGCATTGTAACCGGATTTTCTAAAAACTTTTTTACGGTTTGAAGGAAAGCAGCGCCTACGGCGCCGTCTATGCTTCTATGATCGCAACTCATGGTCACTTTCATCACGTTGGTTACAGCGAAACTATCACCTTTCTTCACTACTTTTTCTTTGATGGCACCGACTGCAAGTATTGCGCTATCCGGAGGATTAATAATCGCTGTAAATTCATCAATATCCATCATGCCGAGATTAGAAACGGTAAATGTATTTCCGGTAAATTCTTCCGGTTGAATTTTTTTGTTTCTCACTTTCTCATACAATTGGCTTGCATCTGCAGCGATCTGAGAAAGAGATTTTTGATCAGCGAAACGAATTACCGGAACAATCAATCCATCAGGAACTGCCACCGCTGATCCGATATGAATGTGTTTATTTTGCCGGATGAAATCGCCTCTCCAACTGCTGTTTACTGCCGGATGCTGGCGTAATGCCATTGCACAGGCCTTAATTACTAAATCGTTGAAGGAAACTTTCGCAGGACTAATTTCGTTTATGCCTTTCCGTGAGCTGATAGCATTGTCCATATTAATTTCCATCGTTAGATAGAAATGAGGCGCCTGGAATTTGCTTTCTCCCAAACGACGTGCAATGGTTTTACGCATTTGCGAGTTCGGAATGTCCTCATAACTTTCCTGTCCTATTTGTGTAAATGGCTGAAGAGGTTTGGCTTCAGCAGCTTTTTTAGCTTCTGCTTTAGGAGCCGCCGCGGGAACATACGAATCAACATCTCTTTTTACAATTCTTCCTCCATCGCCACTTCCCGGTACTTGTGAAATATCAATTCCTTTTTCTTCTGCCAGTTTTTTGGCAAGAGGCGAAGCTTTTACTCTTCCTCCTTCAACAGATGAGGGTTGTGGTGTTGCGTTATTTTGAGCAGCAGGCTGCGGAGCAGGTTGAGCTGTTGATTTTTCTTCCGGCTTCTCAGTTTCTTCAGATTGTTGTGGTGCATTTTTTTGCGCCGCTACAAAGGCACTTACATCGGTTCCTGCTTTTCCCACAATAGCGATGATGTCGTTTATTTTAGCGGAGTTTCCTGCTTCAACGCCAATATAAAGAAGCGTCCCTTCTTCATAGCCAACCACATCCATGGTCGCTTTGTCGGTTTCTACTTCGGCTAAAGAATCATCAGCTTTTACTTTATCGCCCACTTTTTTATTCCACTGAATGATTTTCCCTTCCGTCATTGTATCGCTCATCAGCGGCATGCGAATCACTTTGGCATCTTTTGGTAACTCTACATTTTGAGTAACATCGGCGGGTTTATTGTCTGATTGTTTTTCCTGGTTTTCAGCGATCGCTTTTTCTTCGTTTGGATCTTTTTTAGGAAGAGTTTCCGCGTTATTTTCCTTATTATCTCCCGAAGGACTTTTCTTTTTTTCTTCCTCCAAAAACGCTTTATAATCTTCTCCTTTTTTACCTACAATGGCCAGAATGCCTTCTACAGGCACAGCATTTCCTTTTTCAACACCGATATATAAAAGGGTTCCTTCATTATAACTTTCCAGTTCCATTGTGGCTTTATCAGTTTCCACATCGGCTAAAAGATCGCCGGGTTTAATATTATCACCTACTTTCTTGTGCCATTCCACTATCACGCCTTCCGTCATGGTATCGCTCATTCGTGGCATTCTTATCGCTTCCGCCATAATATTTATACATTTTTTTAATTAGAATTGAGCCGTGAAATTAATGCAAAATCACGAAATGGATTCCAAGGGTTTTTTGGGGGATGAATTTTAAAGTCTAAAACTGAACCCTTTTTTATCCTTTTAAACTTTTAAACAGAAATCCTGTTTAAAAGTTGGTTTACTACTCTTCTACTTTTTCCAATTCAGCATTTACAAATTCCATCAGGCTTTTTATATTTTCAGGAGAAAAATCAAATTGTAATTCTGCCGCTTTATACAACTCAGGTAAAGTTTTAGTACCGCCCAGGCTTAAGGCATTTACATAATTGTCCAATGCTTTTTCCGGATCGCTTTTATATTGCTTCCAAAGGCCGATAGCACCTAATTGCGCAATGCCATATTCAATATAATAGAATGGAACTTCGTACAAATGCAATTGCTTTTGCCAACCGTTTTTAACATATTTTTCCAAATCTGAATAGTCAATTACATCATCACCAAATTCTTTGAATATATCCATCCATTTTTGTGATCTTTCTTCTAACGTATGATTGGGATTTTCATAAATCCAATGTTGAAATTTATCTATCACAGCTATCCACGGGAAAATCGTGATCACACGCTCCAACTGGTGTTCTTTAGCCCTTTTAAGATCCTGTTTATTATCAAAGAAAACATCCCAATGATCCATAGAAAAAAGTTCCATCGCCATGCTCGCCACCTCCGCAATTTCCATCGGGTAATCTTTAAAAGAACTTAGTTCAAGATCGTGGGTTAGAAAAGATTGAATCGCGTGGCCGCCTTCATGCACCATAGTAGTAACATCATGCATGGATTGTGCGGCATTCATAAAAATAAACGGAGCTCCGCTTTCTACCAAAGGCATATTATAACCTCCGGGAGCTTTGCCACTGCGGCTTTCCAGGTCAAGATGTTTCATTTCATTCATCTTGCGAAGGCAATCTCCAAAAAACGGACGAAGTTTTGTAAAGCATTCAATGGTTTTATCCAATAATTCTTTTCCTGTTTCAAAAGGGGTCAACGGTTTTGTACCTTCAGGTTCTGCTTCCAAATCCCAGGGACGAAAATGGTCAACTTTTAATTTTTCCTTTTTGTGAGCAAAAATTTTATTTACCAAAGGCA
>JBBQWJ010000228.1:0-5234 GCA_038210685.1 Chitinophagales bacterium | reverse complement strand
GGCTGCTTAGTAAAAGCCTGGAAACGCTGGATGTAAGGATACAAAGGCATTGCGACAACGCTGAAGAACTCGTAAAAGCACTGGACGGCCATCCGAAACTTAATAGCATCAAATATCCTTTTCATCCCTCGCACCCGATGTGTAAAACTGCAAAAAAACAAATGAAGCGTGGTGGCGCGTTGGTTACTTTCGATTTAAAAGGTGGCCTCGAAAGCGGAAAGAAGTTTTTGAACGCATTGCAAATGCTTACACTTACCTCTAATCTTGGAGATACGCGCAGCATTGCCTCTCATCCGGCTTCTACCACGCATGCTAAATTAACCGATGAAGAAAAAGCAGGCGTTGGAATTACGCCCGGCCTCATCAGGATCTCTGTAGGTTTGGAAAATATCGAAGATATAAAAGCTGATATTTTGCAGGCTCTGGAAAAATGTTGATGAATATAAATTCAGAAAAATCAGAATAAAGAACCTGGTTATTTGTTGGTTTACTGTTAGTGCTTTTTATGAAAAACTAAAAAGCGGATGCCGCTGTCTGACCTCCCGGCCAACGGTTTTTGATAAATAACAATTCCGGTTATTTATTTGTTTACTACTTGCGGCTTGCTATTCAGAAAAGATCCTTTCAGGCAATTGTTTGTTTGCATTGGCGCCCATCTTTTTTAATTCTTCAATTTTTCCAATCACGTTTCCACGGCCGGTTGAAAGTTGTTTTAATGCAGTTTCATACGTGTTGTTTGCTTCATTTATTTTTTTGCCAACGTTTTCAAAATTTTCATAGAACAAAACAAATTTGTCGTAGAGCGATCCTGCTTTATCTGCGATTTCAATAGCGTGTTTATTTTGTTGTTCCACTTTCCACAAATCGGCAATGATTTTTAAAACCGCGAATAAATTAGTTGGGCTCACCAACAATATTTTTCTATCGTACGCATATTTCCAAAGCAGGATATCTGTTTTCACTGCTTCAAGAAAAGCGGGCTCAATCGGGATAAACAAAAGCACGTAATCAAGCGCCATTGCATATTTCGGATAATTCTTTCCTGACAATCCATCAATATGAAGCCGGATACTTTTTATATGTTGCTGAAGCAAGCGTTGTTGTTCTTCCGAAGTTTCCTGCGCAATAAATTCATCCCAAGCCACCAGTGACACCTTGCTGTCAACAATTATTTTTCTTTGATCAGGATAGCAAATAGTTACATCAGGTTGCAGGCCCGAACCGTTTTCATCTTTGATGATATTGCCCGCATTATCACGAATAAATTCCTGCAAAAAATATTCTCTTCCTTTTGTTAATCCACTATTTTCCAACAAACTTTCCAGGATCATTTCACCCCAGTTTCCCTGCATTTTATTATTTCCTTTCAGGGCAGTTGTAAGATTATTTGCGTCTGTGCTTACCTGTTGCGTCATCACCACAAGCCGTTCAATCTCTTTTCCTAACGAAAATCTTTCTTTTGATTCTTTATCGTACGTTTCTTCTACTTTCTGTTTAAAAATGCCAAGGTCATTTTTCAAAGGATCGAGAATCGCTTTCATTCTTTGCTCATTCACTTCTGTGAATTTTTGGGTTTTTTCTTCGAGGATATTTTGGGCAAGATTTTTAAATTCAAATTTGAAACTTTCTCCTATTTGATTCAATTCTTCTTTTTGCTGAACGAGTTTTTCTTCCAGGAAAGTGTTCCGGCTTTCTGCTTTACTTACTCTTGCAATCAATTCTTCTTTTTCTGAAATGACAGATCGTTTTTCTTTTTTCAGATCTTCAGAGATTATGATTTGTTGTTGCAGCCTTTCCTGGATAGAAGCCATTTTATTTTTCAGGGAAGAGCGGTAGAATGCAGTAGCAATAAGATAAATAACCACAAAACCCGCGGCAAAGCATAGAAGATAAATCAACATGGTTTTTAGTTTTTACAAAGAAGGGATAGAAGTGGTAAAAGTATGAAGTTATAGAAAGGTTCTAAATAAAAAAACCTCCAGGTTCCAACACTTTCGCAAATGAAGAATATAATTAATTGTCAGATTTCTTCCTGAATAGTGTTCAAAAGACAGGACCATCCCGGTAAAGCCAAATTTTATTGTATATCTATATATTGCTTCTCTACATTCCATCCATATACTTCCACTTCAGTTTTTTCATTAGCTGTAGGTGTATAATCAATAGTAATTTTTTTCTGTTCTCCGGGTAACACTGAAATATAGTTATCACTGTAAAATACGGGTAATATTCTTTGCTTCGATACCGTATTTACAAGAGATAACCTGTTAAAAAAAGCGACCGCATTATCTTTAGGATTATGAATGGTAACTTCAATTTTCCCATGCCCTATTCTATTTGCTGTAATATGTACCGCAGCTTTTTTCATTTCCTGCAGCCCCGAATAATTTCCTGTTGAATCGGGCAGCCAATATAAATTATCACTCAATATCTCTTTGTTTTCATTGAGCAAACGTAAAGAAAGAAAAACACCTTTATCTTTTGCAAGTTCATCTAATCTATGTTTGAGAGAAAGATATTTTTTTGATCGCGTAGGCTCAATTTCTGAAAAAACCTGGGTCAATAAAATATCTTTCCCTTTCATGTCATACGCTTTTGCTACCAGCATAAAGTTGTGTTTTGCAGTAAATGTGTTGTTGGCAATCATCACCATACCATCAGCAGGATTATACATTACATGAAAAGGTTCGCTGCCATTGTGCAGTCCATATAAGCACGCATTGGGATCTAAATAATAATCGTACATCTGGCCACGCAGAGCCGTCCATGGATTTTGTGTTTTCCAGATGATGACACCTGTGTACCATTCCCACATGTGCGCGCTGAAGCCTTCCATCAACGCCCTGTATTGATCATAGTTTACGAGTTGTGCCTTATCAGCAAAATCTTTTACATCCTTTGGTTTACCATACTGATCAATGTATTGATCGTACCCTATATATTTATGATACGCCCAAACGCTATCAATTTTCCTATCTGTAAAATCAGGCACCTGCATGTCTTTTTCAGGAATAAATCTTTTAAGAGATTCATAATCCCCCATTCCTACAGAACCTATTTCAGAATTAAAAGGAAACGTTTGGTGCTCCCAAAAAGTGTTGATATTTTGAATACCATAAGGCCCGTCGCCATTGCCCCCAAAAGGATTGTACGACATACTATCTGAATTGGAATATTCAATCAGATACCTTGTACCATCTAGCTTTGGCATTATTGAATCTTTCATGGCAACCAAAATATCTTCGGGTGGCGTTATCTCGTTACCACCGCACCACAAGGCCAATGAGGGATGATTACGAATCATCTTTACCTGGTCTGCAACAGATTCAAGAAATAAATGATGATCATCAGGATATTTTCTCCTGGTCCATTGGTCGTCTTTTTTCTTAGGGTCCAGCCAACGCCCGTTACAATCGCCGGAGTTCCAAAAATCCTGGAACACAAGAATGCCGTATTTATCACAGGCATCATAGAATTCCGGGCGTTCTGTTATTGCGCCACCCCATACACGAATAAGATTCAGGTTCATATCGCGGTGAAATCTTATTTCTGCATCATAGCGTGCATCAGAAAAGCGAAGCATTTCATCGGATACAATCCAGTTCCCTCCTTTTATAAAAATGCGTTGCCCGTTCACCAGTAACTCACGGCTATGGGTAACCGTATTCCAGGTGGTGTTAATTTGCCGAACACCAAAACGAACCGGTTCCGCATCGCTCACTGCATTATCATCGGTTATACACTTTACCTCAATGTTATATAAATTCTGCGGGCCATAACCATTGGGCCACCATAGTTTGGGATTATTTAAAATATAATCGGGTAAGGATGCCGTTATGGTACTGCCTGGAGCAACGGTTACGGACCTGGAAACTTTATCCCCGGCTATTTCATATTGCAAAATTCCTTTGACAGATTCTTTACCAGGATTTACCAATTCAGCAGAAACCTTTATGATGGCGGGCTCCTGCTTTCCTTCAACAAATCTTTTCCCCGGCACATCGGTTATTACATGCACATTCTGCACATTTACAGGGCCGGTTTTTTCAATCGTTACTTTATCCCAGATGCCTGTATTGCGATCTCTTACCGGCTGAATCCAATCCCAACCGGCAACATACTGGTTAGTTATATTTTTGGCAATAGTGCCATCTCCTCCCTGTCCCCCATTCGGGTTACCAACAGGGTCAGGCGGATACACAATTACAGCCAACCTGTTCTTTCCATCTTTTGCAAGCCATGGTGTAATATTATATCGCTGCCGCAAAAACATTCCGTAAAATCTTTGTTCATTCAGTTTATGCCCGTTTAAAAAAACATCACAACTGTAATTGATACCCCGAAAGTGAAGCCACACTTGCTCTTCAGGATTATTTATTTTTTCTGAAAAATCTTTTACAAACCAATAGGTATAATAATCCCGTCCCGTGTAGTAGATGTCCGGAATCTTTTTATTATTCATTCCATAGAAAGGGTCAGGCACCATTTTGTTGTTAAGCATGGTAGTAAGTACCGTGCCTGGTACCGTTGCTTTCATAAAGCCTTTTAATTGATACGATGGCTCTGAAATTCTTTCACCATTGGCCTTTACATTTTTTATGTTATTACATTGCCAGCCTTCATTCAGCTCATACTTTTGGGCCTGTGCCTGAAGAGACATAAAGCAACCAAGGAATAAAAATAATTTTATAAATTTCATTTTTTTGTTTGTTTACTGGTCAATCATTCTTGATAACAAGCATTTATTTATATCTACTCCTTCGCTTATTTTAGGGACGATCCTTAAAGGCTGTTCCCCATTTTGCAGAAGGCTTCTTGCCCATTTCAATGGTCATCTCGCCGCCGTCCATTATATCAGCGTAGGATATATATGCCTTTGTATACTTCTTATTATTTAGTGTAATTTTTTGAATGTATTTATTGACAGGACTATTATTTTTTACCTCGATAGTAAAATGTTTGTTGTTGCCAACGTCAATAGAGGCCTCATCAAATAACGGGCTGCCGAAAACATAAATTCCTCTTGCAGGGTGTACTGGATAAAATCCCAAGGCACTCATTACATACCATGCCGACATTTGCCCCACGTCTTCATTACCACTTAATCCATTTGGATTGGCAAAATATAAACTATCCAAAATGAACCGGACTTTTTCCGCTGTTTTCCATGGCTGTCCAGCATAGGTATATAGATAAGCAATATGATGGCTGGGTTCGTTGCCATGCGCGTATTG
>JBBQWJ010000227.1:0-5284 GCA_038210685.1 Chitinophagales bacterium | reverse complement strand
CAGTTTTCGAGCCAACCGTTGGGCGGATTGTAAATATGAACACTTTCGTCTACCGGCGTCAATCCTTTCCATTCTGTTGCGGAAGTCGTTCCATCAACCGGTTGCGACCAGTCATATTTCGGATCTCGTTTGGGAATGAAGTTTCCATGCCAGTAAGCGATGTTTCCTTCCGCATCAGCATACACGGTATTGTTGGAAGCATTGGCCAACATATCCATCACTTTTTTATAATCTGCAAAACTTTTTGCCTTCGTTCTCAACCAGCTTTGTTCCAAACCTTTTATATCGCGGTTGTCAGATTTTACACTGAGGTATTCTCCGTTTCTTTTTGCCATTACCGGTCCGTGGCCGGTAAATAAAGCATCAAAGGTTTTTGTTTTTATAGAATTGCCTTCGCGGTAATTAATAACAATTTTTTTATGGAGAACCCGTTTTTCAGCACCATCATATTCATAATATAATTTGTTATTCTTTGAAGTGATCTTTTCAATATAAGCATCTGAAACATCGGCGTAGCTTGAGGTGTGCATCCATCCGCAGTGTTCATTGAATCCCTGGTACACAAAAAACTGTCCCCATGTAACCGCGCCATAAGCATTTAATCCTTCATCGCTTACCACGTGCACTTCAGGGCGAAAATAAAAAGTAACATGAGGATTGATGTACAAAATCGAATGATGTGATTCCGTGATCTTTGGTGCAAACGCAAAACCATTGGAACCGGTTATTTTTTCTTCATGATAGGGATTAAGCGCTACAGGTTTATTTTCACCTGAATAAAAATTTTGTAATTCACGCACACTCACCCCACCGGTGCTTATGGCGCCGATGCTTCCATCTGTCCATAGCAGAGGGAACCACGGTTCAAATCTTTTTAAAAGCGCCGGTTTTACCTGTGGATTTTTATATAAATAATAATTGATCGCATCAGCATAAGCGTTACATAATTTCTTTAACCATTCAGGCGCGTTTTTATAATCTCTCACAGCTCCCGCAGAATCAATTACCAGTTTTATCAACAGATCGTTATACAAATCTTTTTCACCATTCACTTCTGAAAGTCGTCCCAGTTTTTCAACGTAATTCATTTCTACTCTCGGAAAATCATCCTCACACTGAGCATATAACAATCCGAAAACCGCGTCTGCATCGCTTTTGCCATAAACATGAGGAATGCCAAATGTATCGCGGATAATGGCAACACGATTCACTTCCTGTTTCCATCGGGCAATTTCTTTCGGCGAAAAATTTTCGGCAAAAAGTTGTAATGGAAAAAGAAGTACGAAAAGGAATTTCATGTAAGCTGATGTTTTTGTAATTTTAAAGATACATTTTATAAAGAAAAATATTGGGTTTGAGACGCAAAGACAGACGCCAGGACTTTCTATTTATTTATTAAAAAATCGGCAGCAGTAAACAAACAAATAGTTTAAATCTTTATTTTCCATAAAAAACCGGAAAAAGTACTTCTGATTATTACCTATATTTAATGATCCAATCTACTTTCTTAATACTAAACGATGCTAAAAAAAATCTTCAAAAAAACAGGGCTATTATTTTTCCTTGTTTTGTTACTCAACCTTTCAGCAACTGCACAAAATGCGGAAACCGGCCAACATTTTAAACCAACAGAGCAATCTCTTAAAAATTATAATTACCCTGAATGGTTCCGTGATGCAAAATTTGGGATATGGGCTCACTGGGGACCGCAGGCTGTTCCGCGCCAGGGTGATTGGTATGCAAGGTTAATGTACCAGGAAGGAAGTGCCGATTATAAATATCATTTGGCGCATTACGGGCCTCAATCAAAGTTTGGTTATAAAGATATTATCCCTTTATGGAAAGCACAGAGATGGGATCCTGAAAAGCTGATGGCACTTTATAAAAAAGCAGGGGCAAAATATTTTGTCAGTATGGGAACACATCATGACGATTTCTTTTTATGGAATTCTAAAATCCACAAATGGAATGCGGTCAACTATGGGCCACATAAGGATGTGGTAGGCATTTGGGAAAAAGCTGCCCGAAAAGAAGGTTTGCGATTTGGAGTATCAGAGCATTTGGGGGCAAGCTTCACCTGGTTTCAACCAAGTCATGGAGCTGATACTGCCGGGCCTTATAAAGGAATTCCGTATGACGGCGCAAATCCTATGTACCAGGATTTGTATCATGCCAAAGCAGATTCAAGCGATAATGGTTGGTTAAGTACCAATAAAGAATGGCAAAGAGAATGGCTGTTCAGTATCAAAGAACTTATTGACAACTATCACCCTGATCTTCTTTATTCGGATAGTAGACTGCCTTTTGGAGAGTATGGCAAAACGATGCTTGCCCACTTTTACAACCAGGATATAGCAAAAAATAAGGGAATGCTTGAAGCGGTGTATACCTGTAAAGAACCTTCAGATGGTATGTGGGTGCAGGACCTGGAGCGTGGCGTAAAAGATACTATCAGCGCACTCCCCTGGCAAACGGATACCTCCATAGGAGATTGGTTTTACAGGACCGGTCAAAAATATAAAAGTGCTACAGATGTAATACAAATGCTCGTTGATATTGTAAGTAAAAACGGGAACTTATTAATTAATATCGTGCAAACACCTGAAGGTGATCTTGAGCCGGACGTAATTGAAATTGTGAAAGAAATAGGAATGTGGACTTCTGTAAATGGTGAAGGAATTTATGGGACACGACCGTGGAAAGTGTATGGCGAAAAACCGGCAAATGAATCTGTTGTTAAAAGTGGCAATTTTAATGAAAGCAAGGTTCAGTATAGTGCCGGCGATGTCAGGTTTACCAGCAAGGATAAAATATTATACGCTTTTTGTTTGGGCAAGCCGACAGATGATATTCGCATTACTTCTTTGGGTAAAAAATCATCCATTGGAGGCAAGGCTATCAGTTCTGTAACGATGCTGGGAAGCAATGCCAAACTTCACTGGAAGCAGGAAGGAGATGCGTTGGTCATCAAAAACACATTTAAACTTCCTGTTGAACAGGTTCCTGTAATTGCCTTCAAAATTCAATTTAAAGATTAGTTTTAAATGCAAAAAATGCAGACATTAATATGTAGGGAACCGGGACATTTCGAATACCAAACTGCTAAGATGCCTGAATTAAAAAAAGGGCATGCGATCATTAAAATTAAGCGCATCGGTATTTGCGGAACTGATCTTCATGCTTTTGAAGGAACGCAACCTTTTTTTGATTACCCCAGAATATTGGGACATGAACTTTCAGGCGAATTAATTGCATTTGACGAAGCGCCCGGTTTTGAAATTGGTGAAGCCGTCACTTTTATTCCTTACTTCAATTGTGGAAATTGCATTGCCTGCAAAATGGGAAAGCCCAATTGCTGCAGCAAGATACAAGTTTGCGGAGTTCATGTAGATGGAGGAATGGCAGAATACCTTTCAGTGCCTTCTTATTCATTGGTACATGGTGGCACATTGAGTTTTGATGAATTAGCCCTGGTAGAACCTTTGGCAATAGGAGCACATGGTGTTAGCAGGGCGGATGTAAAGAAAGGGGAATATGTATTAATAGTGGGCGCTGGACCTATCGGATTAGGTACCATGGAATTCGCCAGGATTGCAGGTGCAAAAGTGATTGCCCTTGATGTCAATAATCGGCGGTTACAATTTTGTAAGGAAAAATTAAAAGTAGCATATACAATCAATGCTTTGGAACAGGATGTTGAAAAACAATTAATGGATATTACGAATGGCGATATGCCAACGGTGGTAATAGATGCTACCGGTAATTTAAAGGCCATCAATTCATCTTTTCAATACCTGGCACATGGTGGAAGGTATGTTTTGATAGGGCTTCAAAAAGGTGATATTACTTTTAGCCAGCCTGAATTTCATAAAAGAGAAGCCACGTTGATGAGTAGCCGTAATGCGTTGAGGGCAGACTTTGAACAAGTGATATCCTCTATGAAAAGGAAAGAAATAAATCCCGGAACTTACATTACTCATCGTACTTCATTTAAACAGGTAAAAACAGAATTTACCAATTGGCTGGATCCGCTTAATGGTGTGATCAAAGCAATGGTTGAAATGGAATAATGGTGATATGCTACAAGAAATCGTGCCCTTTAATTCTTCGTTTAACCATTACTGTTATAGCGGAGTTAGAATAGAAATCATCACAATTTCTTTGTTTACTGGAATAACAAGAATAGCAATTAAAGAGATGGTTTTTCTATTTTAAGCAACCTTTCAAAAGAACCCTGAAATCATTTTCTAAATTAAACTTCTTTATTTCTTCTGCGTCATAGAAGTAATTCTCACAATTAAAAATTACAATTATGAAACAGATTATTACTCTTACAAAGTCAGAAGTTTTCGGACTAGGATTTATTTTCAGCACTACAGTTGCCTCCTTTATTTATTCTATGATTTATTTCATGTAGAGAAATGCAAATCATGAAGAAAACAAAAATAATTATCAATTCCACGACAACATTTCGATAAATAATTTATTGAAATGTTGCTGGGGAATTTTGATTACAGCAGCTGAGTTTTTTTACGCATATATATTCTCTCTTCTTTTTTAGCAAACAGTGAAGCAACTAATAAAGGCGATTCTTATTTTCCAATGCTTTCCTGTATTCTAAAAAAAATTGCTTCGGCATTTGTAATATCCATAATCTGAATTATATTTAGGAATTAATTAATTACCAAAACCCAATTTTTATGAACCTCTCGACCAAATTTTCCAATGGCTGGACCATTGCTACTAACAGCTTTAAAGTTTTAAAAGCCAATCGTCAACTTCTTATCTTTCCAATTCTTTCAATGGCTTCGATGATTGTGATCGTTGTGTCATTCCTGACTGCGGTCCTTGGCTTTGAAGGATGGAGCCTAAATAACATACAAGACCCGGGAAGAGTTATTTCTTATTCCCTGGTATTTCTCTTTTACATCGCCAACTATTTTGTGATCGTATTTTTTAATATGGCGCTGGTGCATTGTAGTTCGCTTTATTTTAAAGGTGAAGAAGTAACTGTGCAAAAGGGAATTGATTTTAGCAAAAGCCGTATTGGAAGTATTTTAGGATGGGCAGTTTTTGCCGGTATTGTTGGCGGCATTTTAAGGATCATCCAGGAAAATGTTGGTTCTTTAGGAAAGATTATTACGGCGATTGTGGGTATTGTGTGGAGCATCGCTACTTTTTTCGTGGTTCCTGTAATAGCTTATGAAAATGTAGGTCCGCTGCAGGCATTTAAAAGATCGTCCCAATTAATGAAAGAAAAATGGGGCGAAAGTATTGGCGCCGG
>JBBQWJ010000226.1:0-5295 GCA_038210685.1 Chitinophagales bacterium | reverse complement strand
TAAAAGTTCGTTTACTGTAAATAAAAAACCGGCGTTTCCGCCGGCTTAAGAAAAACTGCCCTTTTATCAGCTTTTCTATTTAGGTAATAACACTTTATTTACCACGTGTATTACACCATTACTTTGGTTAACATCAGCGATAGTTACCTGGGAAGTGTTTCCGTTTTCATCAGTAATCATAAGTCGTTTCCCTTTCATGCTTACATATAAATTTTCGCCTTCCACAGTTTTTAAAGTGGCTTTGCCATTTTGCATTTTTACCATTTTCATCAGGTCCGCAGAAGATAATTTTCCAGGAACAACATGGTAGGTAAGAATGGAAGTAAGCTTGGCTTTGTTTTCAGGTTTTAAAAGCGATTCAACAGTGCCTGCAGGCAATGCATCAAAAGCTTTATTGGTGGGGGCAAATACGGTAAACGGGCCTGCGCTTTCTAATGTAGGAACTAATCCGGCAGCTTTTACAGCAGCAACAAGTGTTGTGTGGTCTTTAGAATTTACAGCATTTTCAACAATATTTTTGGTTGGGTACATTGCTGCTCCGCCTACCATTTTTGTTTGGGCAAATGAATTGCCTGATACAATTGCTGTAAGGATCAATAGTCCTAGAAATTTAATTTTTTTCATTTTGTAATTTTTTTAATTGTGATTTGTTTCCACTATCTACGCAGTTACCTTAAGGATGGATTTATTATTTTAATGAAAAAATATGCCTACTAACGGAAATGGGTAGCCGCATTTTAAAAACAAAAAAAACACAAATAAAAAAAAGTGAATTGGAATAAGAATTACATTTTGGCGCTCACGATCATCTCATCCATAGTAGGAGTGGGGCTTCCTCCGGCCTTTTCAAGTGTGATGGCAAAAGCGTCCACTTGGCCAAAGGATTTCATTTTCTGAATATGGTAAAGGCCTTTTGCAGTTTCTATCATGCCGCCGCTTACAGGTTTGCCATCTACAATTCCCCACAGCTGGTATTGCTTGCCCGGCGGCACTTTCGGCAAATTGGAAGGATCAATATACACCTGGCCTGTGTTTTTCATCCAGAATATTTTGGCAAGTGCATCGGGTGCTTGTGGCGTTCCGTTTAACACAACAGGCATCGCATATTTATTGGTTACTACGTCAAGATCGTGGCTCATGGCCATATTAGATTTTCCCTGTTCATCAAGTTTTTGTTGTGCCACATCCAACGCATTCTGTGCTTTGTGATATTTATTAAAGTACGAATAATTTAACACCACACTTCCTATCAATAATATAAATACGGCTGCGGCAATCGATTTATAAAATAAAGGAATAGGGAATTTTTTATCGATTGAAACTACCGGAGTTTCATCCATCTCTTCTTTTTTGTCACCAGGAAAAAGCTGGTTAAAAAGTTTTTCTTTTACTGAAGACGAAGGCGCTTTTGAATTGGACAAAGCATAATTTTCCAAAGAAATTTCCATCTCGTTCAGATCTTCTCTTAATTCAGGAAACTGTTTAAGATGCTCATGAACTACTTGCGTCTCTTCGGTAGAAGAAATGCCCATAGCGTAAAGCTCAAGTAAACCGGATGATATGAATTCTTCTTTATTCAATTTATGCTTGTAATAATTTTTTTAATACTGAAATGGCTGTTCTCATTCTTGTTTTAACTGTTCCTAACGGTATGCCTAGTTTTTTGGATATTTCATCCTGGGTAAATCCTTCAAAGTAAGCGAGATCAATCACACGCTTCTGGTCTTCCTTTAGCAATAAAGTTTGCTTTCTTATACCAAGTGCGTCAAATTTATCGTTTTCGTCTATATTATTGCTGGTATAACTTACGGCGTTTTCTGATTTTTGGATTTTTTCCTGCTTTTTATACCCCTTACTTCTGATGGTATCAATAGTGAGGTTCCTGGTGATATTGAGCATCCAGGTAAACAGGCGTCCTTTCGTTGAATCATAGGAGGAGAAGTTATTCCAGATTTTTACAAAAGCCTCCTGCAATATATCCTCTGCCAAATGCTGGTCGCTGATCAATTTAAGAATCACTCCGTTTAGAGCGCCTGAATAATTGTCGTATAAATACCCAAATGCCGATTGATCACCGCTTTGCAGTAAAAGGATAAGTTCTTCTTCACTGTATTTGAATGTTTCAGGCAAAAATTAAAATATAAGATGGGTTTCGAATTAAATTAAAGATAGAAAGTTTTATTTAAAAGATTATAAATGTTTCTCCTAACCTTGAAGTTTATTTTTTATGCCTTAAAAAAACAGAAAAACCGATTATTTGTTTTTTTACTGTAATACTTATTCAATCCTGTATTCTTATAAAATTGCAAAAAGTCTAATGATTTCCTGTTCAATTCCTTATTAATTATAAATTTGATTTTAATTTTATCTATGATTAAAAACACTTCGCCCCACATTTTGGGAACATCAGCTAATCTTCTTGGCTTTTGCCTTTTTGTAATCACTTCCTTACATGTAGCCAGGCTTTCGCAAACCAGTCATATTGATGAATTCACTTCTATCATAGCATTTTTCTTAATCTTATCCTGCTTCTTTTCTTTTTTTTCAATCAGGTCAAAAAATCCCATCAGGAAGGAACGGTTGGAAACCATTGCGGATTTCATGTTTATCCTGTCGCTGGCCGGAATTTTATTAATCATTTTTTTTCTGGGCTTAAATTTTATTAAATAAAACTTTTAAACTTGGCTTAATGGTAATTCACTTTAAAAAAGAGGATTTTGCATGCAAATCGAAATAAGAAAAACTTAGCTTTGAGAAAATTAATAAAGTTTAAAACCGAATTTTGAAAAACTTCTTAGATAAATTTAATCTCACCAAAGAAAGAGAAGAATACCAAACGGTTATTGATGTAATTAACAATGATCTTGAGTTTCGTGGCACCCGTTTGTGGATTCTCATCTTTGCCATTTTTGTTGCATCCCTTGGATTGAATGTAAACGCACCGGCAGTTGTTATCGGCGCAATGTTGATCTCGCCATTGATGAGCCCGATAATGGGGATTGGCCTGGGTATCGGAATTAATGATATGCCTTTATTGCGTAAAGCAGTAAACAACTACCTGGTTGCGGCTTTGACAGGTTTGGGCACCTCAACAATTTTCTTTCTTATTTCACCCTTGAGCGAAGCTCATTCGGAAATACTGGCGCGCACTTCACCCAATATTTACGATGTGCTGATTGCGCTTTTTGGCGGACTTGCGGGAATCATCGCCACTTCAAGCAAGCAAAAAGGACATGTGATCCCCGGTGTTGCCATTGCCACTGCTTTAATGCCGCCTTTATGCACTGCAGGTTATGGCCTGGCAACTTTGCAATGGAATTATTTTATAGGAGCTTTATATCTTTTTATCATCAATACCGTTTTTATTTCGCTCGCTACTTTTTTAATGGTTAAGTTTTTACGTTTCCCTATCAAAAAGTTTTTAAGCAAAGAACTATTAAACCGCGCTCACCGGATTGTTTGGTTCATTGTGATCGCCACACTTTTGCCAAGTATTTATTTGGGATACAATATTGTAAGGGAAGAAAAATTTTCCAGTGACGCGAAAAATTTTATTCAATACGAAGCTCGGTTTCCTAATGATTATCTTTTAGCAAAATCCATTGATCCGAAGAAAAGAAAGATCTCTTTGGTTTTTGGTGGTAAAGAAATAACAACCGATGAAATTAAAAACCTGAGGGGAAAGTTGAAGCAATATGGAATGGATACAAATTCGTTGGAAATTAAACAGGGATTTGCGTACCTGGAACCCACAAGTAATAATGCTGATAAACGTTATACAATGCTTTCAAATGCACTTATGCTTAAAGAAAAACAGCAGACATTGTTACAGGCAAAATTAGACAGCATTACGAATGAAAAAAAATTGTCTGCACAGGTGTTTGCAGAATTAAAAGTGCAATATCCAAAAATTAAGAGCGCTATTATTGAACCTTCTATGGCGTTTGCCGATAACGCAACTACCAGAAAACTCTACCTGGTTTTAATAAATATGGAGGAACAAATTTCTTCAAATGATAGAACAAAAATTAAAAAATGGCTAAGGGTGCGTTTGCAGGAGCAACATCCTAAAGATAGCCTCGGTTTGATTTTTCAATAAAAGTTTACACCTGCACTTACATCTTTTCTTTTATTCCTTTTTTTACCAACCACCAATTTACGGGGAAAGCAGTTAGAAAACCTAACAACATCGCAACCTGCATCATCAACCAAAAAATCGGCATTGATGCTTCCAACCGGTAATGAAAAATGAGGAAAGATGAAATCGCCATCCAGCCATACATACCGATTTGCCATGAGGTAAGAGACAAGGTATCTGCCTTAAGAGCAGCTATCAGTGCTTGTTTGGAAGAAAGATTTTTCATCGGCTTGATGGAATAATATTGGAAAATTATTCCGATAGCAAAAGCGAAAATAAAATCAATGCCCCACTCTCCAAATAATTTGCTGCCAAACAAAACCACCGGAACAAACAATAAAAAAAACTGAGCAACAATATCACCAAGTGTGCATCCACTTCCACAATGCAATGCAGCTACTACGATGCTTTGCCAGTAAGGCTTTTTATCTTTATTATTCCCTTTAGCACTACTGTTTTTCTTAGACGATTTGCGCCCTATAGTAAAATAGGCCCACAATCCAA
Source organism: Chitinophagales bacterium (assembly GCA_038210685.1). Lineage (GTDB taxonomy): Bacteria > Bacteroidota > Bacteroidia > Chitinophagales > Chitinophagaceae > Ginsengibacter. The sequence goes on along the minus strand of JBBQWJ010000226.1, from coordinate 653 downwards.
GGGGCCCGGCATATAATGCAGTAATAGGCCAAACAATATTCATGATCCACATTTTTTGCGGAAATCTTATAATATCCATTAAAATGGCCAACAAACAAATAATACTGAAAGTAAAAGAAATATAGGCGATCGTATTTATATCCATATCATGTTTTTTAATAAAAAAGACATTTATTATGCCTTAATTTTTCCTGGCTTAAATATCCGAATAGTAAACAAATAAATTTTGCATATTTTAATTTGGAAGAACCAATAACGGTTATGCGTAAACGTAAAACTTTTAATCTTTGCCGGTAATTTCCGTATAGTTGGAAATATCTTCCATTGTTTGCGTATTCAAATGATTGATCGAGGCGATCACATGCAAATCACCGGTAGTCTCCATTACGATTGCATCAATTTGCTTTAGATCTGTAAATCCATTTTTCCTGGCTATGACATACATTTCCTGGATTGTCACCCTTTCTTTCTTCATTACATCTTTTAGCATTTCGCCTTTGTATAGCAACAGAGTGGGCGTACAGGTAATAATTTTCTTTACTTTATCAATCCTTACAGAAAGCCAGGTGATAATAAACTGCAACAAAATCAATAAAAGAAAAACCGATGCCCCATCTGCAAGCGGAACACTTTTGTCTAAAGCTACGGTTGCC
>JBBQWJ010000225.1:0-5305 GCA_038210685.1 Chitinophagales bacterium | reverse complement strand
GTAGTGTTTACCCGGGTGGTGGAACTGGTAGACACGCAGGACTTAAAATCCTGTTCGCAGCAATGCGAGTGACGGTTCAATTCCGTTCCCGGGTACAATCTAATTTTAAAAGCCTTGACTGTATTTACTTTCAGGGCTTTTTTATTTACAAGCCTATTGATGCATTTTAATTTCCAACGAATTGAAATTAAGATGAATTAGTTTACTCCGGTACTATACACGAAGGTACCATGCACAAAAGTTTTTTATACCCCTGCAATCTGTGATAGTTTAAGAATTAGTAATGACTATTCTTTTAAAACTTCAATGTTTCGGGTAAATACTTCTTAATAAGAGTTTCGTAATAAGGCCTTAATTTATTGATATCCGGCGGCACAGGGCTCTTTGAATACAGGTCATAAGGATTAAACAATTTAACCCATTTCAGCATTTCCCTGTCATGATCATCCAGCAAATAATCATACTCGCCTTCACGATGCCATGAATAAAATGAATGATAACGAAGCATATATAAACCTTCCTCAGGAAGATAATCTTTCATCATTTGATAAATATATTCATCGTGGCCCCATGAAATGTGAACATTTCTTAAACCACAACCTTTTTCGTATACGCCATACTGTGAGTTATAATCAGGATTAGAATAATCCGGATTTTCCTTAAAAAATTCAGGGTAAACAATCTTATTAGAATACGCGCAGCCCACCGGGAAAGTATCGCCTACTACTGCCCATTGTGGTTCGCCAAAGAGACAAAGAACCTTGCCCATATCGTGCATGAGACCAGTCAAAACCATCCAATCCGGATGACCGTCGCTGCGAATAGACTCCGAGGTTTGCAGCAAATGCTGAAACTGATCGAGATCTGTGTCCGGATCAGAATCATCCACCAGCTGATTTAGAAAATCAAAGGCATCCCACACCGGCATTTCTTTTTTATTGAATTGGAGGTATTCGTTTTTCTTCTGTATTACAAAATCGTAGGTTTGATATTTATGATTTAAACGGTAAAATTCCTTAACCGTATCTCTCACCGTTGTCTCATAATTCCTGAACTCATCCTTTTTTTTAATTGCTTCTTCATCAGGATAACGTACCAAAACATCATCTTCCCATTCATCCAGGCTTTGTAACGGATTAGTTTCTTTAGTGGTAAAATTTTCTTTTTGATTTTGCATTGCGATTCAATTGATGATATTAATGATTATGCTAATTTCCACTTTTTTATGGAAAATATAAATTTTTATTACGAAACCGGTTTCGCATTGGTAAAATAAAAATCCCGGGAATTTGTGTCTTCACTATCATTTCTCAATTGAATTTTTGATAAAATGATTTCCTCATTCAACAAAAAATCAATCTTCTTTTGCAAGAAATGTTGACAGGGTCTGAATCTTATCTGTTCCTATAAAATCTGCGCTCAGTGCTATTTGTTTTAGCCACGAGTTTTCATTATCCGGGGCAGCCCAAAAGCGTATTTTTTTTCCTGCCCGATGAACGCTGTCAATAACATGCATGAGCACATGCTTATCACTATCGGGAAGATTACCTTCTCCCTTCCAATGAGAATATCTTTCGAAGGAAAGACTTACCAGTCCAACTCTTTTCCATTCTTCTGGCGTATGAAATTTATGAAGGTCATCATCGAAATGTATATAATCGGGATAATTTTTATATTCATCAGGAGGTGGCCTTTCTCCACTGATAAGAATAGTGATTTGCTTCTTTGGATCTTTATCCGAAATTAAATATTTTTTCAATGGAGATAGTTCGCTCAAAAGGAGCTGCAAACTTTCTTTATATTTTTCTTTTATGTCAATCAGCAAATTCACTTTACGACGTGGATTCTTATGCAATTCGATTAAAAGTGGTTTTAAATACAAACTGTCTAAAGTGCGCTCCGGCTGTAATGCCTGTTTGCTATGAGACACAAGTAAAACGCCATACACCGGAAATACGTCCGCTTCTATCGAACCAAAACCTGCATTCCAGGCAGTGTAGAACGGCACCGTATGCATATAATCATTGTGTGCATGCGCATCAGCAACTGTATATTTTTTTGGCTGGCTAAAACAAGTTAAAAAAAGCAAATGGAAACAAGGAAAAAAAGTAACTTTTTTTTCATATCATCAAATAGTAAACGCATAAATAAATCAGTTTTTAATTTTAAAATTTATAAGCTTCCCATAAAAGGATCAGTAAAACTAAAAAAAGAAATATAATCCTGCGGATGAAATAGTGAAGGTGCCATCAGTTGGTATTGAGAGAATTTTTGACAAGATTAATCAGGCATTTTTAAAACTTTAACTCATTATATTTTTGAAATGACGTGAAAATATTTTCAGTGAAATGCATTTAGAAATTATATATTGTGTCCACATTTACTGCTTCATAAACCAAGATTGATATGAACCTACACATTGCAGATTACCTCATAATTATTGTTTATTTTCTTTTTGTTTTAGGTGTTGGATTTATAATAAAAAGAAGAATTAAATCCAGCAATGATTTTCTAGCGAGCGGCAGAAATATTCCTCTTTGGATTACCAGCCTGGCATTTATTTCTGCTAATCTCGGTGCACAGGAAGTATTAGGTATGGTAGCTTCCGGGGCAAAGTATGGAATTATGACGGTTCATTTTTATTGGGTAGGCGCTATATTCGCGATGGTCTTTTTGGGAGTCTTTATGATGCCTTTTTACTATGGGAGCAAGGCCAGAAGTGTTCCTGAATTTTTGAAACTTCGTTTTGATGAAAAGACAAGAGGATTAAACGCCATTTCATTTGCGGCAATGACCATTTTTTCCTCTGGGATATCGCTATACGCATTGGCTAAACTGCTTGAAGTTATTTTACATTGGGATTTTGATGTTTCGATTTGGCTTGCGGCGGGTATTGTAATGATCTACACTTTTTTGGGAGGTTTAACGAGCGCTGTTTACAATGAAGTTTTACAATTCTTTCTTATCGTGCTTGGCCTTTCGCCTTTGGTTATTGTTGCTTTGCATGATGCGGGAGGCTGGTCAAATATTAAGGCATTGCTACAACCGGAATTGACCCATGCCTGGAAATACATGGGCCACGCAGATTCGAACCCTATGGGCATCAATTTTATGTCGTTGATATTTGGGTTGGGCTTTGTAATGTCATTCGGATACTGGTGCACCGATTTCCTGGTAGTGCAAAGAGCCATGATGGCGAAAAATATGAAAGCAGCACAACGTACCCCTATCATTGCGGCCATTCCTAAAATGTTTATGCCACTGATCGTTGTGTTACCGGGTGTTATTGCCATGGCTTTGTTGCAACCAGCTTTGGCTTCAAAGGGGTTTAGCATTCCTTCAGATGGTAAAGGGGGACTTGATTATACAATGGTCTTGCCTTCTCTTATTTCGCACTATTACCCAACAGGGCTTCTTGGTGTGGGGATTACTGCGTTGATCGCCTCTTTCATGAGTGGCATGGCCGGAAACGTGACCGCTTTTAACTCAGTATTTACTTTCGATATTTATCAATCTTATTTTTTTAAACACAAGTCAGACAGGCATTATCTTATTGTAGGAAAGATGGTAACAGTTGCAGGCATACTTTTGTCGATTGTAACTGCCTACATCGCCAAGAGTTTTAATAACATTAACGATTTTCTGCAATTGGTTTTCAGCTTTGTAAACGGCCCGCTGTTCGCCACTTTTTTACTGGGTATGTTTTGGAAAAGAACGACAGGGCATGGAGCATTCTTTGGCCTTCTCGCTGGCACTATTGCTGCGGCCCTCACCCATGGGCTTACACTTGCAGAAGGTAAAGGCGGCTGGATTTATCCTTTATATGAAATTCATAGCGGGATGGGACAAGCGTTTATTGTTGCTTCTGTTTCCTGGATCGTGAATTTCTGTACTACTATAATTGTAAGCTTGTTTACTAAACCCAAGCCGGAAATTGAACTCGTCGGCCTTGTGTATTCTCTAACGGTAAAGCCGTCTTATCACCAGGATAAATGGTATCTTAAAGTGGCTCCATTAGGCTTGCTCTTAATTATTATCACTATCCTTCTTAATATTATTTTCTTTTAAATCAAGATGTTCATGTATAAAAAATTAAACAACCTCGCATTCGTAATAGGGATCTTCTTTATAATTATTTCTCTCATTCTTTTAGTAGGGGGCCTCCTCTCAGACGCTTTAAATACCAGTCTAAATCTTTATACGGGTTTTGCATTCCTGGTATTTGGTTTTTGCATGGCATTTTTTAACAGGAAGTGATTGAAAAATTTCAAAATGATTTTTGTACATTTCTTAGTATAGTCATTTTTATTTTTACACTTTACATTTCTTTTTATTTTCAAACAACAAAATTGTTTTTCAATGAATTTGTTTATTTACTGTTAATAAAACAGATGATGGATATTATAACTTTATTTATCTAAATTCAATTTAATAGCTTAGTTTTAAGTACCAATAAAAATTACCCCCACACTATACCCTCTGATTTCAACCAGGAATAGATTCTGCCTGTGATGCTTTTTTGTTTACAGATATAGATTTTCAGGACTCAACACACTTATTTATTATCCTGGCTGTATTCCTTTTGGAATGGGATTCTGCACATTCTTATTAAAAATTATTCATTCATCTAAAAATAAATACAATGGCCACAATAAATATTACAGGAAGTAATACAACGACCGGCGAGCTTGTTTTAAAAGATCCCAAAGGTCATTCTGCAACCAAAATTTTTGCGCAACGCAACGAAGTAATCACCTGGGTCATACTGCCTACTTCAGGTGTCAGTTCAATTAAGGAAATTAAGCCAAAGCCTAATAATCAAAATATTTTTTCTGAGGGGCCTGCTAAACTTCAGGGAAGTTCCAGGAACTGGCAAGGTAGAATTAACCCCGGTCTTGATCCGGGTGAGTCTTTTCAGGAAGAATATTTTATTGAATGGGTTGACGGCGGAATTGATCACAAGTATGATCCGCTAATTCAAATTAACCCTTGAACTATAGATGTAGGAAATTAAAAATTATTTTTTTTGGAAAAAAAAGCATTTTGTTTACTGGTAATTTTTGCTTTGTTTGTTCATTTAGCAAGGGCACAGGATCAAAAAGTGGCCGACAGCCTTTTTAAGATATACCAGGAACACAAATTAAAAGATACCGCTGAGCTGGAATTATTGAGGAATCTGTCTTTTAACGAATTGAAAGATCTTAATCTCTCTTTAAAATTTGCTGACGAACTGATAAGCCGCGCCCGCAAGGTGGGCAACATCAAATACCTTCATATTGGTTATTATCAGAAGGGAAATAAGAAG
>JBBQWJ010000224.1:0-5376 GCA_038210685.1 Chitinophagales bacterium | reverse complement strand
GCTTTAAAATTTGCAGAATAATCATTGAAATTCTGTGTTTTATAATATCCTTCTCCGAAATACTTGAGAATAACTTCTATTTCTTTTGGTGCCATAAATCCCGGAATAGCTGCCGGAACTTCCTGCATTTCTGGAAAAATCACCGTACTTGGAAAGGACAATTGACCCTGTGTGGCATATAACGCAAAATCGTTAACTTTATTTGCCTCATCGTAATTATAATTTTTATTATTCCAAATTACCGGCTGTTTTGTTTCTGCATTTAATTTCACCGCATAAAAATGTTCATTAATATATGAGATGACTTTATGATTTGTATATGTCCTTTTATCCATCACTTTGCACCAATAACACCAGGTAGTATACATATCAATCAGCACAGGTTTGGGATCACTCTTCATTTTCACATTCGCCTCATCCATTGTTAACCAATTTATTTTTTCTTTCTCAGTTGGTTTAACTTTGGCAAAAGAAAAAATAAATAAGCAAGCAATAAAAGCAAATACTACTTTTTTTTCCATGTGTATTAAACGGGCTTTATGACCTTTTATTTGATTTACTTTAAAAAAATTTACAACCTTAATTATAAATTCAATAATGAACAAAATAATTGTTGCTATATCCGGTGCCAGTGGTTCCATCTATGCAAAATTGTTATTAGATAAGCTAACTGCAATCAAATCACAGTGGTCGGATTTAAACATAGTTATCACAGATAATGCCAAAATAGTTTGGGAAACAGAACTTGGCAAAAATGATTATAATAATTATGAGGCAACCTATTTTGACAAAAATAATTTTATGGCTCCTTTTGCCTCAGGCTCTGCCAATTTTAATATTATGATCATCGTTCCGTGTAGCATGGGAACCGTTGCACGAATCGCTGCAGGAATTTCTAACGACCTGATATCGAGAGCCGCTGATGTAATTTTAAAAGAAAGAAGAAAACTGATATGTGTGGTGCGTGAAACTCCTTACAATTTAATTCATCTGAGGAATATGGAAACAATTACACTAGCCGGTGGAATTATTTGCCCCGCTTCGCCTTCGTTTTACAGTAAACCACAAACCATTGAGGAAGCGGCATCAACCGTTGTAGACCGCGTAGTTCACCTGGCAGGATTAAATATCAACTCTTACAGCTGGCCACAATAAAAAACGCTCCGAAAGAAGCGCTAATTAAACAAGATTGAAAAAATAAGTTATTACCTAAGATCCACCACTTCTACACCAGGATGTTTCTTTGCATCATAAGAAAAAAGAGACTCTGGAAGGTCGGCATTCGTTTTCATTGAGTTTACAGTATAAATAAAACGATCGCCATTTTTTTCAAAGACTTTGCTTGACACAATATTTTTGGTAGCTTTATCAACTTCTACCAAGACCTTAAAAAATGTTTTTGTTTTATCTACAGGCGTTAATTCAATTTCCTGTATCACTTTATTACCCACCTTTTTTTCGCCATTCAATTTATACAAGAAATCTTTATCATAGAAATTAGTAAACATTTTTTGAGGAGTAATGGTATTGGAGGAAGGATCGAATTTAGTAAGCTGAACTTCATTTGCTGATTTATCATACGTCCAGATATTATTACCATCACTATAGATTTCCTGCCCTGAAATATTAACCCGGTATTTTGAACCCCTCATATAAACAATACCTTTTTTTGTGCCTTCCACTTTTCCATTTGCATTGGTAATACTTAAGGTAAAATCTGCTGAAACCGTTTTGTATGTTTTGAATTTTGCACTTACATTGTCCAATATCGCTTTTGCATCAGGATCACTTACGCCCAACTTGTTATTTTGAGAAAAGCCATTCGAAGCGAAAAAAGTTAAAAAGCTAATAAGTAATATTTTCATCATATCGTTTATTTTATAGTATCTATAAAAGGTAGCAAAGATACATTATAGACGTAATTAACACCCCTTCCGTTTAATGAAAGGATAAAGAAAAGTGTTAATTAATTGAAGGCAATTGCTTGTCAGGCTTCTACTTTAGACATTTCAGCTCTATGTTGATTTGCTTTAGTAAACTCTTTTGCAGCATTTATAAAATGAACAAATAACGGATGTGGATTTTCAACTGTACTTTTTAATTCAGGATGATATTGCACTCCTATAAAAAAAGGATGATTTTTCAGCTCCATGATTTCAACTAACCCGCTTTCAGGATTGATACCACTTGCTATCATACCCGCTTCTTCAAATTGTTTCAGGTATTTGTTATTAAACTCCCAACGATGGCGATGCCGTTCATGAATTTCGGTGGTTCCATAAATAGAATAAGCAAGAGTATTTTCCTTTATCACGCAAGGATAAGAACCTAAACGCATTGTACCACCTTTTATAGTTACTTTTTTCTGTTCTTCCATCATATCTATCACCGGATTTGGTGTATCAGGGTTCATTTCTGTTGAATCCGCATCTGCAATCTCGAGGACATTTCTGGCAAATTCAATTGCAGCCATTTGCATTCCGAGGCAGATACCAAAAAAAGGAAGATTATTTTCACGGGCATATTTTACAGCAATTATTTTTCCTTCCACTCCTCTGAAACCAAAACCAGGTGCTACCAATAAACCATCAAGCCCCATTAGTTTTTCATTTACGTTTTCTTCGTCAATATATTCACTATGCACATTTAACACCTGCACTTTGCAATCATTCATTGCGCCGGCATGTATAAAAGATTCTAAAATCGATTTATAAGCATCCTGCAATTCAATATATTTTCCAATAAGGCCGATCGTAACTTTATTGCCGGGATGTTTTACTTTTTCCAGGAATTCTTTCCATTTAGTAAGGTCAGGTTCATTGTAATTAGTAATATTTAATTTCTTCAGTACAATCAAATCCAATTTTTCGCGAAGCATAGCAATTGGCACTTCATAAATTGTTGAAGCATCTGCAGCTTCTATTACCGAATCAACTTTTACATTACAAAAAAGAGCAATTTTTCTTTTAATATCTTCATTTAATGGGCGCTCAGTGCGACAAACCAAAATATCCGGGTGAACCCCATTTTCACTCATCAGTTTTACACTATGCTGGGTAGGTTTAGTTTTTAATTCCTTTGCAGCTTTTAAATAAGGAATGAGCGTAAGATGAACCACCAGGCAATCTTCATCCGGTAATTCCCACTGAATTTGCCTAACGGCTTCAACGAACGGTAAGCTTTCAATATCGCCAACTGTTCCTCCTATCTCTGTGAGAATTACATCATATTGGTTTTTTTCACCAAGCAACATCATTCTTCTTTTTATCTCATCAGTTATATGCGGAACTACCTGCACCGTTTTCCCCAAATAATCACCTTCCCTTTCCCTGTTGATAACAGTTTGATAAATTCTGCCTGTCGTAACATTATTTGCCTGTGTTGTATTAATATTTAAAAACCGCTCATAATGGCCAAGATCAAGGTCAGTTTCAGCACCATCCTCCGTAACAAAACATTCTCCATGTTCATACGGGTTTAAAGTTCCCGGATCTACATTGATATAGGGATCAAATTTTTGAATGGTAACACGCAAACCTCTTGCCTGCAAAAGCTTTGCGAGTGAAGCAGCGATAATTCCTTTACCTAATGAAGAACTTACGCCGCCTGTTACGAAAATGTACTTTGCCATCTTTTTTGTTTTTAAAAAATAATAATTCCTCCAAAACAACAGCTAAAAAATTAAATTGTTGCAATGAAAGAAAATGAAAAAAGTTGACCGCAGGAAAGAATGCGAATAGAAAAATCCGTGAGGTCATGCAAACTTACTGCTAATATTCAAGCCGAAAAAGTTATAAAGCGATTTGTGGAAAAAATTAGAAAATCGGTATAAAAAGGCAATTTTCATTAAACAAAACTACGAGGCACTTTTGCATTTACCTGTAAATTTTAGCAAGTGAATAAATCAGTAAACAAATAAAAAAAGCAGAATTTAATTTTTCAATCATCAATAATATTCTTCTTTAGTAAGGTAATTTCGAACATAATCTTTTACACCCTCTTCCAAGGAATAAAACGGCTGAGAATATCCGGCAGATCGAATCTTATTCATTTCTGCTTCAGTAAAATATTGATAGGTATCGCGAATATCTTCGGGCATATCAATGTATTCTATTTGAGTGGGTTTATCCAACGCTGAAAAAGTTGCGTTTACAAGATCATTAAAAGTCCGGGCTTTCCCGGTACCTACATTGTATATGCCGGAAATAAAAGTTTTTGGATCTTTTTGCCAACACTCCAAAAACCAAAAACAGATTTTCAAGACATCTTTTACATAAATAAAATCCCGTAATTGTTCACCATCATTAAAGCCTTTCTTGTGCGATTTGAACAGTTTAACAAAACCATTATTAATGATCTGGTTATAAGAATGAAAAATAACACTTGCCATCCTTGCTTTATGATATTCATTAGGACCATAGACGTTAAAAAATTTTAACCCGGACCATGCAGGCGGGAAAGTATTTCGTTTCAGAGCCCATTTATCAAATTCATTTTTGGAAATACCGTAAGGATTCAATGGCTTCAAATCATCAACTATTGCTTCGTCATCTTTATACCCAAGTTCGCCTGCGCCATAGGTTGCAGCCGAAGAAGCATAAACAAGTGGAATTTGATATTGCGCACAATAATTCCATATCTTTTTAGAATATTCTACGTTCAAATGTTCATGAACGGAATAATCAAATTCAGTGGTATCAGTTCTTGCGCCAATATGATATACAAAATCGATTTGAGGTTTTTCAATTTCCAACCAAACAAAAAAAGCTTCCCTTTCAATTTTATCTGCAAAAGTTTTTCCTTTTAAATTCAGTTCTTTTTTTTCATGCGAAAAATCATCAACTAAAATTAAATTTTTGTACCCATTATCATTTAAAAAACTAACCAGGCAACTTCCTATAAAACCCGCAGCGCCTGTTACCACTATGTTTGATGTTTTATCCATTCTTTAGAATTCGTGTAATTCGAAAAATTCGATTTTAAATTAGTTTTACTATAATTCTGATTTTAAATAATTTCCTATTGCAGTATCGTATTTTATTTTCCATTCGCTTATATTTCCCCAGTTGTCGTCATCAACAATTATTTCGCCAGTGGTAACTGTTCCTAATTTTTCAAACGGAATGCTTAATGATCCTTCGAATTCATTTATCTTTTCGGCACTAACGGTTACCACTACCCTTCCCTGTGCTTCACCAAACCAATAAGCGTCTTTACGAATCTGCATTTTTTGTAGGTTTACTGTAAATCCGAGATTGTTGAAAAAAGCGCTTTCAGCAAGCGTTACAAACAAGCCACCTTCAGAAATATCGTGGGCAGAAAGGATTGTTTTATTTTTTATCAAAGAACTAACGGTCTCGTGTAACCGAAATTCTT
>JBBQWJ010000223.1:0-5412 GCA_038210685.1 Chitinophagales bacterium | reverse complement strand
ACACCTGAAAAATTGAATACAGGTACGCTGAACCGCATCAATAATGATCACGGAATTACCTTCGATGGTAAAACACTTGCCATCAGTTGCCAAACGCCGGATCTGCCCGGAGGAGAATCTGCCGTATATGTCCTTCCACTGTCGGGCGGCACTCCTAAACTGATAACCCATGAAACACCTTCTTACTGGCACGGATGGGCGCCCAACGGAAAAGAATTCGCTATTGTTGCCAAAAGAAACGGAAGCAAAGTTTACAATCTTTATAAAGTTGATGTGAAAAGCGGCAAAGAAACTGCGCTCACCAATAATACAGAAGGCCATGTAGATGGCCCGGAATATTCGCCGGATGGGAAATGGATTTATTACAATGCCAACCCAACCGGAACCATGCAGATTTGGAGAATGAAACCCGATGGAACGGGCAGGGAACAGCTTACATTTGATGAACACCACAACTGGTTCCCGCACATTTCGCCAGATGGAAAATGGATCGCTTATATTTCTTTTTCAAAAGATATTGATCCGATGTCGCATCCTTCTTATAAAAGGGTAACCCTAAATTTAATGCCTGTTTCCGGTGGCGCTCCAAGAGTAATTGCTTATTTATACGGAGGCCAGGGAACAATCAATGTAAACTCATGGTCGCCCGACAGCAAGCACATTTCTTTTGTAAGTAATTCTGAACCAACACAACCATAACCTAAAAAATAAACCAATGAATAGCAGACGGAATTTTTTGAAAGCTTCAGGTGCCTTTGCCCTTGGCAGTATTTTGTTACCGGATCTTGCAAAAGCAACAAGCCGCAAGACAGTGAGTGATGTGGGTTTGCAATTATACACCGTGCGCAAAGAAATGCTGGAGGATAATGTGGGAACATTGAAAAAAATTGCCAGTCTTGGTTACAAGGAAATGGAATCGGCAGGTAGCCAAAAAGGATCTTATTATGGTTTAAAGCCTGCGAAAATGAAAAAGATATGTTCTGACCTTGGAATGACTTTGCGCAGCGGCCATGTACATTATGATGATAAATGGCAGCAAACAGTGGATGATGCCGCAGAATCAGGACAGGAATATTTAATTGTTTCGGTAATGCCCAGCAACGGCCAAACCGTTGATAACTACAAACGGGTTGCGGAAGTTTTTAATAAAGCAGCAGAAGTAGCAAAAAAATCAAACCTGGTTTTTGGATATCATAATCATGATTCTGAATTTGAGAAGGACAAAGGGAAAGTTTTGTATGATGTGCTTTTGGAAAATAGCGATCCTTCTTTGGTGAAAATGGAAATGGATATAGGTTGGGTGATCGTAACAGGAAATGATCCCATCGCATATTTTACAAAATACCCGGGGCGTTTTCCTTTATGGCATTTGAAAGATATGGATCTCAAAGAAAAGCATAGTGTTGAATTTGGCAAAGGCGCTTTGGATGTAAAAAAGATGTTTGAAAATAAAAAGAAATCAGGAATGAAATATTATTTTGTAGAACAGGAAGAATACACCGGCACTGCGTTTGAATGCCTCAAAAACAATATTGACTATTTACAAAAATTGGAATATTAAAAATAAATTGGATTAGATTGATTGTTCGCAAAATGAAAAGTAGGAATATGTTGAAGCGTTTTTCTTAGTCCCGTAAGGACTTTTCGTTGGTAGAAATTTTAAAAAGATGAACACAAAACGTTCCTTCGGAACGGCTGGTGCGAATTTGATGGTTATGATCTACCCCACAAAATGTGTTTACGGCACAAGGAAAGTTTATTCAAATTTCGATAGACAATAATAATGACAAGGCTTTACGATCAAAATGCATAATCCTGAAAATAAATTGCTTTACTGTATCACCAAAAAGTCAAAATAAAGTAATAAAATTTATTTAGGAAGACCACAACTAAACATTTTGAATTACCTTTCTTCATTCTATAAAAACCACTCTAAATGGACAGACGATCAAGTATTAAAACGTTACTAATCCTTTCTGCCGGAACTGCCATATTACCTTCCTGTTTACAGGAAGAAAAAAAAGCATCGGTCTCTGTAAAAAATTATAAGATCAACGGCAACGATGAAGATATTGTTTCCGCAGTAAGCGACACGATAATTCCCGGCGGCAAAACTCCGGGTGCAAAAGATGTAGGCGCTTACCAGTTTGCATTGATGATGATGGACGATTGTTATTCTCCGGAAGATCAACAAAAATTTACGCAGGGGTTAAAGGAGTTTGATGCTTTTTCTAAAAAGACAATCAATAAATCTTTTACAAAAGCCACACCTGCCGAAAGAGGCGAAGTTTTAAAAGCTATAGAAGATAAAAAAGACATTCCTGAGAATGTGGCTTTCTTCTATAACAACATGAAGAGATTAACACTGGAAGGTTTTACCCAATCAAAATATTATTTAACAAAAGTGCATGTGTACGAACTCGTACCCGGCAAATTCTACGGTTGTGTACCGGTTAAAAAAGCAAGCTAATAAAATATGGGAGACTCAAAACAATCACGCACTTTCGATGCCATCGTCATCGGTTCAGGAATGAGCGGTGGATGGGCAGCGAAAGAATTTTGTGAGAAAGGATTAAAAACACTCGTACTCGAAAGAGGAAGAGATGTAGTGCAACCAAAAGATTTTACTACAACCAATATGATGCCGTGGGAATTTAAACACCGCGGAGAAATTCCTTACGAGATACAGAAAGAAAATCCTGTCGTAAGCCGTTGTTATGCCTTTCGAGAAGATGCACAGCAATTTTTTGTAAAAGATACCGAACATCCATACATACAGGACAAACCTTTCGATTGGATACGTGGCTACCAGGTAGGAGGAAAATCCATCATGTGGGCACGTCAAACGCAACGCTGGAGCGATTTTGATTTTGAAGGGCCGGCAAGAGATGGCTACGCGGTAGACTGGCCGATCCGCTATAAAGATATCGCTCCATGGTACAGTTATGTTGAAAAATTTGCTGGAATTTCCGGCAATAAAGATGGGCTTGCCGCACTTCCAGACGGGGAGTTTTTACCTGCATTAGAACTTTCTTGTGTAGAAAATTATTTTAAAGATGTGGTGGCAAAAAATTACAAAGACAGGAATGTAATCTATGCCCGTTGCGCACATTTGACCGAACCTAAACAAATTCATTTTGACCAGGGAAGATCACAATGTCAAAACAGAAACCTTTGCCAGCGCGGATGTCCGTTTGGCGGTTATTTTAATGCTAACTCCACTACCATTCCGTGGGCACAAAAAACCGGGAAGATGACGCTTCGTCCTTTTTCGGTAGTTCATTCAATTATCTATGATGATGATAAGGGAAAGGCTGTTGGTGTTCTCGTAATTGATGCCAACACCAAAGAATCTATTGAATATTATGCACCGGTAATTTTTGTAAATGCAGGCGCTTATAATACCAACCTCATCTTATTAAATTCAAAATCGAAACGCTTCCCTAACGGATTGGGAAATGACAACGGGATTCTCGGAAAATATGCAGCCTTCCATAACTACCGTGCAAGCATACACGCAAAATATGATGGTTTCCTGGATACTAAAACTGACGGCGGAAGAAGACCCACAAGCGCATATATGCCACGTTTCAGGAATTTACACAAACAGGAAACTGATTTTCTGCGAGGATATGCTCTCACCTTTTATGGTGGAAGAAGTTCTTATAACGACTCATCTGGTTTTGGAGAAAATTTAAAACAAAATTTATTAGCTGAACCTACTTTAGGAACCTGGTCAGTTGGTTCCGGAATGATGGGAGAAACGATTCCGAAGGAAACCAATTTCCTGAGTTTGGATGCAGAGAAGAAAGATGCATGGGGCGTTCCTTTACTAAAGATCAATATCGATTATGATGACAATGATGAAAAGATGATCAAAGATTTTTTTGAGCAAATGACAGAGATGTACACCAAAGCCGGCTTCACTGATATTAAAACACACGATTCAAAACAAGCGCCAGGACTTGATATTCATCACATGGGCGGTGTAAGAATGGGTAAAGATCCAAAAACGTCCTTGCTCAATAAATGGCACCAGTTTCATAATTGCCCGAATGTTTTTGTATCAGATGGCGCATGTATGACTTCAACCTCTACACAAAATCCATCACTCACTTTTATGGCAATGACTGCAAGGGCTGCAAACTATGCAGTTGAGCAATTGAAGAAGAAGGAGATTTAATTATTGATTATTAATTGTTAATTATTGATTCCGCTCAATCCTTCATAGTTACCCTTTTTGTGATTGTGAATTGAAGATTATTTTAGTTGGTAACTAAGACCAAACCGTAAAAAACTTGTGTAAGCTTTTGGATGATACCAATCGGGTGCTTGGTAATTTGTTATTCCTAGTGAGTAACCCAATAAAAATCCGTATCTTCTCATTTGTGCTTTTAATTGAATTCTTGTTCTAAAATCTATAACGGGCTTTCTCTTTTCATTTTCTACTCTAATATTATAAGCTTTATCGCTGATCAATGCTTCCCCTGTTTCTTTGCTTTTAAGACAGAACGCAATGTCAGAGCCCACCAACAAATCAAAGGTCAGCTTGTGATAAAAGAATCTGTGTCCAACAAAAGGATTTAGTGTCAAAAACGAATTTTTTAATTTAGTTGTTCCGTTCGCAGTGTAAGTTAAAGCTGCCGGATCTCCACTAATAATTAATTTGTCAATGTTAACCTTACTTGTCAATATTTCAACACTGGCTCCAAGTCCATAAATGTTTTTTCTTTTAGAGAGTCTTTTAGCCTGAAACTCCAACGAGTAAGAAAATGCATTTCCCCTCCCATAAGGATTAGACGTGAATTTAGTTGGATGAGCATAAAAAGGGTATGGTAAGGAATAAATTGAAGAATTAGAAGTTGTGTTGTGTCCACGAAAGGAAAATAGCCCGCTGTAGACATTAAAATACATTTCGGTTTTTTGTGCGTTTGAAAGTTTTGCAGAAACCAAAAAAATAAGGATGATGAAAAGTAATTTATAAATTATTCTAGTATTCTTCATGACTTTTATTTTGTTCTCTGACAACGAAAATGTAAGAAACGTTGCATTTAGGTAGATTCCGTTGATGGTATCAGGCGGTTATAAAAGTTCATTGTTTGTGCATATTAATTTTAAATTATGTAACTATTGAAGCTTTTTTAGAACGAGTCAACTTATGCTAGTCTCCTCCAGGTCTCTTAGCAACGGTTTTCATAAATATTTTTTATCAATTGCCTGTAAGGTGTATCAGCATTCCGAAACTATTTGCGTTTATACATACCTGTTATGTAAAATAAAAATCTCTTTTATTTGTTTGTTTACTATCGCCTGTTCCCTTAAACTTTCATCCTCTTAATATTTTTCGCGCTGTCTTTAAGATCAGTCAAATCCATTTCCACAAAAATGTTTTTTACTCCCCCGATTTTCGCT
>JBBQWJ010000222.1:0-5421 GCA_038210685.1 Chitinophagales bacterium | reverse complement strand
TGTACCTCAATGGAAAGGCGGCTTTAAAAGACAAAGAGCAGCCAAGGGGACCGGTTGATCTGCAAAAATTTACCACACCTACTTTCAATGATGAGTGGGATTTTGTGATTGATAATTATACCCTCGGCGCCAACGACCCCGGGTTGATTGATAGCATTGGTCAACTGGCCTTTCTAAAACCGGTACCTGTTGCACCCGACCTGGTAGCGAAAGTGCAGACAAAGCCATCTCACAAGTCAGCAACTAAACAAACCAACACGCAGGTATTCATTCCTGCCACTACGAACCAACCCATTGTACAACCAACGCCTGAACCAGTTAAGGAACCGGTTGTAGCGAAAGTACCTTTAACTAATGAACAAAAGTTTGCGACCCGTAGCAAACAAGTAATGCAGGAGATACCCGTTAGTGGCGATTCTATCGAATTGCGGTTTTATGATAATGCAATAGTGGATGGCGACTCCATTGCTATCTTTCTAAACAAGCAGATGATTGCTGAGCATATTCGGCTTGCGGAAACAGCATACACCATCAAACTGGCTGTTGCAACATTGCAGGAATCAAACGAGTTGGTTATGGTCGCTGAAAATCTGGGATCCATTCCTCCGAATACGTCACTAATGGTGGCCATCGTGGATGGAAAGCGCTATGAAACAAGATTGGAAAGCACGGAGCAAAGCAGTGCCGTTATCCGGTTCATCCGTCAGAAACCGTAACCGGGCAAAGTCCCCATCAATGAGGCAAGAATAAGGTTTCTCCTCTGCCGTGGCATCCGACAGGTATTCTTTTTAGCAACATGATGCCTTGTGGTTCGTGGCACATGAAACATATCTACCCCACCCGAACCACAGCAAGGGGCAGGTTTTAGTATAATAGTAAACAAAGTAATTCGCCCGATTTTTATTTTGATTCTTCCAGGGCCGTGTTTCAATTTCATGGCTATGTGCTGATGCTGAACACTACCGTTCGTGAATTAAATTTAAAAATTTTTTTCATGTGCTACGAGCTAAGGCTTTTAGATTACATTCATTTTATCTTAAAGACAATTGGCTGGAATTTGAATCCGTTTACAATTCTCCCATTTTGTGTTGCCGGTTTCCATTTACCGCTCTTTTTGATTAGACGAATAGCTTCCTGGCACATTCCATACCCGGGGTCGTTTTTACATTCAATATTACTTACAACACTATCCATCCCAACTATAAAACTGACTGTAACAGTATAAGCGCTTACCGGAGCGCCGTTTTTAACGCCGAAATTTGTATCAAGGTTAGATGCAATAAATCGTAGCCATGCAGTTTCACCGCCGGGAAAAGAAGGCGGGATCTGTGGACTGAAGTAAACCTTTCCCACATCATGATTTTTGTTGCCTGCCGCCGCCTGTGAGAAACAACTATCCATACCTGCAAGAAATGATAAAAGAAACATTAGCTTTTTCATGAGCAAAATAGGTTTACGAGTGCGGAATTTGTACTTTAAAGATATTATTATATTCCTGATTGTTGGAATTTTATACTGCCTTCCTTGTTGATCGCGGTGGTCTGCTAATTTTCATTGCCCGGATTAGAGACACCGTTGGGGAGAAACTGTAAAAAGAAGCAGAAAATGCGCATATATCACAGGGCGGTTACCCGCTTTGGCGTTTTTTTTGCATGCAATAGAAAAAACTATTTAAAGAGTAGTGGCTAACCTAAATGTAGAGGCGTAAGTAAAAAGTGAATACAAATGAAAGTGAATACAAATGAAAAGATAAGCCGGGAACTTTTATCGTACAGGCATAAAAAGAAAATTCCGCCATTGATAAAGAAGCCGGTATTAGAGGCGTTGTCGTTTTATCCTGAACTAAAGAATACAGTCATCAGCTTTAATTTTAAAAAGAACATCAGGTCTTCTGTAATGCAGGCACAGCCCGTATTTTCTACTTTGCTGCACAAGCGAAAAAACAGGCGCTACCGTATTAATATCAGCGCACATTTTAAGCTCAGTAGTTACGATATGCCGGTTACTCAAATTCCGGAAGCGGTGATGGTTGGATGGATTGTTCATGAACTCGGACATATAATGGACTATGAACACCGCAGCAATGCCGGGATCGTCCTGTTCGGTTATCGTTATCTCTTTTCACCGGAATATGTAAAAGAGGCAGAGCGGGTGGCCGACACCTATGCGGTAGAGCACGGATCAGGCAAATACATACTCGCCACAAAACGATTTATTTTAAACCATGCAGAAATACCGCAGCAATACAAAAATAAAATTACAAGGTTATACTTATCGCCTGATGTAATTGTAGACCTGGTAAAAAAGCTGGAACAAAAAAAGCAAAAAGTACCGGTGGACGATTAGTAGAATGCGGGAAAATTATTACCCGTTTGAGTTCGTATAAGCACGACTGCCCGTACCCATATTTTGAACATACAGGTTTAACTGTCTTCTCTCTATTTAACCAATGGTTGTACTTATTTTAACTGCTGCAAATAGGCTCTGAACTCCTTAAAATCATCTTTTTTCATCACACGTGGTATCTTGGCCTGGCCTCCCAATTTTTTATATTCCTCACTCCAGTTGTAAAAATGTTCCAGTGGCACCACTTCTACTTCCAAGCCCTTTAAAGCTTTTGTGCGGGCCACCTTGTAATTCTTGTTATTATTGCACAATTCCTCATCTGCTACCTGTGCTGCTTTTACAGCATCAATTTCTTTATCGGTTCCAATCACAAACTTCAAAATATATTCTTCATTCTCAAACACGGTAGCAGCCGTAAATTCTTTAATTTCTATATCAAATGAATGCTCCAGCTTTTGAATAGCCATATTCATTTTCTGAATAGAAAGTTGTTCACCAACAACATTTAAGTAATGCTTTGTACGGCCGCTGATCCTGATTTCGGATCTTTTTTTATCTGTAATGATAACTGTATCCCCGATCATATATCTCCATGCGCCTGATACGGTGGAAATAAGCAACACGTATTCTTTGTTTTCTGTCACCTGCTCAAGGGTAAGCACCGGTGCATTTTGCTTTACACGTCCTTCTTCATCGATATTTTCCTCCACGAAAGGCACAAATTCAAAAAAGACACCATTGTCTACGATCAGCGCCATAGCATCTGTTTCGGGTCTTTTTTGCGTGGCCAGGTATCCTTCTGAAGCGAGGTAAGTATCAATATATACCAGGGGTTTTGCAAGCAGCTTTTCCATGCTGTTACGATAAGGCTCAAACGCCACACCGCCGGAAGTATATACCTGCAGGTTAGGCCAAATATCATGAATCGTTTCAAGGTTATTATAGCTGATAATTTCTTTCAGCATCAGCTCTACCCATGATGGAATGCCGGAGATACTGCCTATATCCCATTTTGGTGCTTCTTCTGCAATACGCCTTACTTTTTCATCCCAATCGGAAATAGTGGCAATCGCGGGGCCCGGCTTATAAAAATTGCTAAACCACCCCGGAATTTTGGCCGCGCTTATCCCGCTTATTTCTCCTTCCTCATGGTCTTCCGCTTTAAAAAGCGAGGTGCTGCTACCCAGCATCAAAATATCTTTTTCAAAAAAGTCGGCCGGCAAATCAAAGTTTTTAAGACTCGCTACCTGTTGCATGCCCGCTTTTTTAATTGCCTTAATCATGTCAGGCGTTACCGGAATATATTTTTTATTACTCGTGGTGCCGCTGCTCAGTGCAAAATATTGCTGGCCGCCGGGCCATGTAACATTCTGGTGCCCTTTGAGAAGGTAATGCCACCATTCTCCGTACATCGCATCAAAATCATTTACCGGTACATTTTTCTGAAAAGCACCTACAGGATCTTCACTGTTCAACAGGTCATTAAACTTATACTTTAAGCCAAAAGCCGTATGTTTTGCTTTTTTGAGTAAATTTAAAAGTACCGACCGCTGTGCTTTGTTGGGTTTAGGGTCACTACTTATAAATCCACTAATATCAATTGCTTTTTTAATCACTTCACCAAGTATCGCCATATCTTAATTTAATTTTCCAAGTCAAAAGCAATATCCATACCTGAAAAGCCTACGGCCGTAAGTGGTAGTTATAATTTCTCCCCGGCCGTTGTCTCTGCCACAAGCTTTTGTGCAGATGATTGACACGGCCATAAGGTATAAATTACACTTTTACACTGCAACCACCTTATTAACAAGAGTAAAGGATTTGACAAGCTCAGGCTGACATCCACTTTAAAATGGAGATTTATTTAATGAGAAAATCATCCCTACCTTTCTGTCATCCTGAAGCCCCCGAAGGGTTCTCTTAACCTGCCTTCGACAAGCTCTGGCTGACATCCACTTTAGAATGGAGATTTATTTAATGAGAAATTCATCTCTACCTTTCTGTCATCCTGAAGCCCCCGAAGGGTTCTCCTAACCTGCCTTCGACAAGCTCTGGCTGACATCCACTTTAAAATGGAGATTTATTTAATAAGAAAATCATCTCTACCTTTCTGTCATCCTGAAGCCCCCGAAGGGTTCTCTTAACTTGCCTTCGACAAGCTCTGGCTGACATCCGCTTTAGCCTGGAGATTTATTTAATAAGAAAATCATCTCTACGCAAGAATGGAGGAACTATAAGGTTTTTTCTCAGCAACGTCTCACTTTGAGAATGTTTTTTATTTAATCGGAAAGCCGGTGTGGACGTTGCGCCGGGGAGAGAAGAATTATAACTTCTTTACAATTGCCAATGCTCTTTTTACATGTTCGTCGGGTGAGATTTTATCTGTTGCCGATGAAAAGACAGCTACAATTTTATCACTTTTATTAATAACAAAAGTGGTGCGGGGGATAAAACCATGCGTAACCTCCTGGCCGCGTACATCCTTAACTCCGGTCATTGGAGGTGTCAACGTCAGGCCATAAGTTTCTGCAATTTTACCTCCGGGATCTGAAGCTACCGGGAACTTGCCTGCACAGTATTGCGGATCAGAAGAGAATGAATTTAACCGCTGAATATCATCTGCAGATACACCGATAATGGTAGCGCCGGCTGCAGTAAATTGATCCTTGAGTTCAGCGAAGGTATGCGCTTCCAAATCACAGCCTCCCGTGTAAGCAGAAGGATAGAAATAGACCACAACGGGTCCTTTGGCAAGAGCTTTTTTTAACGAAAAATCAAAATCCTTACCGGCCATGCTGGCCCTGGCAGTAAATGCAGGAGCTGCAGACCCTATTGTCAACATCGTTGATTGGGCAAAGGAAGACGGGTTAATAAAGATCAAAAAGCTAAAGATTAAAACGGATAGATTACAGTATTTTTTGAACATGGCTCATTTTTTTTAGCTAATAAAATCACCAACAAACTTACAACTGTTTGTGGATTAATCCTTAACTAGTTCTCGTTTTAAACGGACTGGTTAAGGCTGTTTAAGGAAATAGTTATTTAAACCTCACCCCAACACTCCTGAATAGTGTT
>JBBQWJ010000221.1:0-5432 GCA_038210685.1 Chitinophagales bacterium | reverse complement strand
TTTACATCCGGACCAAAGATGGGCAATAATTGATTATATAAGAACCCTTGCAAAAAAATAATAAAAATTACTTTCACACTTATATTAAAATGCTATGCAAACTTTAAAAAAACTACTGACACGCTTATCGGCAATTTGCCTCTTATTAGTACTTTCCCAGGCCATTAAAGCACAAGATTCAACAACAACTGAAACCGAACCGCTACAAACTGTTCAAATACCAAATTCACCTAAACCGGGATCACAAAGTTTCTTATTTACAGGCTCTGCAGCCACAATGCTCATGGCCTCTAAAGATGGAAACACTTTTGTGCCTATGACATTTATGTTTATGCCACTTACAAAAATTAATGATAGATTATTTCTTGAAAGCGGCTTAAAGATGCAAATGCAGGATGACGGCAGTTTTGGTTTTGGCCTTGAAGCGCTCAATTTACATTACCGCATTAATTCATGGTTAACTGTTCATGTAGGTAAATTTGCTGCTCCATGGGGAAATGTGCTTGACATGTTTGGAGAAGGCTTCGTAAGCCGTTTCCCTGTTGCCCCGATCGGTTTATCAGATGATGGAATGGCACCAACAGACATGGAAGGTTTCGGTGCGCAAGGAGGCTTCCAGGCAGGAAACTCTAAAATGCTTTACGAAGTCTACATGGCAAACGGGCCTCAACTAATTGTAAATGATGGCAGCCCTGACGGTAATATGACCGGCCATACAAGTTACGAGTCATTTACCGATAATAATAAGAATAAAGCAATTGGCGGAAAACTAGGGATTCTTCCTTTTTCAAATTCTTCATTGCAGTTAGATGTGTTTGGTCAACATGCAGGACAAACCGGCGATGCAGGTTCTAAATACCAGAATGTAAGCAGTTCATCTTATGGTGCTGACTTTAATTTCTATAAAACATTAAATACCATAATGATAAGGTTTATGGGACAATATGAAGAAACCAAAACAGGGAATGCAACTTATACAGTAACTACTGATACCGGAACCAGGGATTACACATTCAACAACAAAGGAAATTCATGGTACCTTGCCGGTACTTTACGGCCCACAGGTTCTGGTAATAATTTTGTAAGAAACGTTGAGCTCGGTGCGAGGTACGCACAATATGCTCCTCCGAAAAATGCTTTATGGGGAGGTGATCCTTCCAAACAGCTCACATTGGATCTTACCTATTGGTTTACATGGAGCAGCCAGATCAATTTTGGATATAATATCCAAACAGATGCAGGCACTAAACTGAACAACGAATTTATTATACGCACCTTATACAAATTTTAAAATATCAATCATGAAAAATATATTAAAGCTTAAAACACTTTCCCTCATTATAAGTATTGTCTTTCTAAGTATGGTTGTCATTCTCAATAGTTGCAAACCATCTGCCTTAATCGCCGCTAAACCCGGTGCTCAGCTCTGGGCAGAAAACTGTACACGGTGTCATAATACACCAACACCATCCATATACAGTGATGCACAATGGGATGTTGTTGGTGAGCACATGCGCTATAAAGCCAATCTTACAGACCAGGAAGTGACCAAAGTGGTAGCATTTCTCAAATCTGCTAATTAAATGAACATCCATTTAAAAGCTCCGATATTCTGAACAGATTATCGGAGTTTTTGAAGAATAAGTTGCTATTGAAATTTCCTGTTCTATTTTTTTGATTACTGAAGCAATCACCTAAAATGTTCCATCTTTACACATTTTAGGTGATTGTTTTTTTTATTGCATTAGAAACAAATTGCGTTTATAGCTTACCGTTAGTATCCCTCTAAAATAAAAATCCGAATAATTTATTGGTTTACTGTCCTTTTCTTATTGCTTGTTATGGCACCTTTTTTGAGCCTCAAAAGCAAAACAAAAAAATGAAATTAAGAACTTTAGGAAAATCAGAAGTAAAAGTAACGCCTATAGCATTTGGGGCATGGGCAATTGGCGGCTGGATGTGGGGTGGTGCTGAGGAAAATGAAGCGATAAAAGCCATTCACGCCTCTTATGATTCCGGCATAACCACCATTGATACCGCACCAGTCTACGGTTTTGGCAGAAGTGAAGAAATTGTAGGAAAAGCGATGCACGGAAAGCCAAGAGACTCTTACCAGATTTTAACCAAGTTTGGTATGAACTGGCAAACCGCCCAGGGCGAGCCTTTTTTTGATACAGTCGATAATGAAGGCAAATCTTTTAAAATGTATAAATGGGCATCCAAAGAAAAAATAATGCAAGAGTGTGAAGACAGTTTGAGAAGGTTAAAAACCGATTACATTGATCTTTATCAAATTCACTGGCCTGATAACACCACTCCAATTCATGAAACTTTTGAAGCTGTAAAAAAATTAATTGAACAGGGGAAAGTAAGAGCAGCCGGCGTTTGCAATTATAATAAAAAAGAAGTTGACGAAGCTTTACAAACGATTCAACTGGCAACTAACCAGGTGCCTTACTCACTCATCAACCGTGGCATAGAAGGAGATATCATCCCCCAGGCGATAAAAAAAGGGATGAACATTATTCCATACAGTCCTTTGCAAAGAGGATTGTTGACCGGGAAGATCAAACCTGGCCATAAGTTTGGAGAAGGCGATTCCAGGGAAGGAAATCTTTTTTACACTGATGAAAACATACGGAGAACCAATAATTTGCTGCAAAAGCTACAGCCAATTGCTGATAAGCACAATGCTTCTTTAGTGCAACTTGTTATCAACTGGACGATGAATCAACCTGGAATCGGTTGTGTATTGGTAGGTGCAAGAAACGAAAAACAGGTAAATGATAATGTAGGTGCAGTGGAAATTAATCTGACTGAAGAGGAGTTGAAGGCTATAACTGAAGCAGCAGATCATTTCTCCCTGGCAGAAGCCTAATAAGCTGAATCGAAAATCACTTTAATTGTTCGTTTACTATATTTAAAATATGCAGTAAACGAACAATTTTTTATTATTTCTGTTTTGGTTCAGAAAAAATTTTTTTTAAAAATGTTTTATAAAAGATTCTACTGCTAATAAATAACTTTTCAATCCAAACCCTGAAATTGTACCAATACACTTTGAGGAAATGTGTGATAATTTGCGGAATTCTTCGCGTGCTTCCACATTTGAAATGTGTACTTCTACAACCGGAATATGTACCGCGGCAATTGCATCACCAATAGCAACTGAAGTATGCGTATAGCCGCCGGCGTTAAGAATGATTCCATCCATATGCTGTGCGGATTGCTGTATCTCATTGATCAGTTCACCTTCCACATTGCTTTGAAAATAATCAAAGTCAATAGTTTCATATTCCTTGCGAAGTTTCTGAAAAAAATGTTCAAACGTTTCTGATCCGTAAATACCTGTTTCCCTTGTGCCAAGAAGATTTAAATTTGGCCCGTTGATAATTGATATTTTCATAATACAAAACTAAAGAAAATTACGAGCCAATTTTTTATATAAGCAGTAATTAAAAATCAAGATCTCAGCATGTCAAAAAATTCATCGAATAAATAGCGGCTGTCATGCGGACCCGGAGTTGATTCGGGGTGATATTGTACTGAAAATGCAGGACGATCTTTCAGCCTGAGTCCTTCTACAGAGTCATCATTTAAATTGATGTGAGTAATCTCGATGTTACTATTTTTTCTCACGGCCTCAGCATCTACACCAAACCCATGATTCTGTGTCGTAATCTCACATTTTCCCGAGATAATATTTTTCACCGGGTGATTTAAACCACGATGACCATGATGCATTTTAAAAGTAGGAATATCATTGGCAAGTGCCAGTAATTGCTGGCCTAAGCAAATCCCAAACAAGGGTTTTTCCGCATTCAAAATTTGCTTTACCGTATCAACTGCATAATGCATTGGTTCAGGATCGCCGGGCCCGTTACTGATAAAATATCCGTCAGGATTGAATTTCTGCAATTCTTCAAAGCTTGTTTTGGCATTAAACACTTTTACATAGGCACCTCTTTCAACAAGACAGTTCAGGATATTTTTCTTAATACCATAATCCAAAACTGCAATTTTTATTTTACTGTTTTCATCGCCTACAGTATATTCTGATTTGGTAGAAACAGCCGAAGCCAATTCCAGACCAGCCATAGAAGGCACTTTCGACAGGATTTTTTTAAGTTCGTCTATATCTTTATTTTCAGAAGAAATGATACAGTTCATCGCGCCTGCTTCACGAATGTGAATAACCAAAGCGCGGCTGTCTACTCCGTCAATTGCAACAATATTTTGCTTTTCAAAATAATCCTGCAATGAATTATCGGCTGCAAATCGTGAATATTGTTCCTCAAGATTTCTTCCAATAATTCCTTTTACTTTAATTGAATCACTTTCTACTTCATTGTCGTGGATACCATAATTTCCAATATGAACACTGTTCATAATGACTACTTGTCCATAGTAGCTTGGATCAGTAAACACTTCCTGGTAACCAGTCATTCCTGTATTAAAACAAATTTCACCTGTAGTGGTGCCTATTTTTCCAAAAGCTCTTCCGTGGAAAACATTTCCATCTTCGAGAATTAAAGTTGCGGGTTTTGAAGATTGTATATCAGACATGAATAAAGTTTTGCAAAGAAAAGAAAATGCTGGCAAAAATATCAAATACCTAAAAGTTATTTGCTAACAAATCACTAATACTTTTGTGAGTATTTACATTTTAATATTTTAAAAAAGTTCAAGCAAAAAAAATGTCCCGTAATACGAGACATTTTTTATAATTAATTTCACTAATCATTTTTATCGACCTCCGATTAATTTATCCTGTAATTCTTTTAATTCATCCCATTTGCCGTCAGCAGCTAATTGAGCTTGTTCTGGCCAACTATGTGGATCCTGTGCATTAAAGTTACCTTCAGATTTTTCTAATATCTCTTTTATATCTTCTGCTTTACCCGCTGCAAGTTTTGCAAAATCTGTAATTCCGGCCTCATGCAAAGCTTCAGCTGCTTTTGGGCCTATTCCTTCAATCCTGGTAAGATCATCTTCTTTGTTTTCAGCTACAGTTTTTTCTGTTTTTTCCTTTGCAACTGGTGCCGATTTTTCAGTATCTGCCGAAACTTCTTCTTTGGGAACAGCTGGTTTTTTACTACGTCCAGCTCTACGTGTTTTCTTAGCGCCTGCAGTTTCTGTCGCGTCTATTCCATTTCCGTAGATTTCATTGTAGTCAACCAATTCGATCATAGCAAGTTCAGCATTATCTCCCACTCTTCTTCCAAGTTTGATTACACGTGTGTAACCACCGGGTCGTGAAGCAATTTTTGGGCTGATCACATCAAATTATGCTTTCACAGCTTCTTTATCCTGCAAGCGGCTAAAAACCTGTCGGCGTTGATGTGTGGTATTTTCTTTTGACTTTGTAATAATAGGTTCTACAAACGGGCGCAATGCTTTTGCCTTTGCCAGTGTAGTTACAATCTTTTTGT
>JBBQWJ010000220.1:0-5454 GCA_038210685.1 Chitinophagales bacterium | reverse complement strand
TAAAAGATTTTTTTCGACGTAGCTGTTTAACGCATTAATGCATTCGCAACCTTTATTATTTGAGTGTTTTAATTCAAGTGCGAGTGAAGCTACTGTTTTATGTATCTTTTCTTTATCTTCTTCAATTTCAAACGCTTCATTAATTTGAAGCAACTGCGATTTTACTTTTTGTATTAATGGGCTGTTGGCGTGCTGACGATGCCAGTCTTCCAGGTCATTCAACGTATTGTTGATTATTTCCAAAGCTTTGGGAACTTCCGCTTCTCTTGCAGAAATGGTTTCATCTAGCATTAAAGAAACTTCATCAACATCCATTAATGTTATTTGAGCATTCAATTTAACTGCGGGATCTACATTTTGCGGGGAAGAAAGATCGAGCACCAGTCTCGGTTTTTCAGAAACAAAGTAGGAGGGAAGCACAATGTGATTTTCAGAAGAAGAGCTTACCATTATAACATCCGCTTCATTACATGCTGAACCTAAATTTTTGTAGGCGACAAAACCTGCATCATATTTATCAGCAAGAAGGTAAGCTTTTTCATCTGTCCTGTTGCAAAATGAAATGCTGGCTCCAGGCAAATAATCTTTGAGATTTTTAGCAATTTGATTTCCAAATTTTCCTGTTCCGATCAACAGCACATTTTTATTTCTTAAACTTTTGTTTTTTGATTTAATGATCTGGATCGCTGCATAAGAAACTGAAACAGTTCCCGAACTGAGTTTGGTTTTTGTTTTGATTTCTTTTGATGCCTGTAATGCAAAATTGATCACGCGTTCCATAAAACTGCTAAGGCCGCCATTTTCTTTGGCAACTTTTGCGGAATGTTTTATTTGAGATAAAATTTCATAATCTCCTATGATTTGAGAATCTAATCCTGAAGCAACTCTTAATAAATGTTCAACGGCTTCGCGTCCTTTATAAACATATCCTTGTGTTGCAAAATCTTTTGGGTTGCCTTTAGTATAGCTGCAAAGCAGCTCTGTCAGTTCCTGCGGATCATTGCATATTCCATAAAGTTCAGTTCTGTTGCAGGTTGAAAGAACCAGGCATCCTTCTATCTTATTAGTAATCGCTTCATTTATCAGGCTAGCTGATTGTTCAGGTGAAACAGAAAATTTTCCCCTGATATTTATATCGCTTTTGCGATAATTTATTCCGACTATAGTAAAGTTATGTAAGGAGTTATTAAAGGCGTTTGTACAATTCATAATTTTCAAAGTGGTTAAAAACTGTTTTCATGTAAATATGAATAAGCAAATTTCATCCTTATCAGTTTTGAAAAAAAGAACAGATGTCATTCACAAATATGAGCCTCCTCATGTTTTTCTTTTTTATTGGGAGTACATTTATTATTAATTAAATTTTTTTAAAATTTGAAACTGAATAATTTATGTCCAAGCTTCCCATTGATATAAAAGGGCTTACAGATGAGCAGGTTTTGCTTTCGCGAAAACAGCATGGGGAAAATGAATTGGATCAATCCTCTAAAAGTCCTTTCATAGCTGCCCTGCTTGATACACTCAAAGAGCCGATGCTCATTTTATTATTTGCTGCAGGCATCCTGTATTTGATTTCCGGAAATAGGAGTGATGCCATTTTTATGCTTTCGGCTATCGTGTTGGTTTCAGCTATTTCACTTTACCAGGATTCAAAAAGCCGTAATGCGCTTGCCGCGTTAAAACAACTTTCTCAGCCTCAAACCAAAGTGATAAGGAAAGGAATTATTTCTTCCATCATCAGCAAGGATGTGGTTGTGGATGATGCCATTATTGTTGAAGAAGGAAGTTTGATAACTGCCGATGCAGAAATTATTTATTCAAATGATTTTACGGTAAACGAATCTATGCTTACCGGTGAATCATTAGCAGTAGAAAAGTTTGCAAAAGAAGATAATAAAATCTTCAGCGGCACTTTGGTTACCAGCGGAATGGCCATTGCACAGGTAACCAAAGTGGGTAATGCCACTGAATTGGGAAGAATTGGCAAGTCGTTAAAAGATATTGAAGAAGAAAAAACACCGCTTCAATTACAGATAAAAAATTTTGTAAAAAAGATGGCGCTTATAGGTCTCATCGTTTTTTTGATCGTATGGGCTTTTAATTTTTTTCAGTCCAGGAGTTTGGTGAATAGTTTATTAAAGGCATTGACATTAGCCATGTCTGTTTTGCCCGAAGAAATACCTGTTGCTTTTACCACTTTTATGGCGCTGGGCGCCTGGCGCCTGATGAAAATGGGAATCATTGTGAAACAAACAAAAACTGTGGAAACGCTTGGAAGCGCTACGGTAATTTGTACCGATAAAACAGGCACTATTACTGAAAATAAAATGGAGCTTGCTGGTGTATATGTTTTTAAAAACGACCATCTATATAAGAATTCTGGTGAAGATAAAGAGGCTGTATCGGAATTAATTACTACAGCCATGTGGGCAAGTGAACCATTGCCATTTGACCCGATGGAAAAAGCTTTACATGAAGCTTATAAAAAAATAGTTTCAGAGGATGAAAGACCCGGTTATAAAATGATACATGAATACCCGTTGGCAGGTCGACCACCCATGATGACCCATCTTTTTGAAGATAAAAACGGAAACCGCGTAATCGCCGCCAAAGGTGCTGCCGAAAAGATTTTATCCGTCTGTAATTTGACAGAAGAGGAAAAAGCAAAAATTATTCGTCCACTGGAAGCTTTATCAGAACAAGGTTACCGGGTTTTGGGAGTGGCAAGTGCTTCTTTTCCAGGAAATGATTTCCCGAAAGAACAGGAGAATTTTGATTTTGAATTTATTGGCTTGGTTTCTTTTTATGATCCGCCAAAAAAGAATATCTCTTCAGTTTTTGAAAGATTTTACCAGGCAGGAATCAGTGTAAAGATCATCACCGGCGACAATAAAGCCACCACCGAAACCATTGCGAAGCAAGTGGGTTTCAGGGGGGCGGAAGAAGCGTTGGACGGAGAAGAATTAATGAATTTTTCAGACCGGGAACTACAAGAAAATGTAATGCGCATCAATATTTTTACCAGGATGTTTCCTGAGGCCAAACTAAAAATAATTAATGCGCTAAAACAACAGCAACAAATTGTTGCAATGACAGGCGATGGTGTAAATGATGCACCAGCGCTTAAAGCGGCCAACATAGGAATTGCCATGGGCGAAAAGGGTTCGGATATTGCAAAAAGCGCTTCATCATTAGTGCTGGCTGATGATAATCTTGGAAAAATGGTAGATGCCATTGCTATGGGAAGAAGAATTTACAGTAATTTGAAAAAAGCGATTCAATATATCATTTCCATTCACATCCCAATCATTTTGACAGTGCTGCTACCGCTTGTTTTAGGTTGGATTTATCCTGCAGTTTTTACGCCGGTGCATGTTATTTTTTTAGAACTGATCATGGGGCCAACTTGTTCTATTATTTATGAAAACGAACCGATAGAAGCTAATCTTATGCAACAGAAACCTCGTCCTTTTACCAATACTTTTCTTTCATGGAAAGAGTTGCAAATAAGTATTTTGCAGGGAATTGTTATCACCGCCGGAACTTTAGGTGTTTATCAATTTGCTGTTTCAAAAGGATATAATGAAGAGCAGACCAGGACGATGGTTTTCACCACTTTGATCATTGCCAACATTTTTCTTTCTTTAGTAAACCGTTCCTTTTATTATTCGCTGTTTACCACGCTTCGCTATAAAAATTCTTTATTAATATACATGATCATACTCACCATTTTAATGCTTGTTTTAATGATTTATATTCCTCCGATAATTTCATTTTTCAAATTTCAGAAACTGGTGGCAGACCAACTCCTGGTTTGTCTTTCGGTTGGCTTTGTTTCCGTAATCTGGATGGAGGTTTATAAATATTTTAAACGAATGAAAACAGCCGGGAGGGAAAATTAAAATAGTCTTTTTAAATTTATAAGAAAAAATGAATAAGATAGGACTCGTTTTAAGTGGTGGTGGCGCAAGAGGTTTTGCTCATTTAGGTTTTTTAAAAGTTTTGGATGAGTTGCAGGTAAAGCCTTTTGCTATTTCAGGAGTGAGTTCCGGTGCCATTTTCGGTGCATTATATTCTTACGGCAAAACGCCTGATGAGATACTGGACCTGGCCAAAAAGAATTCTTATTTTGGAGTATCCAATCTTTTATGGAGGAAAGAAGGATTATTTTCTATGGAAACGATCAGGAAAATATTGATTGAAAATATCCCGGAAAATACATTTGAATCTTTAAAGATTCCGCTTTATGTTAATGCTACCGATTTTTTACACAATAAAACTATTTTTTTCTCTTCAGGCGAATTGATAAACCCGTTAATAGCTTCCGCTTCTTTTCCCGTTTTATTTGAACCGGTGCAGATCGAGAACAGTAAATTGATTGATGGCGGGTTGCTTGATAATTTACCTGTAGAACCCCTGGTGGATCTTTGCGATAAAATTATTGGGTCGCATGTAAACAGGTTAGAAACTATCACCAATATGAGTATTAGATTTTCAAGAGCCGTAATGATAGAGAGATGCTTTCAACTTGCTATTGCTAATTCCGTTTATTCAAAGGTGCGATTTTGTGATATTTTTATTGAACCACATTTAAACAGTTTCGGTTTGTTCAGGATGAGAAATATTGAACAGATTTTTGAAATCGGATACCAAACTGCATTAAGAGAAAAGGACAACATCTTAAGATTGATGGAGTCTTCTTAATGCGCTCATTTAAAGTAAATAGGAATTCCGTTTTTTTGTTCGTTTACTGTTCTGCAACTTCTTTAAATAGCGAATGACGGAGATCATAACCGCAAATGAGTAAACTCATTTATGTTTCTTCCAGCAAGCCGTAATTTTGGCTAATTATTCATATCAACTATATATTATGCTCTCTCCATATGAATTATTGGAAAAATATAATACATCTGTTCCGCGATATACCAGTTATCCAACCGTTCCCTTCTGGAAGGAATTAACACCGGATCTGTATTGGATCAAAAATTTCTGCGATAATTTTATGAAACAGAATTCGAAAGGCGGCATCAGCCTTTATTTGCATTTGCCTTTCTGTGAATCATTGTGTACTTACTGCGGCTGCAATAAAAAAATTACCACTCATCATTCGGTAGAAGAAGAATATATTGATGTGATACTTAAAGAGTGGCAGTTATACAGAAACCTGATGGATGAAGTGCCTGTAATCAGGGAACTGCATCTTGGCGGCGGCACACCTACTTTCTTTTCACCCCGTAACCTGGAAAGATTGATTGAAGGGATTTTAAAAGATGCTTCTGTTCATGAGGATTATGAATTTGGAATTGAAGGCCATCCGAATAATACAACTGATGAACATCTTAAAACACTTTACAATATAGGCTTTCGTCGCATCAGCTTTGGCGTTCAGGATAATGATCCTGTTGTGCAACGTGCTATTAACAGGATACAGCCCGTGGCAAATGTGCGCCTCGT
>JBBQWJ010000219.1:0-5470 GCA_038210685.1 Chitinophagales bacterium | reverse complement strand
TAGTTTGTTTCAAACGGTAATATGTGGTATTCTCATTGTCATTAAGGTCCGTTTGCTGATACCTTGATTCAACATTTGAATTGCCAATGCCCATAACAAATCCATCATACATAAAATTAAGATTTGTTGAATAGGAACGTTCTATGTCGAATCCTTTGTTATTGTTCTCGCTAAGTGTTTTCCATTTAAGGTTTACCTCAGTGTTGCTGATGCGAGTTCCTTTCAATTCGAGGCCTGTTACAGAAACCGGGGCTCCCATACAAAAGATACCACAGTCATAGACTGTAAGCATCCTTTTTGCCAGAGGAGTTTTTGCCAATATTTTATTGGCTGGTTTTAAGCTTACAAAGAAATTATTCCCCTTAAAAAGATTTTTTGTGCTGTCGATTCTATCTAAAACAGGATTGCTGTATTTAAAAGAGCGGTCCATTTTAAATGATTTCAACTGCGCATTTGTAATACTGCACATAACTGTCAATAAAATTAATAATGGTACCGTAAAATATTTCATAGGAAATTAACTAACGGTGTTTGTTAAAACGTTGTAGGTAAGTACTTGCGGGGTTCCGTTATTTGAATAGGTCCATGTAATACTCGTACCCGCTACAATACTAAAACTTTCATTTAAAATAGGACATCCGCTGGAACAGTTTGTGCTTGCCTCGCTGTAAGAAGAAAAGAATCCGTCTTTTATTTTAATAGAATAAACAGGTGAGGAAGCCACTCCATTATAATACCTGATCTCAAAATCATTTTTCTGGCCTGTTAATAATGCTTTTTGAATTTTCATCGTTGATAAATCAAAGTCCTTATTAAACGCAAAATCAGAAATGGAGGGTTTTCCAGTTTGTGCGCCAATCCCGCTAATGGAAACAGGATTAGCCATTCCGGCTTGTTCAGACTGAATTGTAACTTCATTAATATGATCAGCCGTACTTCCTGCTCCTGTTGTTATGTTCGCAGAAAATAAGTACATCCCTGCGGTTGGTAAAGGAGGAGCTTGTTTTGGTTTTTCATTCCGATTTGGTTGGATGGTAGTAAAACTCATGCAAAAGATGGATGCCATAAGGATCAGAAAGGTAGATTTACGCATTGTATATATGTTTATATTAAAAGATTCAGAAGACTGAAAAATTGATTTAAAAATATTTGTTTAAATAAAGTATTACAGGGGAGGCTTTTAGAAAGGATGGATCAAATATAGGAGTAAATTTATAATTTGTTGCAAAAAAAATGAAGCTCAGGATTACCGCCCTGATTTAGCGCATGCGTCCTTGTGCGATAATTTTAAATAAATAAGCTGCCGTGTTAATTTAGTTCAACAGGCACAAAGCGAACGCTTACACTAGGATGCAACAAATTTTCTAACTGTCCTTTACAAATAGCTGCCATTCCACCTTTGCCCGGCGCCAAAATAAAAATCAGAATTATTTGTTGTTTTACTGTTTTGAGCAGGGCACGGATACCCATTCGCACAAAAGCCATGCTGCATATCTGCGCCAGTATAAGAAATAAATCAAAAAATTTCAGTGGGTTGATTGTAAAATTTTAACAATCCAAATAGTATGATCCAAATCATGTTGCTCAATGAGAGGCATCAGAAAATCAAGCCTACAATCTTTATTCCTTTACATTTTATTTTAATTATCAAAATCCTTTAAAATTTAATTACCTATGGCTATCAAAATCACAGAAGAGTGTATCAACTGCGGTGCCTGTGAACCCGAGTGCCCTAATAACGCTATTTATGAAGGTGGCGTTGAGTGGAGCATGACAGATGGGACAACAGTAACAGGGAGCTTTGTATTGATCGATGGAACAATCGTAGATGCCAAAGACCGCATGCCGCCACTATCCTCAGACATCTATTACATCACGCCCAATAAATGCACCGAGTGCCAGGGTTTTCATGAAGAGCCGCAGTGCGCTTCTGTTTGCCCGGTTGATTGTTGCTTACCGGACGAAAATCATGTGGAAAGCAGCGAACAACTGCTTGCCCGAAAAGAATTATTGCACAGCTAAATTATATTCAAACCAATTATGGATATTTTAAATGGACTGCCGGAAAAAGTTACAACGATAAAGCAGGTTGATGACATCGTTATTCGTTTTTCCGGCGACTCTGGTGACGGCATGCAGCTTACCGGCATGCAGTTTACTGATACCGCCGCTTTAACCGGAAATGATATTAGTACTTTTCCGGATTACCCTTCTGAAATCCGCGCCCCGATTGGAACCGTTGCCGGCGTTTCCGGTTTCCAGGTTCACTTTGGCAGTACAGATATTTATACTGCCGGCGATGACTTTGATGTGATCGTGGCAATGAATGCGGCGGCGCTAAAAGTGGATTTGCCACGGTTAAAAAAAGGCGGAATCATCATTGCTAATTTGCAGGGGTTTGATAAAAAAAATCTTACGCTTGCACATTACCCCGAAGGAGTAAATCCTTTGGAAGATAACTCACTTGAAAATTATATTGTCCATAAGGTGGATATTACAAAGCACACCAAAGAATGCCTTGCAGACAGCGGGCTTGGGATGAAGGATATCGAGCGTTCTAAAAATATGTTTGTTCTCGGTTTGCTTTTGTGGATGTTTGATAAACCACTCAATAATACCATTCAGTTCATACAGGAAAAATTTTCGAAAAAACCGGAGATTGCTGATGCAAATATCAACGTGCTGAAAGCCGGTTTGAATTTTGGTGAAAGCGCCGAAATATTTACCACCCAATTTAAAATAGCGCCAGCTAAACTTCCTTCCGGTACTTACAGGAGTATTACAGGAAATCATGCGGCGGCAATAGGATTGATAGCGGCTTCGGAAAAATCGGGATTGCCTTTGTTCCTGGGCTCCTATCCTATTACACCCGCAACAGATATTCTTCATGATCTTTCAAAATATAAAGGCAATGGTGTAAAAACTTTCCAGGCCGAAGATGAAATCGCCGCTATTTGTTCGTCCATTGGGGCTTCTTATACAGGAAGCCTTGCCGTTACTACCACATCCGGCCCTGGAATGTCTTTAAAAACAGAAGCATTAGGACTGGCTGCCATGCTCGAACTTCCTTTGGTGGTTATCGATGTGCAGCGCGGCGGCCCTTCTACTGGTTTGCCCACAAAAACTGAACAGTCAGATCTTTTGATGGCAATGCACGGGCGGCATGGCGAAGCACCTTTGCCAGTATTGGCTGCCTCATCTCCTTCGGATTGTTTTGAAACGATTTACGAAGCTTGCAAAATTGCAGTAGAACACATGACGCCGGTAATCGTTTTAAGTGATGGGTATATTGCCAACGGATCAGAACCTTGGCGCTTTCCGGCAGAAGAAGACCTTTCAGATATTGAAGTTAAATTTTTAAAAGATGCCAATGGAGAAGACGGAAAAGTATTGCCTTATAAGCGCGATGAAAATTTCGTAAGGCCATGGATAAAAGCCGGAACAAAAGGATTGGAACACCGCATCGGAGGCTTGGAAAAAGAAAATGAAACAGGCAATGTTTCTTACGATGCAAAGAACCACGAAGCAATGACCAAATTGCGTGCGCAAAAAATAAAACAAATTCAAAGCTTTATCCCGCCTGCAAAAGTTGACAATGGCAATGAAAAAGGCAAGTTGCTGGTTTTAGGATGGGGCTCTACTTACGGCGCTATCAAAACCGCTGTGAAAGAAGCA
Organism: Chitinophagales bacterium; assembly: GCA_038210685.1. Classification (GTDB taxonomy): domain Bacteria; phylum Bacteroidota; class Bacteroidia; order Chitinophagales; family Chitinophagaceae; genus Ginsengibacter. The sequence goes on along the minus strand of JBBQWJ010000219.1, from coordinate 1,795 downwards.
ATCGAAGAAGGATTTGATGTTTCGCATGTTCATCTACGTTATATCAATCCGTTGCCCAAAAACCTGGGTTGGTTGTTGTACGGCTTCGAAAAGGTTTTAATTCCCGAAATGAATTGCGGACAATTGCTACAACTGATAAGAGCTGAATTTTTAATTCCCGCTTCCGGTTTTTCAAAAGTGCAGGGTTTGCCTTTCACCACTACCGAAATAAAAGAACGAATCATCCGAATATCTTAAAGATAAAAAATGGAAAACCTTACTTCACATATAAATGAGAAACTCAGCCCCAAAGATTTTTCTTCAGGAATGGACGTAAAATGGTGCCCGGGTTGCGGTGACTACTCTATTCTCAAACAAGTGCAAACGATCTTTCCCGACCTCGGGGTTGAAAAAGAAAAATTTGTTTTTATTTCCGGCATCGGTTGTTCTTCACGATTTACTTATTACATGGATACTTACGGAATGCACAGTATTCACGGGCGCGCAGCGGCAATTGCTTCAGGAGTAAAAGCGGCCAATCCTGATTTGGATGTATGGATCGTTTCCGGTGATGGCGACGCTTTTTCTATTGGAGGCAATCATTTCATTCACCTGATGCGAAAGAATTTTGATGTGAATTACCTGGTGTTTAATAACCAGATATATAGTTTGACGAAAGGACAATATTCTCCAACATCCGAACGCGGAAAGATCACCAAATCTTCCCCTTACGGATCTATTGAAGAACCGTTCAATCCTTCTGAACTCGCACTTGGAGCTAAAGCTTCTTTTGTTTCGCGTACGCTTGACCGTGATCCCAAACACATGCAAAGTATGTTGAGGCGAGCACATGCTCATAAAGGAACTTCTTTTGTAGAAGTGTACCAGAACTGTCCTGTTTTTAACGACGGTACTTTCTTTCCTTTTTCTGATAAAGAAACTAAAAAAGAGGAGTCGTTGTTTCTTGAAGACGGCAAGCCACTCATCTTTGGCAACAACGATGATAAAGGCATCAGGCTGGACGGGTTAAAGCCCGTGGTGGTTGATCTCAACAGCAATGGATTTTCGGCAAGCGACCTTTGGATACACGATGAAAAAGACAAGACAAAAGCCAACCTCATTTCCCGCTTTTTTGATACTGAATTTAACGACACATTCCCAAGGCCCTTTGGTGTTATATACGCAGAGGAGCGGCCAATATATGAAGATGATATGCAGCACCAGATAGAAGAGATCGAATCAAGAAAAGGAAAGACCTCTTTAAATCAAATTTTATCCGGCGATAAAACCTGGAATATCTTATAAACTGTTTTTTATTTCTTCTCACATTTTCAGATTTCACGTCTGGGGGTATTTTGTGAGAACACAATTAATAATATGCTTCGATTACTTGCCAAATTATATTGGAAATTATCAGGCTGGAAAGTTGCCGGGGAATTTCCGTATCACTTAAAGAAAATGGTGATCATCGTAGCCCCTCACACGAGTTGGAAGGATCTGTTGATAGGCTTTGCTGTTCGGAATAAATTAAAAATAGAGCATGCCAATTTTTTAGGAAAGAAAGAATTATTTAACGGCCCGTTTGGCGGTCTGTTTCGTGGATTAGGCGGTATCCCGGTAGACCGTACCAGCAAAAGTAAACATGGTATTGTTGAGCAGGCAGTTAGCTTGTTTGATAATAATGAAACTTTCATATTGGCTATTGCTCCGGAAGGTACACGCAGGCAGGTAAAAAAATTGCGCAGCGGATTTTATCAAATTGCAACAAAGGCAAATGTTCCTATCGTTCCGTTTGCGTTTGATTTTGAAAATAAAC
>JBBQWJ010000218.1:0-5609 GCA_038210685.1 Chitinophagales bacterium | reverse complement strand
TACTATTGTCGGAAATTCTAATCTGCCAGCAACAATGCCTTATGATGCCAGCAAAATGTATGGGAAGAATATCTGCAATTTTTTGCAGTTAATTATTGATAAAGAGGGGAAATTAAATTTGAATCTTGAAGATGAATTGGTAAAAGGAACATTAATAAGCTAATTTTAATATTATGGAAAGTGTAATTCATTTTATCCAAGAAAATATCCAGATGGTTTACATCGTGATCCTGATGATATTTTTAGGAATCGAAATTATTGGGAGAGTGCCAAGCGTACTTCACACACCTTTGATGAGCGGCGCCAATGCGATTCATGGTGTAGTGATTATTGGAGCAATAATCGTAATGGGAAAAGCGGAGAGTGGCAATTATGTGGCTCTGGTACTTGGGTTTCTTGCCGTGGTTCTGGGAACATTAAATGTGGTTGGCGGTTTTGTGGTAACTGACAGGATGCTTGAAATGTTTAAAAAGAAGAAATGATCGGCTAAAAACCAGTGAACAAACAAATAATTATAATTTCTGTTTTTGTGAAAGAATTAAAATTTAGCAATAAAGCAATAAACCAATTACCTAATTAACCAAAATAAATGGGTCCAAGTATTTTATCAGTTTGTTATATCGTCGCTTCAGTTACCTTCATTCTTGGATTGAAAATGTTATCAAATCCGGCTACTGCAAGGAGAGGAAATTTAATTGCTGCCGCAGGAATGATCATAGCAATTTTAGGAACTATTTTTTTATATGAAGATGATGGCAAAAGATTGGGGAATTATCCATGGATTTTTTCAGCAATAATAATCGGAAGCATTATTGGAACCATGGTTGCCAAAAAAGTGAAGATGACGGCAATGCCTGAACTGGTGAGCTTTTTCAACGGAATGGGCGGCGCCTGTGCCGCTTTAATTTCAATTGTTGAGTTTGATTATTTGTACAGGGCACACCGGGAAGTAAGTTCTTCTTTTTCTGATGTAGTAGCTTCCGGTCATTATTTAGCGATCATTGCAGGAACTATTATTGGAAGCGTTTCTTTTGCAGGAAGTATAATTGCCTGGGGAAAACTGAGTGGAAAATTTAAAGATTATTCTTTTAAAGGACAGCACCTTTTCAATAATTTAATTTTGATTTTAATCCTGGTATCTGCTGTCTATGCTTATTTTTCTAATACGCAGTTTGTAAATATTCCCTTCTTTATTACGGTGGCTCTTGCATTATTGTATGGAGTATTTTTTGTGTTGCCAATTGGTGGTGCTGATATGCCGGTGGTGATTTCATTATTGAATTCTTTTACCGGTGTTGCCGCGGCATGTGGAGGATTTTTATACAATAATAAAGCAATGCTTACCGGTGGAATTTTGGTGGGCGCTGCCGGAACGTTACTTACTATTTTGATGTGCCGCGCTATGAATCGAAGCCTGGTGAATGTATTGATTGGCTCATTTGGCGGAACAAAAGCTGGCGGAGATGAAAAAGCAATAGAAGGTAATGTTAAAGAGATTTCCCTGAGCGATGCCGCCATGCTTATGGCTTATGCAAAAAAAGTAATGATCGTTCCCGGGTATGGATTAGCTGTAGCGCAGGCGCAACATACTTGTCATGAACTTGAAAAATCACTTGATGAAAAAGGTGTGGAAGTGAAATATGCTATCCATCCTGTTGCCGGCCGTATGCCGGGCCACATGAACGTTTTATTGGCTGAAGCAGATGTTAGCTATGAAAAATTATTAGAAATGGATGAGGCGAATGAAGAATTTAAAACAACGGATGTTGTGTTGGTTTTAGGTGCGAATGATGTAGTAAATCCGGCTGCAAAAAACGATCCTTCTTCTCCAATTTATGGAATGCCAATCCTGGAAGTAGAATTGGCAAAAAATGTTATAGTTAATAAAAGAAGTATGAAACCCGGGTACGCCGGTATTGAAAATCAACTTTTTTATCAACCTAAAACTTCAATGCTTTTTGGCGACGCTAAAAAAGTTTTGCAGGAATTGTTGACTGAACTGAAAAATATTTAATTGTATTTTTTTTACTAAGTGCTAAAATAAAAATCTCCTCTTTTTCTTTGTTTACTGCATTTATAATCTTATTAAATTAATTCTTTCTTATTGCATGTATGCTTAACCGTTATATCAATCCCTGGTAGCAATTTTCAATTCGCTTGCAGATAATGTTAGCTTTCAATTTGCCACATTGTCAAAAAAGAATGGCGAAGGTTTTGTTTTCAACCTTCGCCATTCTTTATTTCTAAAACAGAATTTAAAGTTATTTGTTTGTTTGCTATATTTTATTCTTTTACAAACTTGCCAACTGCTGTTTGACAGCCATTAGCACAAATTGCTTTTATAAAGTAAGTGCCCGCCGACATTGCAGATACATCAAAACCAAGGTTGTTACCACCCTCCATAATTGAGAATGACTGGCGCCTTACCACTTTGCCTGCAAGATCAGTAATTATCACATTGATGTTATTATTTACAGGTGATGAAACAATTAAATTCAGTTTGTCTTTTGCCGGATTTGGATAAACAGCATTTAATGAAAGCGCGTTTACCTGGTTTCCTTTTACTAAAATAACGTTTGAATAATTGGGCCTTCCATCCTTATCAACCTGCATCAGGCGATAATATACGTTACCTCCAATGCCTTTAGTATCTGTGTATTGATAATTTAAGGCAGAAATACTGTTTCCACTATTTTGCTTTGATGTTACGAAACCAAGATCTCTGAAATCCTTTCCGTTAAAAGAATATTGGACTTCAAATCCCTGGTTATTTAATTCGGTAGCTGTTGACCATGAAAGTACATTGTTATTGCCTACATTTTCACCTTTAAAGTTGACAAGCGAAATAGGTAAAGGGGCGCCCGCTGCTGAAATGGTAAATCCTCCTCTGTCACTTATATTAGGGCCAAAACTATAAACACGAACTTTATAGCTTGTTCCTGCGAGAGCATTTATCGTTACTGCTTCGCTACCTCCTTTTGGAGTAACATCGCTACAAGAAACATTTGTCAAAGATCCACAGCTTCCTTTGAATACTTCAAGAACTCCATCAAAATTACTGTTCCCTTCAAGTGTTACAAGTACCTGTCCAGTTGTAAGTGCTGTAAACTGGTACCAAACATCGTCATCAGCAGAACCTGTAAAACCCCCGCAAGGATCTGCAGGTTGGCTTTGAGTTGCGCCAAGCGTCGTTCCGGTTAGAGTCGTTGTAAGAGTTGTTGCTCCTGCACAATCATCATTAAATGGAGCAGGTGGAGGAGGGCTGGTGATAAAAGTAGTCATGTTAGCACCGCAGCCAATAGCAGCACCGCTTACGTTAACCGGTACAACGTACCAATAATATATAGTACTATAATTTGCGTTATAAAAGTTGAGGGAGTCAGTAAATGCTGTTCCAACTAATGTAGTTGGAGGCAACTTCGCATCCAGGTATACATTATAAGAAACTGCACCGGGAACCGGGTTCCATTTTAAAGTAATGTAAGGAGTTGGGCTAACGTTAGTACTTGCATTTGCAGGAGAAACATTGGTAGCACAAGTGGGAGCCTGGGCTTTTAAAGAAGCAAAAGAGAAGAACAGAATAATTAAGGTAAAAAATTTTTTCATAATGGCTAATTTTGGTTTAAAGTTATTCAATTCCAATAAAATATAAATTATTTTTTTGAATTTTTTGAACTTAAAAAAAAGTGATTGAATTTAAGCCACAAATGTAAATCATAATTAATTTGAAAGGAAGTAATTTTTACAATTTTTTTTGCTTTTTTCTGAAGGCATAACAGGTGTTTAGAACATATTGGTAAAATTGCGTGAGTGTGCTGGTTACTACGAAATAATAATCGGGCCGGTACACCTTTTTGTAGGTTTCCAGTGAATCGCCGGTAAGGCCGGTAATCCGTGTAATTGTCTTAGATGAAAACCGGTAATCTACATACCTGTCCTGTTCTTCCTGAAGTAATCGGTTTTTGAAAGCCAGTTGTTCCTTATTTTTTCTAAATTGGAACATTCCAATAAGTGCATCAATATCCAGCCCGGCAGCGCCTCCCGGATCATAGGTGGAATGAATACCCGGTTTTTCCTCCCCAAATATTTTTGCATATTCATCCCGGTTTTCTATCGAATCGAACTTATAAGTATCTGTATAAACGGTTACCGGGTTCAACAATTTATATTTTTGATTCACCTTTGCATGCAGTGAAATATCAAAGGCGGTATAATTTTTTATATCCTTTACTGGAAACATTATTGTTGATTTTCCATTGTAGGTAAAAAAGATAGAATCAGTTGTTGATGCTTTAATCTTATAAGAACCTGTGGAGTCGGTAATATCAGAAGTGCCCGAAGTGCTGCATACCTCCACACCTGGCACAGCGTATAATTTGGAAACATCATACACATTGCCGCTAATTGTTACCTGCGCAGATGCCTTTAGCGAAAGCATCTGCAGGCAAACAAACAGGGAGAGAATATTTACAATTAGCTTTATATTCAAAATGGATTACAATATTAGAACATTGATTCTGCGAATTTACAGGCGGATTAATTTTTAACGTTCGTTTTTGGAATTGATAATATAGAAATAAATCCCTTTCTGTTGAGTCAGTAATTATTTTTCCTCAGAAAACTGATAACCGCATTCGAAAATTCGGCTGTTGCTGCCGCATGATTATGATCGCCAGGCGTGGTTTCAACGGAACTATTAAAAGTAAAAGTATTCGCATAGTATAATCTTTTTATGAAGGTATAAATTTTGCACTATTTACTTTTAGCAGTATTATAAATGAAAGTGTCATCAAGAAAATAATCTCACATTTCGAAATCAAATAATTATGAATTTCAAAAAATAGCTTAGAGAAAAATTATGAAGATACTGATCTTACTTTCGGGTAAAGAGAAGTGTTTTTGATACGTCAAGGAAAAAGAATAATTTCCCGGGAGAAAATCTTTTTGGTTTGATCAAAATACAATGAACCCAACAATTAATACTAAACCCAGTAAGGCTAATATAGCAACTAATGAAGTCCAGAATGCAACAGCGAATATGGTTTCATTTTCTTTCATGAAATACGATTAGAATGAGTTTAAACAAACCTATCAAATGAGTTCTGTTTTTGCAACCGATGGCAGTCATTATAAAACCTGATTAATATCAGGATTGTTAGCTAAAAAATATTTAGGAATTGAGTTTTCATTTTCAAGGTTTGTATCTTTTAATTCCATCATTTTTTTCATCTTATTATAATTTTAAAAAAATTAGAATCTGCAATATTTGTTTGTTTACTGATTTAATGTTAAACACTAATGCCACCTTAAACATTTAAACTTCATATTTACCGAATAAATATTTATTTCTCAATCCATTTTGGAAATCATTAATTTTATTTCGCAAATAAATTTTATTTAAACACCTAAACTTTTACAATAATGAAAAAGATATTCTCAAAAGGGCTTATTTTAACATTGGTTGGATTATTGATGACTTCCCTGATTTTTGCGCAGCAGGATAAATCAAAAAGAGCAAGTCCTCCTGAAACAGCTACTGGCACTGTGGCTGGCTCAACTATCACTATTAATTATAGTAGCCCTGCTGTAAAAGGAAGGAAAATATGGGG
>JBBQWJ010000217.1:0-5636 GCA_038210685.1 Chitinophagales bacterium | reverse complement strand
GTTTTTGGTCTCGATATCAAAAGAAAAAACATTTTTGTCTTCCGGCGTTTTATACTTTATGATCTCTGTTTTTTTCTCCAAAAAATCTATTCCCACATAAGAATCTTTTTGAAACAAACGCATCTTTCTCATTTTTTTCATACTGATTCTTGATGAGGTTAGATTGGCCACACATCCATTATCAAATTCAATGCGAACGTTGGCAATATCAGGTGTGTCGCTCAATACATTCACTCCATTTGCAAATACATTTTTAACGCTGCTCTTCACCAGCGAAAGAATAATATCAATATCGTGGATCATGAGATCGAGGATCACGCTTACATCTGTTCCTCGTGGGTTGAATTGTGAAAGCCGGTGAACTTCAATGAACATCGGATTCATTGCATGCTCTTTAGCGGCTACCAGCGCAGGATTGAAGCGCTCCACATGGCCTACCTGGAATTTAATATTGGCTTCTTTTGTCAGCTTTACAATTTCCCTTGCTTCTTCCATTGTGTTGGCCAATGGTTTTTCAACGAAGACATGCTTGCTTTTTAAAATGGCTTTTTTACACAACTCGTAATGCTCAGTAGTGGGTGCTACAATATCAATGGCATCGCAGATATTGATTAATTTATCAGCATCTTTAAATCTTTTTAAACCGTATTCTTTTTTAACGTCAGCGGCATTTAACTCTGAAGGGTCATAGAAACCTACCAGTTTTACACCTTCAATTTCTTTCCAGTTATTCAAATGAAATTTTCCCAAATGGCCAACTCCAAATACTCCAACTTTTAGCATACATTTTTTTTAAACTCGATAAAGGTAACAAGAGATGAACAACGTTGGAGAAAACTAATTTTTATTTGGTGTTTTTTTTGAGAAACAGATTGGAGAAACTGATCTGCTTTAGAAAAGCTGATTAAAAAAATAGATTTTTTGTTGGTTTACTTTGCTGCTATGTTTTTTCTCTTTATTAGAAACAAAAATAGAATCGATATTCAATTTGCTCACCTTTTTGTAATACATTTTACTACTTTTTTTTGACAAATTTTTCAGTATTAATTAGATAAATTTGTAAGGATGCAGAATATAGAACCATACGACAACTGGCAATATTTATATTCGCCCGAAAATGACCTGAGGTCGCCTTTTTTTGGGCGTGAATATAATGAATTTGAATTCTCCAATACGGTTTATAATTATTACATCCATCCTTTGTGGGATGAATTTGGAAGCCGCACATTATACCTGAAAGTATTGATGGCAGATTATGATGAACAATATGTTATTATAGAATTACTAGGCGAATGGAACGATGCCATTGAAAATGACATTATGCGGCTTAAGCGTGATGTGATTGATGCTTTCATGATGCAGGGAATTCGTAAATTTATTTTGATAACAGAAAATGTGCTCAACTTTCACAGCAGCGATGATTGTTATTACGAAGAATGGCGCGATGATGTGGAAGACAAAAATGGATGGATTGTTCTTTTAAATATGCCCAGCCAAACTCAATACGATTTCAAAAGAGCGAGGCTTAACAATTATGTGGAAATGCTCACCATACCTAACTGGCGCACGATGAAACCTGATGTTTTTTTTAACCAGGTGGATAATATTTTATTGAGAAGGTTGGATGAATAGTGAATTCAAAAATAGGAATTAAAATCTTTAAAATTTGTTCGTTTACTGTTACTGATAAAAATCATGTTTTTCTTTTAAAACGTCTACAGTTCTATGTTAGAAAAAAATAAATTTTTCTTTTTGCGTTTTCACGTTGTTTCTGCTGAAAGAATTAAAGTTCCTGTAGTACATTTGCCTATCTGAAATTTTTATTAACTCTCTCGTTTATGACCTGGAAACAGTTATTCACTTCTTCAATAGGTAAAAAAATTCTGATGGCCTTAACCGGTTTTTTTCTCATTATTTACCTCATAGTTCATGCTACTCTTAATGCTTTGATCTTTGCAAATGATGATGGAAAAATCTTTAATGAAGGCGCCAATTTTATGTTGCGTAATTATTTTATCAGGTTTTTGGAAATCGGGCTTTTCGCTGTTTTTATTTTACATATCATCCAGGGGCTTTTGCTTTGGAAACAAAATAAAGCCGCCCGAAAAATTAACTATGAAAAATCCGATTATCCCCGTGAAATAAAGTGGTACAGCCGTTACATGGGTTGGCTTGGAACTTTTTTATTGTTGTTTTTAGTAATGCACTTATCGCAATTTTGGGCACAGACGAAAAACGAATTATACTTTCACGGGGCGGCGATTGATCTTTACCAGCAAATGAAAGATATATTTACAAACCCCGTTTGGTTTACATTGTATATGATCGGCCTTGCTTCATTGTTGTTCCATTTGCTGCAGGGATTTCAAAGCGCTTTTCAAACTTTTGGGATCAACAACAGAAGATGGGTTCCTGTCATAAAAGGAGTGGGTGTTTTTTATTCAGTCGCCATTTGCCTGTTATTCGCATCAATGCCATTGGCATTTATGTTGGGGTGGCTTCAATAAGTGAGTGAAATGTGATAAGTGAATTGAGAAAAATAAAAAGTATATAAATATTTAATACTGAAGTATGGCATTAGATGCAAAAATTCCGGAAGGCGAACTTGAACTTAAATGGACGAATTATAAAGATCATTTAAGATTGGTAAGTCCGGCCAATAAACGCAAATTAGAGATCATCATTGTAGGTACCGGTCTTGCCGGCGCTTCTGCGGCAGCTAGTTTAGGCGAATTAGGTTACAAAGTAAAATCATTTTGTTTCCAGGATAGCGCTCGCCGTGCGCATTCGATTGCCGCGCAGGGTGGTATTAACGCAGCCAAGAACTACCAGAGTGATGGCGATTCTGTTTACCGTCTTTTTTATGAAACGGTGAAAGGTGGTGACTACAGATCCCGCGAAGCAAATGTATACAGGCTTGCGCAGGTGAGTGGTAATATTATTGACCAGTGTGTGGCACAAGGCGTTCCGTTTGCCAGGGAATATGGTGGGTTATTAAGTAACCGTTCTTTTGGCGGAACACAGGTTCAGCGTACCTTTTATGCTGCAGGACAAACCGGCCAACAATTATTATTGGGTGCTTATGGTGCTTTGGAAAGGCAGGAAGCTTTGGGTAATGTAACGGTTTATTCCCGCCATGAAATGCATGATATTGTAAAAATTGATGGCGTAGCAAGAGGCATTATTGCACGTAATTTAATTACGGGCAAACTGGAAAGGCATTTCGGCCATGCAGTTTTGATTTGTTCAGGCGGATACGGAAATGTTTTTTACCTGAGCACCAACGCAATGGGAAGCAATGTTACCGCCGCGTGGAAATCACATAAAAAAGGCGCCTATTTTGCCAATCCATGTTTTACACAAATACATCCGACCTGCATTCCCGTAACCGGCGACCATCAAAGTAAGCTTACTCTAATGAGTGAAAGTTTGAGAAACGATGGACGTATTTGGGTACCAAAAAATAAAGGTGATAATCGGAAAGGAAATGACATTCCCGAAGACGAACGCGATTATTATTTGGAACGTCGTTATCCTGCTTTTGGAAATTTAGTTCCAAGAGATGTGGCTTCAAGAGCGGCAAAAGAAAGATGTGATGCGGGATTTGGAGTAGGTACTACAAAAATGGCTGTTTATCTTGATTTTGCTTCAGCAATTCAGCGATATGGAAAAACAGAAGTTCATAAGCGTGGCATGCATGACGTTTCAGAACAAACGATTATTGAATTGGGAGAGGGTGTAATCCGTGAGAAATATGGCAACCTGTTCGCCATGTATGAAAAAATTACCGGTGAAGATCCTTATAAAGTTCCGATGCGTATTTATCCTGCGGTCCATTACACGATGGGTGGCCTTTGGGTAGATTATGATTTGAAAACAACCGTTGATGGCTTGTATTCATTGGGCGAAGCCAACTTTAGTGATCATGGTGCCAACCGGTTGGGAGCGTCTGCACTAATGCAGGGTTTGGCTGATGGTTACTTTGTAATTCCTTACACTATAAGTGCCTTCATGGCTGACCAAATCAGGGTGCCGGCAATTCCAACTACTCATCCTGCATTTGATGAAGCAGAAAAAACGGTGAAGGATAGAATTGACAAATTAATGAGTATCAAAGGAACTGAGTCTGTTGAAAGTTTTCATAAGAGATTAGGGAAAATCATGTGGGAAAAATGCGGAATGGCGCGGAATGAAAAAGGATTGAAAGAAGGTATCGAAGAAATAAAAGTGTTACGAAAAGAATTTTGGGAAAATGTAAAAATCCCCGGAGATATTGAAGAATTAAATCATGAATTGGATAAAGCCGGAAGGGTGGCCGATTTTTTAGAGTTGGGCGAACTTATGTGTATTGACGCACTAAACCGGTCAGAAAGTTGTGGAGGTCATTTCCGTGAAGAAAGCCAGACACCGGAAGGGGAAGCGTTAAGAAAAGATGATGAATTTACCTATGTGGCTGCGTGGGGCTATCAACCTGACGGAAGCGAAGTGTTGAACAAAGAGCCTTTGAATTTTGAAGTGGTTTTACCTAGTCAGAGAAGTTATAAGTAGTTTAAGAAATTGTTGCATGGCTTTATTGTTAAATTGTTAATGAAACGATTAGATAATGGATACGGAAGCTGAAAAAAAATATTTAAAACTCAGCGATATAGAAGGCTACCGTTTTGCTTTTCATTTGAGTAATTATGTATGGAATGTTGTTATAAAATGGGAATGGTTTGCAAAGAAAACATTGGGCTCACAATATGTTGAAGCGATTGATTCTGTTTCAGCAAATATTGCCGAAGGTTTCGGCAGACATTTTAAAAAGGATAAAATAAAGTTTTACATGTATAGCAAAGGCTCTTTAAAAGAAAGTTATGATTGGACACAAAAATCAAAAGTAAGAGAATTACTTTCTTCTGAGGAATACAATCACATTTTTGCAGAATTGGAGAAGATTCCTAAAGCTCTTAATCATTTGATTAAATATACGAATGAGAAATTGAAGTATTAAGAGATTAAACAATAGAACAATAGAACAATAAAACAATTGATCAATGGAACATTACAATATGAATCTCACCCTTAAAGTATGGCGTCAAAAGAATTCCGAATCTAAAGGTGAATTTGAAACTTATGATGTAAAGAATATTTCTTCTGAAATGTCTTTTCTTGAAATGTTTGATGTGCTGAATGAAAAATTAGTGCAGGAAGGAAAAGAACCAATCGCGTTTGACAGTGATTGCCGTGAAGGCATTTGTGGTACATGTAGCATGTATATTAACGGAAGGCCTCATGGCCCGTGGCAACAAAATACCGTTTGCCAGTTGCACATGCGCGCATATAAGGATGGAGATACCATTGTGGTAGAACCATGGAGATCCAATGTGTTTCCTGTTATTAAAGATCTGATCGTTGATAGAGGTGCATTTGACAGGATCATCCAGGCGGGTGGTTATGTTTCGGTAAATACAGGAAATGCGCCCGATGCCAATACGATTCCTATTGATCGTGCTGATTCTGATGAAGCCTTTGACGCGGCTTCCTGTATCGGATGTGGTGCATGTGTGGCAGCTTGTCCAAACGGTTCAGCTATGTTATTTGTGAGCGCTAAAGTTTCGCAATTGGCTCTTTTGCCTCAAGGTGAACCTGAAAAA
>JBBQWJ010000216.1:0-5639 GCA_038210685.1 Chitinophagales bacterium | reverse complement strand
AGCTGCACCGGGATGAGCGCGCCTGGACTGGATTTACAGATAATGGAATTGATGGATCTGCCCAAAAATATTTTCCGGACTTCTATCAATTTTATGGGTTGTTATGCTGCGATTCATGCAATGAAACTTGCAGATTCTTTTTGCAAAAGTGATCCGGATGCGAAAGTAGTTATTGTGTGTACTGAACTTTGTACACTGCATTTTCAAAAACAAACTACTGCCGATAGCATTGCTTCAGGACTTTTATTTGGAGATGGATCTGCAGCTATTTTAGTAACGAATGACAATTCTGATCTGCAGGGATTAACGATAAAAAGTTTTTACAGTGAAGTGGGGTTTAATGGCAAGGAACACATGAGTTGGCAACTTTCTTCTTCAGGTTTTTTAATGAAACTTTCTGGCTATGTGCCGGAATTGATCGAGCAGGACTTTAATGGTCTTTTGCAAAATGCATTACAAAATGCAGCAATGAAGAAAGAAGAAATTTCACATTGGTGCATTCATCCGGGAGGAAAAAGAATTTTGTCTGCGATAGAAAAATCAACTTCTATTTCCGCAGATGATTTGGCACATTCTTACCAGGTTTTGAATGAATTTGGCAACATGTCTTCACCCACCATTTTATTTGTATTAAAGGAAATTATGAATTCATTGAAAAATAAAAAAGACAAGAAAGCCAATATTTTTGGGGCAGCTTTTGGCCCGGGGCTCACCATGGAAACTTTCATTTTATCTGATGATTGATTTTAAAAAACGTTCGTTACAAAAAGAGATTCTTGACGAAGAAAATATTCCTTTCGCAGAAATTGCCTTGAATATGCAAGAACTTGATTGGATCAATTCCAATCTTGGCGGCCATTCAATTACCATTGATGGATTTAAGGAATTATTAAAAGATAAAAAATCAATTTCAGTGTGTGAAATCGGCTGTGGTGGCGGAGATAACTTAAACGCAATATATAAATATTGTATCAAAAATAATATTGCAGCGACTTTCACAGGAATTGACATCAACAAAGAATGCATCGCTTTTGCAAAAGAAAAAACGAAGATTAAAAATGTGCAATTCATTGTTGACGATTATAAAAATGTAAAATTTGAAAACAAAAAAACTGCTATCATTTTCTCTTCCCTTTTTTGTCACCATTTCACAAATGAAGAAATAGTTGAAATGATGATTTGGATGAAAAATAATTCAACGATTGGATTTTTCATCAATGATTTACATCGACATCCGGTCGCGTATCATTTTATTAAAACGACGACGGCTTTTTTTTCAAAATCATATATGGTAAAAAATGATGCACCCGTTTCTGTTTTAAGAGGATTCAAAAAAAACGATTGGAAAGACATTTTTAATAAAGCAGGAATTACTAATTTTTCTATTAAATGGAAATGGGCTTTCAGGTATTTGATCACCGTTTTCAACACTTAATATTTTGGAGCACGACACAAAAGATAAAATAAAGAATGATGAAATTTCTTCGTTTACTGTAGCCGTTATAGGTGGCGGCCTAGCAGGGCTTTCCCTTTCCATTTTGCTTTCAAAAGCCGGATATAAAACCATTTTGTTCGAAAAAGAAAAATACCCTTTTCATAAAGTTTGTGGCGAATACATTAGCCTTGAAAGCTGGGATTTTATTGAAAGGCTGGGATTGCCTCTTTCAGATCTAAATCTACCAATCATTAATAATTTGATCGTTTCCTCTCCTGATGGTAATTCAATTCACACAAAACTTGATCTTGGCGGTTTTGGTATCAGCCGCTTTTTTCTCGACAATAAATTAAAAGAAATTGCGGTTGAATATGGTGTTACTATTTATGAAGAAACCAAAGTAACAGAAGTGATTTTTGAGAATAATTTATTTTCTGTAAAATACAATGGTGGAGAAATTTTGTCAAAAATTGCAGTTGCCGCTTTCGGGAAAAGAAGCAACCTGGATGTAAAATGGAAAAGAGATTTTATAAAACAAAAATCCGGAAAATTAAATAATTACGTTGGCGTTAAATACCATGTAAAAGCCAATTTCCCTGCAGATACCATCGCTTTGCACAATTTCAAAAATGGATATTGTGGTATCTCGAAAGTGGAAAATGATGAGTATTGTTTGTGCTATCTCACTACAGCCAAAAATTTAAAAGACAATAACAATTCCATTAAGGATATGGAAGAAAATATTTTGTTTAAAAATCCATTTCTGAAAAAAATTTTTAGCGAATCTGAATTTTTATTTCAGGAACCTGTTACTATTTCTCAAATAAGTTTTGGTAAAAAAAAGCAGGTAGAAGATCGAGTGTTGATGCTTGGAGATGCGGCCGGAATGATAACACCGCTTTGCGGCAACGGCATGAGCATGGCATTTCATTCATCAAAGATCGCTTTTGAAAATATTGATTCATTTTTAAAAGAAACAATAAGTCGAGAAAAAATGGAAAGTAATTATAGCAAAACCTGGACGAAACAATTTGGAAAGCGTTTAAGAAATGGCAGAATCATTCAAAAGTTTTTCGGCAAAGAAAGCGTTACCAATTTATTTGTAAAAACGCTCAAACCCTTCCCTTTTATCATTAACCGGTTAGTAAAGTCCACGCATGGAAAACAGTTTTAGTAAATTTGCGTATGGCACAACAACCCGTAATATTATTTGATGGTGTTTGTAATTTTTGTAACAGTGCCGTAAATTTTGTAATAAAAAGAGATAAAAAAGCTGTTTTAAAATTTGCTCCTTTACAAAGTGCCGAAGGCGGCAATTTGCTCGCATTATATGATCTGAAGCAGGAAGAAATAAATTCATTTGTTTTTTTAGAAAACGGAAAATGTTATATCAAATCCACAGCAGCTTTAAGAGTTTGCCGGTATTTAAATAATTTATGGCCATTAATGTATAGCTTTATTATTGTTCCTAAATTTATAAGAGACGGAATTTATAATTTGATTGCCAAAAAACGTTATCAATGGTTCGGTAAAAAAGAAATTTGCATGATACCAACTCCGGACGTTCGATCAAGATTTTTAATTGATAAGGAATGAAAAACAAAAAGACATTAGTTTTAGGCGCTACCACCAATCCTGGACGGTACAGTTACTTAGCCATTAATAAGCTAC
Source organism: Chitinophagales bacterium (assembly GCA_038210685.1). GTDB lineage: Bacteria > Bacteroidota > Bacteroidia > Chitinophagales > Chitinophagaceae > Ginsengibacter. Next base: position 2,533 of record JBBQWJ010000216.1, on the reverse strand, counting down.
GCGAAACAGGACATGACGTAGTGGCAATAGGCAGGCGCACTGGAAAAGTAAATGATGTAGAAGTTATTGCGGAACAAAAGCCAATTGATAATCTTGATACAGTAACGCTTTATCTTAATGCACAAAATCAAAAGCCATATTATAATTATATCCTTGCGCAGAAACCAAAACGCATCATTTTCAATCCTGGCGCCGAAAATGAAGAGCTTGAACAACTTGCCAAAGAGAATAATATTTCAACTCAACAAGCGTGTACGTTGGTTTTACTAAGCACCAATCAGTATTAATACTTTTTCCCCGGCGTACTTTCACGCAACTTTAAGCAGATCAGCCATTTTTTCATGATACGGTGAAATATTTCATTTGCATTGTCGTTTTATAGTCGTCCAAGATTTATAAAACTAAAATCCTATCTATGAAAATCATGTACAAAATTGCAGCTATATGTGCGATCATACTGCTTTCATATAACAGCAATGCACAGATTCTCACTTCCAACAGGCAAAATTATTTTGACAAATACGCAGCAAAACTTCCGACTCCTGAAAGCGAATTGAGTAAAGCGTTCAGTGTTCCGCAGGGAGGAAAAGTAAAACTAAACTTTGGTGATTTTACCTTTAACGGAATCGTTACTTCTTCTATTAAACGATATGATAATTTATACACGGTAATTGTAAAATCGCCGGGATTAAACAACACGTTATTAGCTATTTCAAAAAGGATCAATGATGATAAAACCATCACTTATGTGGGGAGGATCATCAATGATGAATATGCTGATGGCTATGAATTAAAAAAAGAAAATAATGGCTCATACGCAATGCATAAAATAAAAACTGATGCCCTGGTGGAGGATTATTAATCCACCAAAACCGTTTCCCTAAAAACGGTAAAACCAAAATTCTTATACCATGAAAAAGATTCTATCTATTACTTTAACCCTGTTGCTTTTGGTTTCATTTAAAACATATTCTCTGCCTAAACTCAGCAGCTTTTCTTCAGCAAAAGCTACCATATTTCTTGACTTTGATGGGCAAACTGTTAGCGGAACTTCCTGGAACGGAGGTGCTACATTTTATTGCACACCTGCCGGATTAACTGATGCGCAGATTACTGAAATTTTTAATCGGGTTTCTGAAGATTACCGGCCTTTTAATATTAATATCACTACTGATTCAACTGTATTTTTAGCGGCTCCTTTAGCACAAAGAATGAGAGTTATTATTACACCTACCAGCGGATGGTATACGGGTGTTGGTGGCGTTGCATATACTGGTTCTTTTATTTGGGGTGATGATACCCCGGCCTTTGTTTTCCCGGATAGGTTAAGTTACAGCACCAAACTTATTGCAGAATGTTGCACACACGAAAGCGGCCATACTGTTGGGCTTTCGCACCAGGCAAAATACAGCGGAACCTGCAGTTTGATCTCAACCTATAATGAAGGTACCGGGATTGGAGAAACAAGCTGGGCACCGGTTATGGGCAATAGTTATTATAGAAATTTATCAGGTTGGAACAACGGACCTACACCAAGCGGATGTACTTCAGACCAGGATAATCTTTCTATAATCACTTCAAGAAATGGATTTACATACAGACCGGATGATCACAGTGATGATCCTAAAAATAATCCAACACCGATAAGTATTGTAAACACACAGTTTTCTGCTGATGGCATCATAACTACCAATACCGATAAAGATGCTTTCAAAATAAATCTGCCACAAAACGGAGTTTTACATGTAGATGCAAACCCATATTCAGTAGGTACAAATGATGAAGGCGCTGATCTTGACATGCAGGTAACATTGCTAAACAGCAATATGAATGTGGTGAAAGTTTACAATCCTGAAGATAAATTAAATGCCACCATTGATACTACTTTGATGGCAGGAGATTATTACGTTGTTGTAAACGGATCAGGAAATGCAAACACCAGTAATTATGGAAGCCTCGGCTCTTATCGAATTGCCGGCACTTTTTCAGCATTAACGGTTACACCAATAAGCCAGGTGCTCCTTTCAGGAGAAACCAACAAAGGAAAACACAGCCTGGGCTGGAGTATTATTTCTGACGAGCCGATTAAAAATTTATCAATTGAAAGTTCTTTTGACGGTTCAATCTTTAATACCCTCACTAAACTTTCGGTAGTTGATAAAAGCTTCAGTTATGTTCCCTTATTAAGTGAAAATATTTTTTACCGGCTGAAAGTTACTTCCGTTACCGGCCAAATAAGTTACTCTAATATTGTCCCTTTAAAACCAGTTCAGGAAGCAAGTAATTCAATTTCAATAACCAGCAGCATCGTTAATTCTGAAATAACAATAAATGCTTCTCAAAACTATCGTTACCAATTGGCCGATATGAGTGGCAGGATCGTTAAAACAGGTAGCGCAGATGCAGGATTAACCAATATAAATATTACTAATTCTCCCAACGGAATTTATATCATGCAAATCATTTGTAACTCCCAAAGAACAACGCAAAGAATTGTAAAACTGTAAGGTAGATTCATGTGTAAGTTAGGGGG
>JBBQWJ010000215.1:0-5651 GCA_038210685.1 Chitinophagales bacterium | reverse complement strand
CGGCGCAGGCAGTCTTATGTTTTCTCATGTAAATGACGGTGGCTTTTGGTTATTTAAAGAATACTTTAATTTAACTATCAAAGAAACTTTCCTCACCTGGACCATAATGGAAACGATCGTTTCTGTAGCAGGATTGATAGGAGTTTTGATATTGAATCATTTTGTGTGAGATGGGTAGAGCGGATAATTTTTTGAAATAGTAAACAAATTTGTAAGATTTTTATTTTGGCTCAACCTCCACCTATCGTTAAACATAACTAAAAAAGAAGGAAAAAGTAGTCCTTGTTGGAAACAACCAGGATCAGGGATTTTGGTAGTAAGAATTGGTTTGTTCGGACGCCCCCCAAGGGGGAGGTTGCCAGACACCTAAAATTGACTAAAAGACAGAAAAAGGGAGAATTAATTTTGATTCTGTTGATGATTGTTCCTGTTAAACGCTGTCATGAGTATTCCGAATAATAAGAAAGTAAACCCTGTATAAAAATTTAATTTATAAGCTAATGTGGAAGATAACAATCCTCCAATAATAAGTATCAGGGAAATAATTATAAAAAATATCCCAATTACAAATCCGAGGTTACTTAATTTTTTATACATACAATATTTTTGTTTAAAAGAAAATCAAATTCAAAATGATCGTGGCCACTATTAAAATAATGCCTAACGGAACCACTTTAAGGTACCATTTATCCTGGTGGTAAGATGGTTTTTCGGTTAATGAATATACAAGGCCTATCAATTCTGCTTCTGGCTTGGGCCTGGTAAAAAGGCTTACAATTATGGTGGTGCAAAAATTTACGATCCACGAAACGGAAGCTACAATAAATGCTTGCCCCATGCCACTATGTATTTCATATAAAGGATAGATCCACCCGCCTTTTCCTTCAGCCAAAGTTAAGCCATGCGTTGCTGCCGCGGCGAGGGTGCCTGCAAGAAGGCCAAAAAAAGCGCCATGCCCGGTTGTCCTTTTCCAAAACATGCCCAGTAGAAAAGTAGCGAACAAAGGGCCGTTTACAAAACTAAAAACCAATTGAAGAAAGTCGTTGATATTATTAAAACTCGTCGCGATGTAGGCAGTTACAATTGATAAAAGCACGCCTGCAACCGTAACCATTTTCCCAACTATAAGATAGTGCCTGTCTGATTTATTTTTTACGAAGTAAGATTGATAAATATCAAAAGTAAATACAGAGTTGAAAGCAGTAACATTTCCTGCCATCCCGCTCATAAAAGATGCAATCAATGCGGTAATACCTACGCCAAGAAGGCCGGTAGGGTAATAGTGGGAAATAAGCGCAGGCAATGCCATCGTATAATCTAACCCTCCTTTACCATCCGATGGAATACTAAAGCCTTTTGAAGCCAAAGCCGGCTGCATCAGGGAAATGGCAATAACACCGGGCAATACAACAATGAGCGGCATAAACATTTTGGGAATGGCGGCGATGATGGGAGTGCGCCTTGCGGCATTCATATTTTTGGCCATCATGGCTCTTTGCACTACCAGAAAATCTGTACACCAATAACCAAATGACATAACGAACCCCAATCCGAAAATCAAGGACATGAAATTGATTCCCATCGGATTTGAATCTGCATTTCCCATATATTTCCAGGCATGTGTCATTTCCGGTTGCAAAAGTGTTTTAATATTATGCCATCCGCCTGCATCGTGTAAGGCTACAATTACCAATGGCGAAAGCCCGAGCACTATCAAAAAAAACTGGAGCACTTCATTATATACAGCGCTGGTTAATCCGCCAAGAAATGTATAGATCATTACAATGCCTGCCGCCAGCCAAATAGAAACGTCAAAGTCCCAATGCAAAATAACTTCCAGCAATTTTGCCAATGCATATAAAGAAATGCCTGATGAAAAAATCGTCATCACAGCAAAAGAAATGGCGTTTAGCCCCCTTGTTTTTTCATCAAAGCGAAGCTTTAGAAATTCAGGGACACTCCTGGCCCGGCTCCCGTAATAAAAGGGCATCATAAAAACTCCCAAAAAAACCATCGCAAATATGGCTCCCACCCAATAGAAATGAACCGTCATGATTCCATACTTTGCCCCGGAGGCTACCATGCCGAGAACCTCCTGTGCGCCAAGGTTGGCAGATATAAATGCAAGGCTTGTAATCCATAATGGAATGTTACGGCCACTGGTTAAAAAATCATTACTTGTCTTTATTTTTTTCTTGATAATAAACCCGACGCCAATAACAAAAAGAAAGTAAACGATAATAATCAGGTAATCTGCAATGTGAAGATTCATATCAATTTTGTAAATAAATAAAAGTCTAACCCGTCACAATATATTATTTATTGAAAATAATTATCAGTTTTATTTTTTGCGAAAATGGGGTCATAAGAAATATAATGCTTATTTGTAAAAATGGTAAAAAAAAAGGAACTTACATCTGTCATTTTAATCAAATCTCAAACGATTGCTATGCAAAATCAACAAAAAAACTTCAGCTCCAAAGAAATCAATCCTTTACAGAGCCTTGATGAATGGGAAGATGATGTCCTGGAACGTTATCCTGAAAAAACAAAAAAGCCTAAAGATGAATTCAGGAATTATGAAACCCCGGTAAGGGATACTGTAAAAGAATTTTACAGGTTGAATCATCAATACCAGACGTATGATTTTGTGGTACAGAAAAAAAATCAATACCTGCAATTTAATAAAAGGGAGATGCCCGTTTGGCAGGCTTTTGATTTTCTCAATCAGTTAGTAGATGATTCAGACCCTGATACCGATCTTGACCAGTTTCAGCATTTGTTACAAACGTCAGAAGCCATCCGCAGGGATGGGCATCCTGACTGGATGGTATTAACCGGGCTCATGCATGACATGGGTAAAGTGCTTTGCCTTTTTGGCGAACCGCAATGGGCCGTTGTAGGCGATACTTTTCCGGTTGGCTGCGCTTATTCGGATAAAATTGTTTTTCCTGAATTTTTTAAAAATAATCCTGATTACAGCAATAATAATTACAGCTCACAGTATGGCGTATACGAAAAAGGATGTGGGTTAAAAAACGTTCATATTTCGTGGGGGCATGATGAATATGTATACCAGATGTTGAAAGGTTATCTTCCTGAAGAGGGATTATATATGTTGCGTTATCATTCTTTTTATGCATGGCATCGCGAAGGTGAATATGATTATTTGCTTGATAGCCGCGATAGGAAAATGTTGAAATGGGTAAATCTTTTTAATCCTTATGACCTATATTCAAAAAGCCCGAAGCCGCCTGATATCAATAAACTAAGACCTTATTACGAAAATCTTATCAAAAAATATTTACCAGAGACATTAAAGTTTTGAGCTCAAAATCTTTTAATGCAGAAGCACACACTATTTAATTAGTATCAACTAAGTATCTGTTAAATAATAAGTAGTACATCTGTACGAAACTTATTATTATGTTTACCGACGAGGCATTACAAAAGAAATATCAAGCGATCCTTCCTCATTTGAATGAGCAAACTACCCGCTTATACCTTGCCAGTGAAGCGCAAACTTTGGGGAGAGGAGGAAAACAACTTGTGGCAAAATTGGCCGGAGTAAGCCGGGTCAGAATTGATAAGGGAATTGCAGAATTAGCTTCGGGTGAGGTAGTAAAAGAAGATAGCGCATCAAAGAAAATAAGGAAGTCTGGCGGTGGCCGTAAAAAACATAGAGAAAATCAAAGTGGTCTGATGGAAGCATTAGAATCAATTGTAAATCCTCATACCAGGGGAGATCCTATGAAAGTGCTTTTGTGGAGTAGTAAAAGCTTGCGTAAAATAGAAAAGGAATTGAATAAAGAGGGATATTCTATAAGCTATGTAACAGTGGGAGAATTATTAAAATCAATGGGCTATAGTTTGCAGGGGAATAAGAAAACAGATGAAGGAGGAAATGACACTGACAGAAATGAGCAATTTGAGTTTATCAATAAAACTGCCTTATCTTTTATGACTGATAATGCACCGGTAATATCTGTAGATTGTAAAAAGAAAGAACTGATAGGAAACTTTAAAAATGCAGGGACAGACCCGATAGCTATCGGGTGGCTTGAGAAAGGCAAACCATCTCATGTAAAAGTGTATGACTTTATAGATAAAGAGCTTGGGAAAGCTGTTCCGTATGGCATTTATGATATTGCAAAAAATGAAGGATGGGTAAGTGTAGGCATCAGTAAGGACACGGCGGAATTTGCAGTAAACAGTATTAGAACCTGGTGGCAACAAATGGGTAAAGAGCACTATCATTCAGCAAAGAAACTTTTGGTTACTGCCGATGGCGGCGGAAGCAATAGTTCGCGAAGCAGGCTATGGAAAAAAGAATTACAAAAATTAGCAACAGAAACCGGATTGGAAATACATGTTTGCCACTTTCCACCAGGCACCAGCAAATGGAATAAAATAGAACATAGAATGTTTTCATTTATCTCCAAAAATTGGCGTGCGAAGCCATTGGAAAGCATGGAAGTAATTGTAAATTTAATAGCAAATACCACGACTCAAAAAGGATTGATAGTTAGAGCCGAAGCTGATAAAAGAATTTATGAAAAAGGTATAAAAGTAGCGGATGCAGATTTGGAGAATATAAAACTAACCATCAATAATTTTAGAGGTGATTGGAATTATGAAATAAGTCCTTAAATGTATTAGTTATTTCTTAACAAACACTAAGTAAGGCAGCAACTCTATATGCTGAAGCGGGAATAGAATATATATCTGAAAAAGTTTCAGAACTATAACCATTTTGGTAATTTCAGAATCTTTAATATATAAACAATGAAATTGAACAAATATTCGTTTAGCGAACTGATTGTGCTATATATTATAGGTATTTCTCCTATTTGTATATTTATAGGATTATTATCGTTATTTAAAATTGTTCCAGTATTTTTTAATCAAAAAGAATATTTTGGAATTGCAGGATTGCTAGCAGGTATAGGAATTGGGGCTTTCATGTGTCTAATCTTCTCAATATTTTCTTATATATTTTTAAACATTGGATTATTTATTTATAAAAACTCATTTGTGAAGAAGCAAAAATAAATTGCTCTTTTCCCCGATTTCCTTAGAATCTTTCAATAAAAAAGGGTTGCTGTCCGAATGTTCTGTGATTAGCAGACAAATTAATACCTACCATCCAATTTTTATTGAACTTGTAATACAATCCCCATCGGTGATAAATACGGTCAAGATAGGGGTTTTGATTATTTACATAAATACCAATTTGCTGGCTAAAATTTAATTTTTTAAATTAAATTCATGTCCCACCAATACTCCGTCACGGTTATAATCTAAGTTTGATCTTCCGTTTATTTCCAGTGTTTTCTTAATGTCCAGATCTGCCACCCATTCCAGGCCAAAATTAACCGTATTAAAAATTTCTATTTTTCGGTTCGCCTGCAATGCAAATCCATAAACCCAATAGAAATGGTTTTTATCCAATGAAATTGTTTTATAAGATCCAAATGGCATTACATTAAATCTCCAAACAAACTTTTCAGGTAACTATTCAGTGCTCAATTTAGCAATAAGAGTTAACGCGTTCAAAACATTTTGGCCTGATTTGATAGTAGTGTCAATAACTGACCTTAAAATAGCAAAGCCATCTGCGCCGGCATCTGATTTAAACTGACCGGATATTT
>JBBQWJ010000214.1:0-5652 GCA_038210685.1 Chitinophagales bacterium | reverse complement strand
GAGTTTTTCAAATTTAAGCTAAAGAGTTTTCTTCGCGCAAACGAACTCTAAAGGCTTTAAAGTAATTTTGCTTGAAAAATAAATGCTTGAGTTCCCAATATATCTTGATAATAACGCGACCACTCCTATGGATTCTCGTGTGTTAGAAAGTATGCTTCCTTTTTTTACCAGGTACTTTGGCAATGCAGCAAGCCACAGCCATACTTTTGGTTGGCAGGCAGAAGAAGCGGTAGATATTGCCAGGGAACAAGTGGCGCAATTAATCAATGCAGAACCAAATGAAATTGTGTTTACTTCCGGAGCTACTGAATCTGATAACCTTGCTTTGAAAGGTGTTTTCCAAATGTATGGAGCAAAAGGAAATCATATCATTACTGTAAAAACGGAACATAAAGCTGTTTTGGATTCCTGCAAACATCTTGAAAAAGTAGGCGCTGAAGTTACCTACCTGGATGTAAACGGAGAAGGTTTGATTGATGTTGAAAAGTTGAAAAATTCCATTAAGCCGAATACAATTTTAATTTCTGTTATGTATGCAAATAATGAGATTGGAGTCATTCAGCCTATAAAAGAAATTAGCGCGATTGCAAAAAATAAAGGAATTCTTTTTTTCACGGATGCTACGCAGGCAGTAGGTAAAATTCCGGTGAATGTTATAAAAGATGGAATTGATCTTATGGCATTTTCTGCCCACAAAATTTATGGACCAAAAGGAGTTGGGGCTTTGTACGTTCGGCGCAAAGATCCGCGCGTAAAGATTGTCGCTCAAATAGATGGAGGTGGGCACGAAAAGGGAATGCGCAGTGGTACTTTAAATGTTCCGGCGATTGTGGGATTTGGAAAGGCATGTGAATTATGCAAAGTGGAAATGCAAAAGGATGCGGAGAAAACTGCAAGATTGCGCGATAAACTGGAAAACGAATTGTTACAGATTGACGGAACACGGGTAAATGGAAGCAAACCGTACAGGTTACCCAATATCACCAATATGAGTTTTAAAAATGTAGATAGCACTGATTTGATGATGAAGTTCAGTAAGAATATCGCTTTAAGTTCCGGCTCAGCCTGTACCTCTGCCACCCAGAGCCCGTCTTTTGTTTTAAAAGCACTTGGCTTAAGTGATGAAATGGCTCTTTCTTCTTTAAGATTTGGACTCGGAAGGTTTACCAGTGAAGAAGAAATCGATTATACAATCCAACAATTTCAGCACCTGCTTTGATCTTTTTCTTCCAGGATTTTACGAATGTTAAAAGTATAGTCTTATCGTTTTCAATTTGGCTATTTACTTATAATGTGGTGTATTTTTGCATAATAAATTTGAATTATTTAATAAGTATTTATTATGATCTATATAAGCGATACAGCAAAGGAAAGAGTGATGAAATTAATGGAGGAAAAAAAATTTTCCTCTGATGAATATTTTTTAAGGGTGAGTGTGCAAAGTGGTGGCTGCTCAGGATTGAGCTATAAAATGGATTTTGAAAATGAATTAAAACCCAAGGACCAGGAGTTTGAAGATAAAGGAATTAAACTGGTCACTGATCTTAAAAGTTTTTTGTACCTCGTAAATACGACTCTTGAATTTAGTGACGGCCTCAACGGAAAAGGATTTTACTTCAATAACCCCAATGCAAGTCGCAGTTGTGCATGTGGTGAAAGTTTCAGTGTATAATTTTTATTGCAATATGCGGTTGGCATTTTTCCAGCCTTCTTTATTTGAAAAATCGCGAAAAGCTCTAAATAAAAATTCCCCTTCTCAGGGGAATTTTTTGCAGTTCGTTTCGGTAAAGGTTCAGTTCGTTTTGATACAAATATTAAAAATTAAAAAACATCTGAAAGATTGCTTTTCAAATAATTATTCCTCTGTTTTTTAATTAGAGGTTATGAATTAAAACAATAATAAGATAATCAAGCAATACCCTACTCATCTATAGACAAATGCTCTTTAAAAAACGCTGCTTTGTTTATATTTATTTTATAAAAAATAAACAAAAATCTTTTTTATGTATTCTTCTTGAATATTTTTCTGCAACTTGGGGTGTTTACAGAAGTTATTAATTATTTTTCTTCACTTAAATTGCAGGTTTATTAGGAATGATATCAATCGCCAAAAAAGAATTATACCAGTTTTTTAGCAGCCTCACCGGTTATATAACCATTATTTTATTTCTATTGGTGAATGCATTGTATCTTTTTGTTTTAAAAGACAGCAATATTTTTGATTATGGTTACGCAACTCTTGCTTCATTTTTCGATCTGGCGCCATGGGTTTTTATTTTTCTGATTCCTGCGTTAGGTATGCGAAGTTTCGCTGATGAATTTAAGTCAGGAACTTTTGAAACTTTAAAAACGAGCCCGCTTACAAAATGGCAAATTCTTTTTGGAAAATATTTAGCAATAATTGCGGTCATCATTATTGCTTTAATTCCTACTATTCTTTATGTAATTACCATTCAATCTTTATCGTCCTCAGGTGGTATTGATAGCGGCGCCATCACAGGGTCTTACATTGGATTATTTCTTCTCGCTTCTGTTTTTGCAGCTATTACCATCTGGTGTTCCAGCCTTACACCGAACGCTGTGATTGCTTTTTTATTAAGTTCCTTTACTTGTATTATTTTATATTTTGGTTTTAGTGCTATCAGTAAATTACCCGTGTTTACCGGAAATGCAGATTACTATATTGAAATGCTTGGGATTGATTTTCACTATCAGAGTATAAGCCGCGGAGTGCTTGATACACGAGATATCATTTATTTTTTAAGCGTGATATTTATTTTTCTTTTTGCCACCCAAAAAAATTTAAATAAAAAATAAGTTCCATCAATAATGAAATTTTCCTCAAATAAAAAATGGTGGTGGCTTATAATTATCGTTGCAATTGTATTGATCAATTACCTGGCTTCAATTTTTCATAGACGTATAGATCTTACGAATGAAAAGCGGTTTACTATTTCAAATCCTGTAAAAAAAATACTGGGAACTATAGATCAGAAAATGGAGATCTATATTTTTTTGAGAGGTGATATTCCCGCCGGGTTTAAAAAATTATCTGTTTCCGCGCAGGAACTTTTGCAGGAGTTCCAGGAATATTCAAGTGGAAATATTCATTATAAAGTTATTTCAGCTGATGAAAAAGTTCCTGGTACAGAAAAAACATATGCTGATACACTTTCATCGTTGGGACTGGTTCCTATTAATTTAAAAGTGCAGTTAAAAGAAGGCGAACAATCGCAATATATTTATCCTGCAGCAATAGTTAGCTATCATAATAAAATGCAACCGGTTAATTTATATTCTGGTTCCAACAATTTTATCACTCCTCCGGAACTCAATAGCGCAGAGGCTTTGCTTGAATTTGATTTTGCAAATGGCATTGAAAAAATTATAAACAATCATAAACCACTCGTTGCTTATGCGGTGGGAAACGGTGAACCCACAGGACCGGATACTTATGATTTGGTTGAAAATGTGCTGAAGAAAAATTACCATCTTTTCATGATGGACCTGCTTAATGAACCTGTAATTCCGGATACTTTTAAGGTATTGATGATAGTAAAACCAACACTAACTTTTACCACTGCCGAAAAATTAAAAATAGACCAGTATGTAATGCATGGCGGAAAATTGTTGTGTTTTATCGACAGGTTGAATGCTGAAGTGGATAGCCTTCAAATGAAAAACCAGGTGATTGCTTATGACAGAAATTTAGAACTTGAAGATCTTTTTTTCAAATATGGGATTCGTATTAATCCTGATCTTTTGATGGATCTGCAATGTGATTTTTTACCTTTTAGTGTGAATGGAAAAGACCAATTTGATTTTTTACATTGGAATTATTTTCCGTTGTTCGAATCAAAACAAAATAGTGTTATCAATAAAAATTTGGGACTTGTTGAAGGAAAATTTGTGAATACAATTGATACAGTGAATGCACCGGGAATTAAAAAAACTATTCTACTCAGTTCATCTTCTAATTCCAGATCAATTGAAACGCCGGCATTAATAAGCGGCGCTGAAAACAGGAATGCGCCGGTAGATGCGGCTTTTAATCAAAAGAACCTTATTGCCGGGGTTTTGTTGGAAGGGAAGTTTACGTCTTTATTTAAAAATCGTGTCAGCAGGCAGCAAATGGATTCTTTGGATTTTTATGGTTCGCCGTTCATGAGTGAAAATATAAAAAATAATAAAATGATTATCGTTTCTGATGGTGATATCGTTTTGAATGGTACTTACAAAGAAAAACTTTTACCAATGGGCGTAAATTCTTATACTGTCGGAACTCAATATGAGTACCAGTTCGCTAATCGCCAATTTGTAAATAATTGTATTGAATACCTGGTAAATAATGCAGGATTGGCTGAAGCAAAATCGAAAGATTATAAGTTGCGTCTGCTAGATCCAAAAAAAACGGCTGAAGAACGTGGCTTTTGGGAACTGCTGAACCTGGTTTTACCTGTTCTTCTTATTATAATTTTTGGTTTTATTTATCAATGGATACGAAAAAGAAAATATGTGATTTCCACTCCTAAAGCCGATTAAAATTTACAGTAAACAAACAAATAATACAGATTTACATTTAGTCCCTGCACTTTACCCGTTACTTCTTAAATTCATATTTGCGTAATTTACATTTTTATTTTGCCTGGAAATAATAACAAATGATGTCAACCACAGAATGGACTTATCTTATTTTTTTTATTGTTTTAGTTCTTTCGATATTTTTTGATTTGGGATTATTGAGCAAAAAAGCAAAATCTATTTCAATAAAGCACGCGTTTTATCAAACACTCTTTTGGGTAGTGTTGGCATTTGCCTTTTTTATTTTTTTATGGATTGAAGACGGGCAAATGACAAGCCTTGAATATATGAGTGCTTATCTTATGGAATGGGGATTGAGTATTGACAATATTTTTGTTTTTATATTGATTTTTTCCTACTTCAATATTCCGGCGATACATGTTAATCGTGTTTTGCTTTTAGGAATTTTGCTGGCAATAGTGTTGCGCGTTATTTTTATTACAGTTGGTATTGCGTTGGTAAATGAGTTTTACTGGATCTTATATATTTTCGGTGGGGTATTGGTTTATACGGGAATTAAAATGTTTTTTGTTAATACAGAAGACAATTTTGATCCGCAGGAGAATGCCGTTTATAAAATCCTGAAGAGGGTGTTACCCATTTCCCACGACCACACCAGCGGAAGATTTACCCAAAGGATTAATGGTAAAAAATACTATACACTGCTTTTTGTGGTTATGATAATGCTCGCAGCAACAGATGTCCTTTTTGCATTCGATTCTATTCCGGCTGTGTTTGCTATTACTCAAAATAAAATGGTAATTTATACTTCTAATATTTTTGCAGTTTTGGGATTGCGTTCTTTATTTTTTTTATTAAAAAATTCTATTGAAAAATTCAAATATTTAAAAGAAGGCATTGCCATTATTCTTGTTTTTATCGGCTTAAAAATGCTGATTGAATTTTTTGGAATTGATTTGCATATTGCCTTTTCACTTTTGGTGATTGTACTTTGCCTCGGAGGTTCTGTTTTATTTTCTATTTTTAAAAACAAACAACATAATTGAACGTAGGGATACATTATACAATTGAAGAAATTGCAAAAATCTGCAAGGGAAAATGGAAGAACAG
>JBBQWJ010000213.1:0-5684 GCA_038210685.1 Chitinophagales bacterium | reverse complement strand
ATAATAGAATATTATTATTAGATTTGTATTTCCTCATCCTGAGAAAACTAACTACCTCCTTCCTTTTTGAAACTATTGCCAAAGATCCTTTTATTGCCAATTGCAATTAGCGTAAAGCCGTAATTCCTTTTCCAGAATTTTTTTATTTATCTCTAAACCTTAGTTATGAAAAAGAATTTTACGCCCTCAAAAGTCTTATTTGGTACTTTGTTTTTATTTTCATTATTAATACTGGCTGCATCTTCACTTAAAGCCCAGATTACGTGTAATAATGCTACTGCGGTTTGGTCCGAGGACTTTGGAACCGGTACAACAATTACAAGTAATCCAGACGTTCTTCCCTCATTAACTTATAATCCAACGGGAAGTTTAGAAAGTGAAGGAACTTATCGTGTTGCTAATAACACTCAGCAAAAGCCTGAATGGCAGATTTCTCCTGATCATACTGGTAATACAAATGGGGAAATGCTTGTTGTAAATGGCGAAGCAGAAACTTTTTACCAACATACAGTTAATGATGTTCACGGTTTTACCCCAGGTAATTATACCGTAAGTCTATTTATTATGAACATAGATACAGCCGGCATTTGTGCTCCCGATCCATTATTGCCTATAATTTCATTTAAGGTAGAATACCTTTCTGAAAATAGCACATGGATTCAACTTTCCAATTCTCCATACTCAGCTGCTGCAATTCAACAAACCAGTTCTCCAACATGGGTGAATATTGGTTCTAAATTTAACTTGCCACCCACGGGCGCGTTTTTTCCTACTCAAATCAGGATTACTTTGAGCGATGGAACTGTTGGAGGCTGTGGTAATGATTTTGCAATGGACGACATTAATTTTTCCCTGTGTCCCGAACAAGGTCCAGCTCCGGTTACATTAACCAGTTTCACTGCCAGGCATAAAGGTAATGGTGTAACTATTGACTGGTCTACATCGCAAGAGCTTAATAATAATTATTTCCAGGTAGAAAGAAGTGCAGATGGAAGTACCAACTGGTCTGTAATTGCTACTGTTATCGGTGCCGGAAATAGCCAGGTTGCAAATAATTATAATTCTTACGATGCAAGCCCGCTTTCAGGAACTAATTATTATCGTTTGAAACAAGTGGATAATGATGGTAAATACACTTATTCTAATACTGTTGCGGTAAAAATTGATTTACAAAAGACAGCAATTTCTGTTCTTGCCAATCCTTTCTATAACTCACTTACGGTTAATTTTGTTAGTTCTACTTCTCAAACCGTAATAGCAAGATTAGTAGATATTACAGGAAAACAAATCGCTGTTGAAAAATGGACGGTAAATAACGGAACCACTAAAAAAGATTTCAGCAACGTTAGCGGATTGCAACACGGTATGTACATTCTTTCAATTATAAATAATACTGGCGAAATACTATTTAATGGTAAAGTAGTGAAGCAATAATATTACACACGCATAAACCAGAAAAGGGAAATCATTCTATGGTTTCCTTTTTTTTTATTCCAACGTTGTCTATTTATTAAACTTTTGATTCGTCAAACCTTTTTAAATTGCCATAAAAGTTATTTATCTATTATTATGAAAGCAACTTCCATTAATGAAATAAAAAAAGAGTTGGCGCATCATGAACCCAAAGACTTGCTAGAATATTGCCTTCGCCTTGCAAAATATAAAAAGGAAAATAAGGAATTACTGGCATTTTTACTTTTTCAGGCGGAAGATATTTCCAGCTATGTTGATCAGGTAAAAAAAGAAACAGAAGAGCAATTTTTGCAGATAAATAAATCAAATATTTATTTTATTAAAAAAAGTGTGCGTAAAATTTTGCGGAACATAAATAAGCAAATCAGGTTTTCAATGTCAAAAGAAGTAGAGGCTGAGCTTTTAATTTATTTTTGCAATTGTATAATTTATTTTTCTATCCCAATTAAAAAAAGCCGCCAGTTGCAAAATCTTTTTGAAAGTCAACAAAAAAAAACGGAGAAAGCTTTATCCTTCCTCCATCCCGATTTGCAGTATGATCTAAAACAGCAGATAGTTACCTAATTTAAATTTGCTTTCTTTTTTTGTCTTTTGTTGTAAACTTTATTGCTCATCAAAAAAAAGGAGGTATACATGCAATCTACAAACAGATCATGGATGCCTAATTCTAAGTTCTAATTAGAAAGGCCTCCAACAAAATAATCTGTGACGCCATCAGCGTCATGAGCCACCGGATTTCCGGTGGCTTTTTATTTCCAGGTTAGCCAGGTTAAAAATTAGGAATGATTGTTGTAATATGTTTTTAACAAATCATTATTTCTATAATTTAAAAACAATTTACAATGAATACAAAAAAAATTCTGCCGGTACTATTAATGGCCTTTTCAATTTCTTTCGTTACTCCTGTTTTTGCTACAGTAGCCCCTGTAAAAACTGAAGTGCCTAAAGAAGTTCGTGCACAACAAATTGAAAATAGACTAATCGAAATTCGCGATATGGATAAAACCAATTTATCCACAGTTGAGAAAAAAGAATTAAGGAAGGAAGTTAAAGGTTTGAAGAAAGAAGCGCGTTCTGCAGGCATTTACCTTTCTGTTGGTGCTATTATCATTATTATTTTACTTCTTATTCTTCTATTATGATATTATGAATACCGATTTTCTTCAACAAAAATGCCCTTTAATCAAAGGGCATTTTTCATTGTGTTGATGGAAATCGTCTTAAGTCTTTTTATCGCTTACAACCATCACTACTCCAACAATTGCAAGCACTCCTCCAACATAAGTAGGCCATCCATACCAGTGATTCTCAGTTTTAGATACTTGAATCGGGCCTGCGTCAATAATATTTTTCTTTTCAGGAATTGAAACACCTTTAATGATGATCATTACAATTCCAATAGCGATTAAAACCCAGCCAACTGCTTTCATAATTTGTTATTTTTTAGGTGAATACAATATATAAATTGTTGTACTACAATTAGGATGCCGATTAATTACGCAAAGTTTTCTGTTAAGTTTTCGTAATTTGTTTCATCGCTTCCGCCACTTTTTCTACAGGTAAATCACAACTTTTATTTTTGCATACATATATCATTGTTTTTCCTTCTACAAATCTGTTTTCCAATAATGGAAGGTTGCTGGCATTCGAAGAACCCAAATAAATAACCCCGGGAAGATAGTTTTGTTGAAGGTGGTTTAATTTTTCCTTACATTCTTTACCAACAATGGCTACTTCAGTTGCAGTAAAAATCTGAAAGGTGGCGGCCTGCGCCCAATTACTATAATAGCCTAAATTTTTCTTCACGTCTTCAAATACATTTTTTACTAGTTGAATAGCTTGCTTTTCATATTTGTTGTCATCAAAATACAAACTCAAGACAAATAAATTTTTAGCCATTTGGCTATTAGATGAGGGAATCACATTATCAGTCACTTCCATTTTACGCGCTATCAGATCGCTGTATTGATCATCTGTATATAAGAACATTCCGGTGTTTTCATCTAAGAAATGTTTTTCAACATACTCACAAAGCTCTTTAGCTTTTTGCAAATAATTTTCTTCAAAACTTACCTGGTAAAAGGCGATCAATGCGCTGATAAAAAAAGCATAGTCATCTAAAAAACCATGAATGCTTGCCTTTCCGTTTTTATAATTTCTGAAGAGATTATTTTTTTCAGTACACACATTTTTTAAAAGAAAATCAACATTTCTCTTTGCTGTATTTAAAAATTCTTTCTCTCCAAAAGCTTTATATGCATCAATGAAACCCTTTGCCATTAGGGCGTTCCATGAAGCTAAAATTTTATCGTCCGTTCCTGGCCTTACTCTTTTTTCTCTTTCCGTAAATAATTTTTTATTAAGTAAAATAAGTTTCTCGGTTATTTGTTTGTTTACTGGCAACCCGGTTTTCCCATAGTTCACATCGGGAATATTTTTACCTTCTTCCCAGTTTCCTTCAGCCGTAATTCCATAATGATCTATAAAAAGCTGGGCATCTTCTTTCAATATTTCTTTAATCTCATTTTCAGTCCACACATAATATTTCCCTTCTTCACCTTCGCTGTCGGCATCTAACGAGGAATAAAATCCGCCTTCCGGGGAAGTAAGTTCTCTTTGCACAAAATCTAAAGTTTCATACACTACTTTTTTGTATACAGGATTTTTAATAAGCTGGAACGCTTGTGAATAAAGGCTTACAAGCTGTCCGTTATCATAAAGCATTTTTTCGAAATGAGGCGCATGCCATTTTGAATCGGTAGCATATCGTGAAAATCCACCGCCAATTTGGTCATATATTCCACCTTTTGCCATATTATCCAAAGTTGTTTCTACTGCTTTTAAAGCTTTTGTATTACCGGAAAAATAATGGTATTCTAATAAATATTCCCAGATGGAAGGCATTGGGAATTTCATCGAACCCTTGGTGCCGCCATGTTCCCAATCAATTCTGGTTTCAAAAGCTGAGAACATTTCATTAAAATCTTTTTCAGAAAAAAAGACATCTGAACTGTTGATCGGAATGTGTTCTATTTCACGAATACCTTTTGAAATATTTTCTGCTTGTTCTTCTAATTTTGGTCTTTCATTTTTATAGATACCTGCGAAATATTCAAGCAGTCTTATCCAGTTTTCTTTGGGGAAATAAGTGCCTGCAAAAAAAGGTTTGCCATCAGGCATGGCAAGAGCATTCAAGGGCCAGCCGCCATTTCCGTTGATTAAATATGCAGCGTTCATATAAACCTGGTCTACATCCGGCCGTTCTTCACGATCAACTTTTACACAAATGAAATTTTCATTCATCACTTGTGCCACTTCTTCTTTTTCAAAACTTTGATGCTCCATCACATGGCACCAATGGCAGGCAGCATAGCCAATACTTATTAGCAACATTTTATTTTCATCCTTAGCACGTTGAAGTGTTGCCGGATTCCATGCATACCAGTCGACCGGATTGTTGGCATGTTGTAACAGGTATGGCGAAGTTTCATTTATGAGTGCATTTGGCATCGGTTATTTATTTTATGAAATATGATGTGTTACCTCAAATATCGTACACGAAAAAGGAAATGTAGAAAAAACAGCGCCTCACCACCTTTTTCCATAATTTAGCTTTTTATGGCTACGCAAATTTTTACGAACATCTCTTTGTTAGCGAATACAAGAGAAAAATCCGGTTTAGTAAGAGGTAAAGAACTTTCAATTTTACCTTCAATACAAAATGCGTACATCGTAGTTGAAGATGACATGATATCAGAAATCGGGAAGATGGAAGACTGCCTGTTTAAGAAACAATGCGACAAATTGCCTGATCATACAATTGTATTGCCTTGCTGGTGCGATAGTCACACGCACCTGGTTTATGCAGGAAGTCGTGAAAAAGAATTTATCGATAAGATCAAAGGGCTAACTTATTCGGAAATTGCAGCAAAAGGTGGCGGCATTCTCAATTCTGCAAAAAAACTCAATGAAACTTCTGAAGATGAACTTTTTAATTCGGCATGGAAAAGGCTGGAGGAAGTGAGTAAATCGGGTACTGGTGCTATCGAAATAAAAAGCGGGTATGGGTTATCGTTAGATGGAGAATTGAAAATGCTTCGTGTTATAAAAAAGTTGAAAGAGAAAAGTCAGGTCAAAATAAAATCTACTTTTTTGGGTGCCCATGCTTTTCCTGCTGAATACAAAGGCAATCACAAAGGATATATAGATTG
>JBBQWJ010000212.1:0-5730 GCA_038210685.1 Chitinophagales bacterium | reverse complement strand
GGTGCAGTAAGCTGCAGTAGTTTTTTTCCCATAATAGCAATTGATTTGTTAGTGAATAATCGTAAGTAAAGAATAAATGTCAATTACACATTTATACAAAGTAGCCGAATTTTTGAAAAAGAAACTTCCAATAATAAACGGTGAAGGATATTGTACACAATGCCTGGTTGGTTGATCAATTTAAAATTGACCGCACTGAGTGCAACTTGTTTCTCCAAAGCATTTAACCTATTCAATCAGGTACATCACTTTCTGGAAAGAAGCAGTCTTCTTTTTATAGCAACCGCTTTTATTTTTAAAAATGGTGCCATAAAAATTTATTCAATTTAGCAGAATCATCAGAAGCTGTCTACAAGATGTTTATTAGGTAAAGGCGCTTTACAGTTGATAAATGTGATTTAGACACTTTTAGAAAGCAAGCCCGATTTGTTGAAACAAAACTTTCAATAAAACACAGCGAAGGATTTTATACAAGGCCATGAGGTTTTATTTGTAATATCGCTTTGTAAATTCACTAACTAACGATTGCATGAATCAATACTTTTTAAAAAAAGAATGCAAAGAGCTTCATGCCTTCCCCCATGTCATTGAATTTGCCTTAAAAAAAATTAACAGCATACAATTTGATTCTTTAAAAAAAGAAACTTCTGAATTCCTTCGCTTTTATTATATAATTGATGGCCGCTTCGATTGGATCATCAATAGCGAACATCACATACTTTACCCTAATGACCTTGCAATTATTTTACCAGGGCAAAGTTTCGGTGGCGAAAAAGATTTGCTTGATATCGGCACTGTCTCCTGGATGCATCTTGAGTTACAGCAATTAGAACGAAGTGGTAAAATATGTATGGGTAGATGGAGCCGTCTTACTGATAGTGAGTGCAGAACGATCGGAAGAATCCTTCTGTTGAACAATTGTCCTGTTCTGTCAAAACTAAAAGAAGGAGGAACAATATTTCAAAGCATGCAAAATGAGTTTATCAACCAGGAGATCGGGCACACTGCACGCATCAATCAGTTGATAGACGAACTGCTTATTTTATCGGCGAGGCAATTAACAAGACAGCATAATTCACAAAGAGATTTTCCTCAAACATTTATGAAACTGGAAAAATCACTCCGTGAAAATCTGTCGCACCAGTGGACCGTTGACGAAATGGCTGCACTAGTTGGATTAGGCACTACATCTTTCTCAGAAAAAGCAAAGAGTTATACCGGCTTCACGCCGCTGAATTACCTGATCAACATCCGCATTTCTGAAGCAATCAAACTTTTGAAACGTCCTGAAGTGCATGTAACAGATATCGCATTGGATGTCGGCTTTTATTCATCCCAACATTTTGCCACCACTTTCAAAAAACTTACCGGCTACACACCAAGTGAGTTTCGAAAGAAAAATATAGTAACAAACGAATAAACTTTTTAAAAATGGATTGCATTATAACAATTGAAATCGGAACAGGCGCAATAAGAGTTGCAGCTTTTGATTTGACTGGCATCATACTCGGATCTTCAAAAGGCTCCTATCCTACCTTTCATGCAAAGCCTGATTTTAGTGAACAGGATCCTGAACAAATATTCATCACCATGCTTTATATACTGAAGAATTTTTTAAATGAAAAAATTCATCCTAAAAAGCACAC
Source organism: Chitinophagales bacterium (assembly GCA_038210685.1). Classification (GTDB taxonomy): domain Bacteria; phylum Bacteroidota; class Bacteroidia; order Chitinophagales; family Chitinophagaceae; genus Ginsengibacter. Next base: position 4,084 of record JBBQWJ010000212.1, on the reverse strand, counting down.
GGTGATTTGCCTTTGTTTCAGTTCGGCCATGCATAGTGTTTTACCGATTGATAAGAATGGAGTACCACTTGGCAATGCAATGGTTTGGTCGGACAATCGTGCAAAAAAAGAAGCACATGACCTGAAAAATTCATCTCTTGGAAAATCATTGTACAAAATAACGGGTACACCGATACATGCCATGTCGCCACTCAATAAAATCAAATGGTTAAAAAATAATGATGACGACCGCTTTGCCGCAACACAAAAGTTTTTGTCTATAAAGACCTACATCATACAACAACTCACCGGCGAGTACGTAGTTGACTACAGTATTGCTTCTGCCACAGGTATGTTGAATATTCGCACATTAAAATGGGAAACAGATGCGTTGAAATATACTGGCATCCCTCAAGAGAAACTGGCAGACGTTGTTTCTGTTTTTTATTCCCCCAAAAAATTGAAAAAGGAATACCGGGCTTCATTGGGCTTGCATGATAAAGTAAAATTGATCGTTGGCTCAAGTGATGGTTGCATGGCCACATTAGGTGCGGGCGTTTGGGGAGATGGAAAAGCAACGGTAACTCTTGAAGAAAGTGGAGCTGTAAGAGTGGTTGGCACAGAAATTTTACAAGATGAAAAACAACGGATATTCAATTACTTGCTAACAGAGGGCCATTATGTTTCCGGTGGACCAACTAACAATGCGGGAGCCGTGTTTGAATGGTATGCAAAACAATTTGGTGCTTTTAAAAAAGCATTCGACCTTGAAGACTGCATTAATAACCTGATTAATGATGCAGCAAAGGTACCGGTAGGTTCAGCAGGATTAATTTTTCTTCCTTATTTGCAAGGTGAAAGAGCTCCTATATGGAATGCAGATGCAAGGGGTGTCTACTTTGGATTGAATATAAAACATGAGCAACAACATTTTGTTCGTGCCACCATCGAAGGCATATTGTATGCCATTTACAGCATAGGTAAAACTTTAGAAGAACATCAAACTATTAAAAGCCTCTCTGCAAACGGAACATTTGCATCTTTCCCTTTCTGGACACAAATGATGGCGGATATTTTCAACAAACCTGTTCATATCAAACAGGGATCAGGTTCAGATAGTGTTGCCTTCGGATCTTTTTTATTGAGTGCAACAGAAATCGGTTTGTATAAAAATTTAGATGAAGCTGCAAAAACGGTAAAACTCCCTGACAGCTTTACACCAAACAATCAACATCACAATGTATATATGAAGCACTACTCCATTTTCGAAAGATTGGGTGTGAAGCTGTTTGATGAATTTGAAGCTATCTCTGAGTTGCAGCAGGAAAATTGAAACCATAATTAATCTTTATGACAAAAGTTTTTTTGCAGAAATTTAATGTGCAACTATTTTTTCTAATTAACCTTTCAACTTGCTATGAAGAAAAAATCCTTTTACAATCTTTTTTATTTAATCTCTGTAACTCTTTTAATCGCCTGGATACTGGCAACTACCTGGCAACTAAATGATCTGGGTGGTTGGCTGTTGATGTTGTTTTTCTTCGCACTTGGTATCGCATTCCGCGGAAAAGAATTTTTGAAGGGCCTTTCTTTTACCGTAATGATCATCGGCGTAGTGAGTTTTGCCATGTATCATCCGCAATATTTTATAACGGTTGGAACTTTTAAATTATCTGTGCTCATTATTCCTTTACTGCAAATCATCATGTTCGGCATGGGCACAGAATTAAGCTTCAAAGATTTTATAAACGTTGTCCGCATGCCCAAAGGAATTATTGTCGGAGTTGTTTTTCATTACCTTATTATGCCTTTGGTGGGCCTCTCAATAGCATCCTTGTTCCACTTCCCAAATGAGATTGCGGTAGGAATTATTTTGGTGGGATGTTGCCCAAGTGGGTTAGCCTCAAATGTTATGGCCTACCTGGCAAAAGCTAACCTTGCACTTTCTGTTTCCGTAACAACTGTTTCTACTTTGCTGGCGCCGTTCTTAACGCCATTGCTTTTAAAATGGTTAGGCGGTAGTTTTGTGCAAATAGATTTTTGGGCTATGGTGTGGGACATCACCAAGATTGTGATCATTCCTTTAGTTGCCGGGCTTGCTTTTCATTACGTGGTGCGTGGCAAATTTAAGTGGCTTGATAAGATCATGCCCCTGATTTCTATGGTTGGCATTGCGCTGATATTGGCTATAATGGTTGCCGCAGGAAGAGATAATCTTTTAAAAGTTGGAGCGCTATTATTGGTCGCAACTTTCCTTCACAACGTGATCGGATTTTTCCTTGGCTATTGGTCTGCCCGTTTATTGAAATTTCAGGAAAGAGATTGCAGGACCATTGCTCTTGAGGTGGGAATGCAAAATGCAGGACTCGCTACAGGCCTCGCTTTGACTATGGGAAAAATTGCCACGGCAGGATTAGCGCCGGCCATCTTTGGTCCGGTGATGAACATTAATGGGTCTTGTTTGGCGAGTTGGTGGCACAATCATCCACCCAAAGAAAATCCCAATGAAAATGAAGAGGAACCGGTTGAGCTAAGTCTGACTTAAATGGATTCATTTTAAAATAAATAAAATATACCAACGATGAAACATATACTATTTCTTTTTACAATGTTTGCCTTCCTGCACCAGGCCAAAGCACAGCACGTACAAATAAGCAAAGAAGAACTTATCGCCTTAACACCTGAATGGAAAGGTGAACGCTTTCCTGACGGGCGTCCAAAAGTTCCTGACGATATCGTAAAACGAATGAAAGCAGTAAGTGTGGAAGAGGCCTGGGCTACCATGAGCAATGCTGGCTTTAGGTACCAGGTTGCAGAAGACTGGCAGATAATCAATCCGGATAGTGTATTGGTAGGCCGTGCTGTAACGGCAACTTTTATGCCCGGGCGCCCCGACGTATGGAAGGCTATTGATTCAATGGGAAAAAAAGAAGGCAGAAGGGCGCAGAATGTTTGGGCTGTCGAGATGCTGCAAAAAGGAGATGTATATGTAGCCGATCAATTTGGCGCAAAAAGAAACGGGCCTACTATTGGTGATAATGTAGGCAATGCCATTTATGCAAAAACAGGAAATGGAATTGTATATGACGGTGCCATAAGAGATTTGGAAGGGTTGAAAGAAATTGGCGGCTTTACTTCTTTCTATACCAGTTATGATCCTTCTTATCACAACCCTGGTATGGGGAAGGGCAGGGATCTTACCACTATGATTGTTGGGATTAATCATCCCACCCGAATCCGAACCGTAACGGTAATGCCGGGTGACGTAGTCTTAGGCAAATTGGGAGTTGTTGTTTTTATTCCTCCCCAGTTAGCAGAAAAAGTTGTCGTTACTTCAGAAATCGTGCGATTAAGGGATATGTTCGGTCACCAGCGACTTAGAAGCGGTGTATATACAGCGGGACAAATTGATGCCAGGTGGACAGATGAAATTGAAAAAGATTTTTCTAAATGGCTCAATGACCACATTAATGAATTGCCGGTTCCTAAAGAAACTATACAGAATTTTTTGAAAGAGAGAACATGGTAAAACAATTGGCAATCAGCAATGGGCAATAGTCAAACGACAACGGTCAAAACTAAAAATCTTAATCACTATTAATACAACATTTATGTCAAGTTCAAGAAGATCATTTATCACTAAAACAGCATTAGCAGCAGCTATGACTCCCTTTGTTTCTCTGTCCAAAACGTATGGACAAGGACTCGAAAATGCGATGGAAAGGGCACCTAAAAGTTCTGCGCCATCTGATTTAAAAATTACCGATGTAAAATGTGCTTATTCCGGAGGCGGATTATTTGTAAAAATTTATACGAATCAGGATATAGTGGGCTATGGCGAAGCCGTGGATGCCGTAGGCGGAACTTATTATTTAGTGCAACGGTTGGGGAAACAATTAACCGGAAGAAGCCCTTTATCGCCAAATGTAATTTTTGAGCAATTCCGCAAAGGTGCCTTTTTCGGCGGGGCACAATCGGGTATGTATATAGCTGTGTTAAGTGCTTTTGATGCAGCCTTGTGGGATTTATGTGGAAAGGCATTAGGCCTGCCAATCTATCAATTATTAGGCGGAAAGTTTCGCGATAAAGTGAGGGTGTATTGCGA
>JBBQWJ010000211.1:0-5786 GCA_038210685.1 Chitinophagales bacterium | reverse complement strand
GCGCTATTCCAGATATCCATGTTGCTCGTGGGCCTTGATGTATTGGTAATAGTTCTTTCGGTAATATTATTTCCTTTTTTGTGGAAAGATTAATGCAATTTCTATTTTTAAATTATTAAATTATCTCATGGTTTTGCAATTGGTATTTCGGTAATTATAAAAATTGTTGGAGAATTTTGAGTAAGTTTAGCCTTCGTTTAGATTTGTTTAAAAACAAGCTGTTTTACCAAACAATTACCGCAATTCAATGATATTATCCTTAATTTTGCTGCACAAAAAAAACTCATGAAATTAAAGTGGTGGAAGATACTGTGTATTGTTTTGTTATTTATCACCTTCACTGCCGGCTTTCTGATTCGAGTACCTATTATAGGAAATCTACATCAAAGTATACGCAATTTTTTCTTTCACGTTCCCATGTGGTTTAGCCAGATGGGGTTGCTTTCTTTATCATTAGGCTTTTCAATCGCTTATCTCCGAACACAGAATCTGAAATATGATATCTACGCATCCGAATTTGCAAAAACAGGAATTATATTTGGAATCCTGGGTTTAGCTACAGGAGCTATCTGGGCAAAATATACTTGGGGCGAATTTTGGAGCAATGATCCAAAGCAGATAGCTGCAGCTATAGCCATATTAATATACCTGGCCTATATTGTTCTGCGAGGTTCAATGACCGATATGGATAAAAAGGCCAGGGTTTCATCCGTGTATAATATTTTTGCCTATTTTATTTATGTTCCTTTAATCATGATTTTACCCCGGCTGGTGCAGTCCCTTCATCCGGGCGGAATGGAGGGAGCTAAGGGCGGAGGCAATCCTGCGCTGGGAGGTGGGAGTTTGGATTCAACGATGCGATTGGTTTTCTGGCCTGCTGTTTTCGGTTGGCTTCTTTTAGGAATATGGATCAGCAGTTTAAAAATCAGGTTAAGTTTGCTTGCCAATAAAAATTTAATAAATGAATAAGTTATTATTAAAACGTACTTGCTTCACAATTCTGTTTTTTTTATCCAGTTCTTTTCTTTGGGCCCAAACAACTAAACCAGGCTCTTCTATTGACGAGGCCTTTAGAAGTCATGATAAAATTTATGTTGTCATGGCGGTTTGTATTGTTATTTTAATTGTCCTTTTTCTCTACCTTATCCGGATAGACATCAAGGTTTCTAAAAAAGAAAAATCTCTTTAATGATTATACTCTAATTCTACCTAAAAAAACCAATTATATGTCTTCGAAAGTGCCTTATAGTTTTTTTCATAACGTTGAAAAAAGTTTTGATAAAGCTGCTGTATTTACTCAATGGGACAATGGCATCCTTCAGCAAATAAAGCAATGCAACAGTGTATACCAGATGCGGTTTCCTATTAAAAGGGAAAGCGGTGAAATTGTAACTCTTGAAGCTTACCGTGTACAACACTCGCATCATAAAACACCCTGCAAAGGAGGTATCCGTTTCAGCCTCGCAGTAACACAGGATGAAGTGATGGCGCTTGCGGCTTTAATGACTTACAAATGCGCTATTGTAAACGTTCCGTTCGGCGGTGCCAAAGGTGGAATAAAAATAAGACCGAGAGATTATACGCCTTATGAACTTGAAAAAATTACCCGTCGCTATACTGCAGAATTGATCAAGAAAAATTTTATCGGTCCGGGGACGGATGTTCCGGCTCCTGATTATGGAACAGGTGAAAGAGAAATGGCCTGGATCCTGGATACTTATGTAGCCATGCATCCCGGTGAAATTGATGCCTCCGGTTGTGTTACCGGAAAGCCGGTTTCGCAGGGAGGTGTTCGTGGAAGAACGGAAGCGACAGGATTAGGTGTGTTTTACGGACTCACAGAAGTTTGTAATATGTCCACACTAATGGAAAAACAGGGTTTGCCAATTGGTGTAAAAGGGAAAAGAATTTGTGTTCAGGGGTTGGGAAATGTGGGTTATCATTCTGCCTTATTTTTTCAACAGGCTGGTGCGATTATAGTAGGAATAGCTGAGTATGAAGGAGCAATTAAAAATTATGAAGGACTGGATGTAGAACAGGTATTTGCCCATCGCAAAAGAACTGGTTCTATTCTTGATTTTCCCGGTGCTGAAAATTTTGATAAGTCTGCTGATGCTCTTGAAATGGAATGTGATATTTTGATACCTGCAGCTTTGGAAAATGTGATAAATGCTGAAAACGCAGACAGGATTAAAGCCAAAATAATAGGTGAAGCCGCCAACGGTCCTTTAACGCCTGAAGCTGATGATATTTTAAACCCGAAAGGTGTTTTGATTGTTCCTGATATGTATTTGAATGCCGGTGGTGTTACCGTAAGTTACTTTGAATGGTTGAAAAACCTGAGCCATGTTCGTTATGGTCGTCTTGAAAAGCGTTTTACAGAAAATATGAATCACCACATTGTAGATATGGTTGAAAACCTTACGGGTAAATCTATCACGCCGGTTGAAAGAGATTTTATTCTTCATGGGGCAGACGAGGTAGACCTGGTAAGAAGCGGGCTTGAAGAAACCATGATCTCTGCCACACGTGAGATAGTTGATGTTTGGCAAAAAACCCCGGAGATACCTGATTTGAGAACAGCAGCTTATGTGGTTGCCATCAATAAAGTTGCCACGTCTTACGCTGAATTAGGAATTTTCCCATAAAATATAATTTTCACTTATATTTTGTAATCTTCCGCATAAATTATGCTTGTTAAATTCTTTTTCAAAAAAGAAAATAACTTACCTTTGCCGCCCAAATAAAAATTTTTATTCACCGTTGTTTAAAAACAGCTAAAAACACGATTAATGCAGAATTACGAATTGATGGTGATTTTTACCCCTGTACTTTCTGAGGAGGAATATAAAGCCGCTCAGAATAAGTTTACTTCGTTAGTTACTGAAAACGGAGGAGAGGTAGTACACGAAAATGCCTGGGGACTAAAATCACTGGCGTACCCAATCCAGAAAAAAACTACCGGTTTATACTGGGTTCTGGAATATAAGGCGCCAACCGACTTCAATGAAAAGCTGAAAATTCAGCTTTTGCGCGATGAATCAGCACTTCGCCACATGTTCACTGCACTTGACAAATACGCCGTCGAGTACAATGCAAAAAAGAAAAATGGCGTAAAATCAGGAATTGAAAAAGCGGAGGTAAACAATGGCTAAAGCAAATGAAATTAAATATCTGACAGCGATTAAAGCTGAAAAACGGCCAAAGAAATATTGCCGTTTTAAAAAAATGGGCATCAAATATATTGATTATAAAGATCCGGATTTTTTGAAGAAATTTTTGAACGAACAAGGAAAATTACTTCCACGCCGCATTACCGGTAATTCACTAAAATACCAGCGTAAAGTTAGCGATGCAGTAAAGAAAGCCCGTCAAATGGCGATTCTTCCTTATGTAACTGATTTAATGAAATAAAATTTTTCACCACCCTAATCCGCCTTTGGCGGAGAAAGTCGGATCTGTCAAAAATTTAAGATTTGATTGGGTAAAAATGCAAAAAAATGCAGGTAATATTAATACAAGACGTAAACAATTTAGGAGGAGCGCACGAACTGGTAACTGTAAAAGACGGTTATGGCCGTAACTATCTTATCCCTCACAAATTTGCTGTTGAAGCCAGTTCTTCCAATCTTAAACAATTAGAAGAGCGTCAAAAGCAATTGGCTAAGAAAGAAGAAAAACTTCTTGCTGAAATCAACAAAGTGGTAAGTGTTTTACAGGAATCACCGTTGAAGATTGGCGCCAAAACCGGTACCAGCGGCAAGATCTTTGGTAGTGTTACTTCTGTTCAGATTGCACGGGCGATACGCGAACAAAAAAGTTATGAAATTGATCGTCGCAGAATCACAATTTTGGATGATGTTAAAGAATTGGGAAGTTATAAAGCAAAGATCGATTTTGGTAAAGGACACGAAACCGAAGTGGATTTTGAAGTAGTAGCTGAATAAATTCTTTTAAATAATAATTTTTAAAACCCTGCTTTTTTGCGGGGTTTTTTATGTGCCAAAACAGAAATCTGAGTTATTTATTGGTTTGCTGGCTAATCATTTTCCTTTTCCCAACAAAATGATCCTGATGGTGTGAATCATAATTTTAAAATCCAAAGCCAGTGAAATATTTTCAATGTAAATAATGTCGTATTTCATTCGTTCAATCATTTCTTTCACATTTTCAGCGTATCCAAATTTTACCATGCCCCAACTGGTAATTCCCGGTTTTACCTTCAATAATAATTTATATTCAGGATGGCTTTTAGTTATCTGATCAATATAATACTGCCTTTCGGGGCGTGGGCCTACAAGGCTCATTTCTCCTTTTAAAACATTCCATAATTGAGGCAGTTCATCCAGCCTCCATCGCCGCATAATCTTTCCCCATTTGGTTATCCTTTCATCTTGCTCACTGCTCAACATCGGACCATTTTTTTCAGCGTCTATCACCATCGATCGAAATTTATGGATAAAAAAGCTCTTGCCTTTATAACCAATTCTTTCCTGTGAAAAAATAATATTCCCATTTGACGAAAGCTTTGTCCTGATTGCAGTATATAATATCAGTGGTGAAAGAATGATCATTCCTGAGACTGACAAAAGAATATCAACCAGCTGTTTTATATTTTGCTGCCAGGCATTCATCAGGCCCGTATGTATTTCAATAAGAGGTGTTCCCATAACATTGATGGTGCGAACGTTTCCGGTTAAGATATCAACCTTATCAGGCATCATTTTCACATTTACTTCTTTCTCTGCCAGCGCTTGTAATATCTTTTCCAATTCAACTCTTTCATCATTCGGCAAGGCAATAATTACTTCATTGATCGAGTAATCATCGATTATTTTTTTTGCAGAAGTAATATCCCCGAGATAAGCAATTCCTTCGTTTGCTTTCGGATTTTGAACTGGTTCATTTGAAATAAAACCACAAATACGATAACCTGTTTTCTCAATATTGGAATTGATGGTTTGAAAAAGATCGATTGCCTTTTTTTTATTGCCAATTATTAAAGTATTGAACCAAACTTCTTCCCGCTGTATTTGCCTGTGAGCATGGGTTAGAAGTAAATATCTTATGAAATAAGTAATCAAGAACTGCAGGCCAAAAAGTATAAAAAACTGGCTGTAAAATGTTGAAAGGTTTTGCTGTTTTTTATAAAACAGAAAAATGAAAAACAGGATAATACTTCCTAAAAAAATACTGATAAAAGTGGATAATAATTCAAGCAATCTTGATTTGTAATAAAGACTTTTATAAGTGCCAAAAAGGTGGTATAAAATAAAATAACCGAAAGGATAAAACAGCAAACCATAAAGGAATTTTTGACTCAAATGGAAATTCTCATAACCTAATTTTCGATGGATCCAATAAAAAATAATCCATGCAATAATGGAAGCAATATAATCGCCTAACGCATAAAAACCGATGTGTAAACGCTTTTGCAAAATGAGCGATTGGTTTAATTAAATTACCTGGTTGCGGCTGATCTTTTCAAGGATCAGGTGAGCTACTTCCATTGCCCGGTAACCATCAATTTCGGTAACAACAGTAGTTTTATTTTTATTGATCGCATCTTTAAAACTTTCCAATTCCATTTTAATCGCATTGGTTTCTTTGATAACCGGCGCAGCAATAGCAATTGTTTTTTTACCGTTTTTGGTCTCGATATCAAAAGAAAAAACATTTTTGTCTTCCGGCGTTTTATACTTTATGATCTCTGTTTTTTTCTCCAAAAAATCTATTCCCACATAAGAATCTTTTTGAAACAAACGCATCTTTCTCATTTTTTTCAT
>JBBQWJ010000210.1:0-5820 GCA_038210685.1 Chitinophagales bacterium | reverse complement strand
AACTCACTTTTATGCAATTTCCCCCCAGCTTTCAGCCTCTATGCAGATTCTTAAGAAGAGAATATATTCTGAAATGAAATTCAACTTAATAAAAATAAGAAATGAAGAAATTTGTTTGTTCACTATTAATGATTGATAAATTGTAGCACTATTTGCCTTTTATTCTTTTTCATTTTACAATCACAGGAAAAGAATATTGATTTAACTTGCTATTTAATAATCAAATTAAATAATTTTAGAATAAATACCAAGAGCAAAAAAAAATCTGCCAGTAAATTATAGAAATAGAATTCTCCAAAATGGAAATGATGGGAATGAAAATGGCAATGTTTCCTTATGGAGCTAGCAAGGGAAAATTAAATAAGCTTTGGTGCAAAGTCAAATCAATTGAATGCTTGAATTGTGTAAATAGATTCAGGAATTATGTCAGACAGCATGCAACACCGCATTATTTATTTTTTATAAAATTCGGTTATGAAAACAATGGCTTGTAAGCAATAGGGAGGAGCATGAGATAAACAATTCATGCGGGCTCTTTTAATATAAAACCGGAACACAATGGAAGAACAAATGAGGAAATTTCTTTTTAATCCCACCGTTGGAAAAATTGTTGCTCTTCTTATCGGGATTGCAATTATCTGGACCATCATAAAAATTTTAAAAAGGAATCTGTTTTCAAAGATCAAGGATAATGAAAACCGGTACAGGGCAAAAAAGGTGAGCACCTTCATAGGTTATATTTTGACCATTATTTTGCTCGCAGTTATATACAGTGATAAGTTGGGTGGCTTTACAGTTGCTTTAGGAGTTGCAGGTGCAGGCATCGCGTTTGCATTGCAGGAAGTGATAACCTCTTTTGCGGGATGGCTGGCTATTTTGTTTGGTGGATTTTACCGGACCGGAGACCGCGTACAGCTCGGAGGCATAAAAGGCGATGTGATGGACATTGGCGTTTTGCGCACCACTGTAATGGAAATAGGACAATGGGTGGATGGTGATTTATACAACGGTCGAATAGTTCTTATTGCCAATAGCTTTATATTCAAAGAACCGGTGTTTAATTATTCGGGCGATTTCCCTTTCCTTTGGGATGAAATAAAAATCCCGATTCAATATGGTAGTGATTATGATAAAGTGAAAGAGATTTTATTAACAGTGGCAAATTCCATAACCGACGATGTTTCAGAATTATCTGTTGAAAGATGGCGTGTTTTACAAAGAAAATTCCGGCTTGAAGATGCACAAACTGAACCTGTTGTTTCTTTAATAGCCAATGACAACTGGGTTGAATTCACTTTACGCTATATTGTTATTTATAAAAAAAGAAGGGTTACAAAAACCATTCTCTTTACTAATATCTTAAAAGCAATTGATGCAACAAACGGAGCGGTGAAATTTGCTTCTACAACCTTCCAGTTAATAGAACCTTCAGAATTAAAAGTTAAGCTGCAGAAATAGAATTCTTACTTTTTTATCATTATCAAATTAGGTTTGCTAAGTATCCGAAAGGGCCTGGAGCATGCAAACCTGGATATATTGAATGTTGAATAAGAATTTATAATTTTAATTTTTTTACGCCGAGTCCCTATTGGGAGTCTCGGCTGAGACCAAATAATACGGTTACTGACAAAATAAAAAACTCTTTTTATTTGTTTACTGAGTTTTCATTCCCCTTCTTTGGAGGGGTTTGCGGAGGCAGCTTTATATTTAGCTACCACCTCATCCAGCATGTTTTTAAATTTTTCAACATCAGAGTTGTAACCGTAACCTTCAGGCTCAAGGCGGTTCTCATTGGTATCCAAAAAGAAATAATAAGGTTGTGTGTTGGCATTGTATTTTGAAACCTGCATATCCGCGTTTTTGGCACCAAGCGTGGTTACTTTCTGGTTCAAAGCTTTTGAAAAATATTGCTCGGAAGGTTGCAGGTCAACATTGTTTACATCAACGTATAGAGACACAATCACAAAATTATTTTTCAACCGCTTCATCACTTCCGGATCACTCCACACCTCTCCTTCCATTTTTCGGCAGTTCACACAATTGATGCCTGTGAAATCCAGCATCAGCGGCCGGTGTACTTTTCTCGCCACATTCAGGGCTTCATTGTAATCAAAATAGGTTGTCATACCATATTTGGTAACTACATCAGGTTCATACATCTGCATCCGGTCGTAATATTTTACAGGCCTTGGCAATATTGCAGTTGAAGAATCAGTTGAAATGGAATGAGCATTTTGTGAAACAGAAGCAGAAGTAAAATCTTGTGTACCCATAGGAGGAAGAAATGCGCTAATCGCCTTTAATGGCGCGCCCCACAACCCGGGAATCATATACACCACAAACGAAAAAGAAGCAATAGCGAAGAATAATCTTGTTACACTTAAATAAGGAACATCAAAATCATTTTTCGGCAATTCATCATCGTGACTGAACTTTATTTTTCCCAACAAATACACACCAAGCAAAGCGAAGATTACTACCCATAAACTGATGAACACTTCACGATCGAGAATGCGCCAACCTTTTGAAAGATCGGCGTTGGATAAAAATTTTAAAGCAAGTGCCAGTTCGAGAAAACCAAGTGTAACTTTTACCGCATTCAGCCAGCCGCCTGCTTTCCCCAATACATTTAATTTTCCAGGAAAAAAAGCAAACAAGGCGAACGGCAAAGCAAGTGCTAACGAAAAACCAAACATGCCGATAAGCGGCCCCCAATAACTTCCTCTTGCAGCAATTACCAATAGATTACCAATGATAGGGCCAGTACATGAAAATGAAACGACCACTAAAGTAAGCGCCATAAAAAAGATACCCATAAAACTTCCCGTACTGGCTTTGCTGTCGGCTCTATTGCCCCACGAACTGGGTAAAGCAATTTCAAAAGCACCGAGAAAAGAAATACCAAATAATAGGAATAGGGTAAAGAAAATAAGATTCGCGATCCAATTCGTGGCCAGGTTATTTAAAGCTGTCGGCCCAAAAATAACGGTGATTAAAAATCCCAATAAAGTGAAAATAAAAACAATCGAAGAAGAATAAAGAAAAGCATTTTTTATTCCTTCAGCTTTGTTTCTGCTTCTTTTGGTAAAGAAGCTAACCGTAACAGGTATCATTGAATACACGCAAGGAGTAATCAACGCCAACAAGCCTCCTGCAAACGCAGTGAAAAATATCCAGGTGAGTGAGCGTGTTGCCACAGAACCACCAGCAGGCGCCGGATTCAGCTGCGCACCTGATGAAGAAGTGCTTTTAGTTTGCGGTAAAATGAACGTCTTGAATTTACTTTCTCCCGGCAGGTAATCCGCGCCCTTCTGGTACATATAACTAACGGTTCCTTTCAACAAAAAACTATCTGATAAAGAAGCCGCTACTTTTTGCTCCCAAACAACCGAATCAGTATAATAAAGAACTTCGCTGTTCAATGAAGGATCCATTGCTTTTTGTACATCGCTTTTATGAAAAAGAGAATCCTGTAATAATTTTTTTTGAGAAGGATCGAAGCTGACAGAAGAATACAACACATCATTGGGTGAATGCTGCAACGCGAATAGTTTGATGCCCGGATCTATTTTGGCAGCTATGTTAAACACAACTTCACTGTCGTTTATCCGCTGGTAACTATAATTAAATTTTACTGCAGAAGAATCCTGGGCGATAGTATTGGCAGAAAAAAAAAGGCAAAATAATAAAGCCGAGAGGCTGGTAAAAAACCTGTTCATTAAAAACTTTTTTATGTAAGCTCTTTTATTAGAGTGCTACTGATAATTTCTTCGTAGTTGGAGGCAAACATTGTTTATCGTTGCACACCATAAATTCTACTGCCACATTCATTGATGTTTTTACAGGCGCTTTTAATTTTACCAACTGAACGAAATCAACTGTATTGGAAAATTGTTTTACATCTACACCAAAAAGTGGTTCGTGATGCTTCTCCAGTTTTCCCACTTCTTTTGCCTTGCCTTCTACCATAATCAATGGATTTTTTGTAAAAGTAAAACTTGTCGCAATGGGGCCTCCATCAGGTGTTGTTTGCGAATAAATATGCCAGCCATGATCAATGGTGGCAGTTATATGTACTTCGTAAGTTTTGTCAGCGATTTTTTTTGAAGTTGCTGTCCATTCAACGGGATTTTGAATTTGCGCAAAAAGAATGTTTGAAAATAAAAGCAAAAATGATATCGTAATAATTCTCTTCATAGTTTGTTTTTAAACGGGTATTGATTAATTTATATTGCAAATTAATATAAAAACACCTGACTAAATGTTACAAACGTTACAATTATACTCAACTTAAGGTTAAAGTAAAAAGGTAAGTTGTTTAAATTGTAGTGTGATTTCGCATTGTAAAGGTTTGCTCCGAATCCCGGTTTAAGAAAACCCTAACAATTAATGCTGCTTTTTGGCCAACAAATTTACTTTTTTTACAATTTCTTTTAACAACCCTACGCATAGAGATTCCGTACATTTGGTAAACAGGAAGATATGAAATCTCTATTCACTTTATTTTTTATCGCCGCCATGACAACTGGTTTTGTTTCATGCGGACAACAATCAGCCCGGAAAACTACAACCAACAAATCAAAAGAAGACCTTTCAAAATACAGCAAAGCTACTTTTGCTGCCGGATGCTTCTGGCATGAAGAAGCTTTGTTTGAAAGCATAAAGGGTGTAAAGGAAGCTGTGTCGGGCTATGCCGGCGGTACAGTTAAAGATCCCAATTACCAAATGTTAGAAACCGGAAATACAGGTCATGCAGAAACTGTGATGGTATATTATGATCCTTCGGTTGTTACTTACAGCACTTTATTAAAAGTATATTTTGCAGGGCAGGATCCCACCGCAACCAACGGGCAGGCGCCGGATTTCGGAAGCCAATATCGTTCCATTGCCTTTTATACCAACAATTCTGAAAAAGATCAAATAGATAATTACATTAAACAATTAAATGCATCCCGAAAATATAAAGCGCCTATCGCGGTACATGTAATGCCTTTGACAAAATTCTGGCCAGCGGAAAGCTATCACCAGGATTATATAACAAAGAATCCCAACAGTGGTTATGTGCAAAATGTTTCCATCCCTGAAATAAAACATTTTCAAAAAGAATATCCGCAATTGGTAAAGCCCGGCCTCTTTTTTTGATCTGCGTGTATGCATGGCAGCTAGTTCGATGTTAAATAGAAATCTGTAAAGAAGATTCGTTCACTGTTTACTTATCCTTATTTTTGCCAAAATATTATATTATGCAAACTCTGCTTGTTTTACACAATTTATTTCGCTGGCTTATTTTAATTTTTGGATTCTGGACATTGCTTAGCGCTATCAGCGGACTGGCATACAGCAGGATTTATTCTGCCGCCGATGGAAAAGCCAATTTATTTTTCATGATCTGTATGGATATACAATTGCTCCTCGGCCTGGCGCTATATTTTATGAACGGATGGTACACCGGATTAAGCAATATGGGCGAAAGTATGAAAGAGCCGATGGTTCGTTTTTTTACAGTAGAACATACTTTCATGATGATTGTTGCCTGGATTTTGGTGCATGTAGGAAGAGTTGCTGTAAAAAAAGCTTTTAATTCAAGTGGCAAATTTAAAAAGACATTAATATTTTTTGGAATTGCGTTGCTGTTGATACTAATTGCTATCCCGTGGCCGTTTAGAGAAGCGGTGAGCCGTCCTTGGTTTAGGTGGTTTTAGAGGTGATGGTGAATGGTGAATGGTGAATGGTGAATGGTGAATGGTGAATAAAAAGAAACTGAAAGAAGTAAATGATAAATAGAAAAAAAGAAAGGCCCGTAATATTAGTTACCAATGA
>JBBQWJ010000209.1:0-5821 GCA_038210685.1 Chitinophagales bacterium | reverse complement strand
GAACTTTCTTACCGGGCTGGTGAACTGAAAACCGGTTCAACTACTTACCCTGCAGGTGGGCAAAGGGGAAATCCAAAATACAAAGACTGGTATTATTTTACCGGGCTAACTTTATCCTTCAGGCTTGGTAATGGCGGAGGTAAGAATTCTGAATGGGATTGCCCGACAAATGTGAGGTGAGGGTGGATACTTTGAAACAGGTTCAATCAAAGATGAGCATCTTTATAAACTACTCCATCAAAAAATAGAATTGCTGGGTAAGAAGATTAATAATTTTCTTCAGGCTGTTGAGGTAAGGCATAATGAATTTTCATGATGCTGGATGCTTGATACTGGATACTAGATGCTGGATACTGGATGGTGGATACTGGATACTGGATGCTGGATACTTGATACTTGATGCTGGATGCTTGATACTGGATGCTGGATTTACCAGATTTTTTTTTCACTTTCAGAACTGTCTTTCCTTTTATCCTGAATGCAGAATCCGCTATCTCTCTTCTCCTTATTCCCTCCATCCTCTCAAGAAATCCTCGATTTCCATTCTTTTTTTCCCCTCCAGTTGTATTTCTTTTACAGAAATAAATCCATCTTTTGCCGCAAACTTTAAATAAGATTTGTGGTCGGTTAAAAAATCGCCTGAATTCACTTCAACTTTACTCAATTCCTTTTTTGCTGAAAAGATCTTTAATTTTTTTCCTTGCAAATAAGTGTATGCAGCAGGGTAGGGTGACAACCCCCGAATAAAATTGTAAATCTCTCCTGTTTTTTTATCCCAGCCTATTTCACAGGTTTCTGAAAATATTTTTGGAGCAGATTGTAGTGGTGAATGGTGAATGGTGAATGGTGAATTTTGTGGAACTTCTTTAAGCGTTCTTTTTTGCAGTTCATTAATGGTTTTTAAAAGTAAGTCTCCACCGATATGCATCATTTTATCGTGCAGACTGCCGGCAGTTTCATCATCTGATATTTCAATTTTTTGCTGCAATAAAATATCGCCGGTATCTATTTCATGCTTCAGTTTAAATGTAGTTACACCGGTTTCTTTTTCCCCATTGATAATTGCCCAATTAATGGGCGCCGCTCCGCGATAATGTGGCAGTAAGGAACCATGAAGATTGATCGTTCC
This sequence comes from Chitinophagales bacterium, assembly GCA_038210685.1. Lineage (GTDB taxonomy): Bacteria > Bacteroidota > Bacteroidia > Chitinophagales > Chitinophagaceae > Ginsengibacter. Next base: position 4,692 of record JBBQWJ010000209.1, on the reverse strand, counting down.
TAATGGTGGCATGTTCCAAACTACTTCCGGCAACATTCTAAAAGCCACCACTACCTGAACATCTGCTTTCAAGCCTTTTAATTCTTCAAGAAAGGCCGGGTCTTTTAATTTTTCCGGTTGAAGTATATTTAAGTTTTTCTCAAGGGCATATTTTTTTATTGCGCTTTCAGTCAATTTCATTCCCCTTCCTGCAAGTTTATCAGGCGCAGTTATTACTCCAACTATTTCATAACCTGCCTGGTAAAGTTTGTCTAATGAAGGAACTGCAAATTCTGGTGTTCCCATAAAAACGATCCGAAGTGTATCCATCTTTTTACACAGAGTTTAATTTTTAACATATCTATCCAGGCCTGACCTTCTATAATAATACCATCATGGAATGCCTGTTTGATCACAGGTTTGGGTCCTTTAATGTCAATATATCCCATGTCATATAACTTGTCCTGCAAAGTTTTCCATGCTAATTCGAAAGTGAACTAAAAACGTTTGAGCACCCTATCTTTTTCCAAGACTGAAAAGTGTTTTTGCAGTAACGCGGTTTCAAGTTGCAAAAGTGCTTTGCCATAACTTTGAAATCTTTCTTTCCATCTTACATTTTCTTCCATTCAGCAATCTATTTAAAATCCTTATACAATAAATATTTCTTCCTGATCTTTTTATAATTGCTAAGTGCAGGCTCCCAGCTTTTCCTTATTTCTTTTTCTGAATTACCATTTTTTATTTGTTGCCATAATTCATTATTGCCGGCAAGGCGATCAAGAGATGAGTTTTCCATATTTCCTGATTTGGGCACAATAAAAAAATCTTTTTTATCAGGAAACAACCGGTAAGCTTCTAAAATATATTTCAACTGAATTTGTTTGTTTACTGTCCGCAAAACTTCTGCCGGCGAGCCGGCTAAATTCCAGCCATAACAAACCTCTCCGTAATGCTTGCTGCTTTTGGCTCCTTCAGTAGGATGAGGCGTAAATGCATACAAATTTTCAGGTAGTGTAGGCGCGCCAAAAACCTGGAAAGGAGTTTTTGTGCCTCGTCCTTCACTTAAAGTAGTTCCCTCAAAAAAACAGGTGGAAGGATATAAATAAACTGATTGAATGTCGGGCAAATTTGGTGATGGTTTTACAGGCAAAATATATTTGCTGGTATGATCATAATTCAAACATTTGATCACCAAAAAGTGAAAGGGCGTATCAACCGAATTTTTGGCTTCATGCAAATAATACGCATATTTTTCATTCGCTTTTTCACTTAACCATTTCTCACCTCCCAGCATCCGCGCATATTCGCCTATAGTGAGTCCGTATACAATTGGTATGGGCTGCATTCCTACAAAACTTTTATATTTTTCCTGCAAAACCGGCCCGTCAACATAAAAGCCGTTTGGGTTGGGCCTATCAAGGATCAATAACGGAATTGAATTTTCCAGTGCGGCTTCCATATACAATTGAAAAGATGATATATAAGTATAAAACCTAACGCCCACATCCTGTATGTCGTACACCATTACATCCACGCCTTCCAGGTCTTCGGCGGTGGGCTTGCTGTGTTTTCCATAAAGGCTTACCACTTCTATGCCGGTTTCTTTATCAATAGAATTTCCCACTTTTTCTCCGGCGTCAGCCTTTCCGCGAAAGCCATGTTCGGGGCCAAAAATGCGTACCACTTTAATACCTCTCTTCACTAATGTATCCACTAAGTAAGTGTTTCCCACCTTGGAGGTCGGATTGGCAAAGACAGCTACATTTTTGCCTTTGAGAAGGGAAAGATAAGTATCCAGCCTTTCAGCGCCAGGTATTATTTTCTTTTGAGAAAAGGCACATAAAGAGAAAAACAGTAAACCAACAAATAAGGAGGATTTTTGTTTTATCATTTTGTAAATTGAATTAAAGAAGGTAAAAAAAGTAAAAATATGTGTAAAATAGTGGTTGAATAGCGATAAAATTATTATAAAAATTAATCTTTTCAGGATTTAATGCGGGTAAATAAAATATTATTGCCAACTTTACCATACATGAAACACTTTTCATAATAGCGTTTCCATTATTAAAAAAATAAAATACAAAATTATGAGCAAAGCAAAAAAAGGCGACAATGTAAAAGTCCATTACAAGGGCAAATTAAAAAGCGGAGAGCCGTTTGATTCAAGCGAAGGCAGGGAGCCACTTGCTTTTACAGTTGGTGCAGGACAAATGATCAAGGGTTTTGATGAGGCGATTCCGGGAATGGAACCTGGTGAGAAAAAGACCATTACTATCGCTCCTGAAAATGCTTATGGTGAAAAGAATGCCGAGGCCATTATTGAATTTCCAAAGTCAAATATACCCAAAGAAATAAAATTAGAACCGGGACTGAAACTGCAATTGCAAAACCAGGCCGGGCAGCCGATTCCGGTGGTAGTTACTGAAGTAAAAGACGAAGTGGTAGTGTTGGATGCCAACCATGAACTTGCAGGAAAGGAATTGATTTTTGATATTGAGTTGGTGGAAATTTCGTAAAGGGTATTTGCCGCAAAGACACTAAGGCACGAAGAAGAAAAAAATTTTGAACACTACAGTGTAAAGAAGAAAGGCTTTAAGATTCATTAAAACGTTATCCGTTGTGAATCTTAGAGCCTTTGTGTCTTTGTGGTGATTTCTTCCCTTGGGGGTTTAGCCCGTTCTCTTCAATTTATGTAACTTTGAGATAAATCTTATTTATGGCTTCAGAAACACTTTCTCCCTCTAAAGATACTTCTACGCAAACCGATTTTCTGCCTCTGCAGGGAACTGATTATGTAGAATTTTACGTAGGGAACGCAAAGCAGGCTGCACATTTTTACAAAGCAGCCTTTGGCTTCCAATCATTGGCATATGCAGGACCTGAAACGGGAGTAAAAGACAGGGCGAGTTATGTAATAAGGCAAAATAAACTAACGTTTGTGCTTACCACTCCACTGAAAAGAAATAACGAGATTGCTGATCATATTGCCAAACATGGTGACGGAGTAAAAATTCTTGCTTTGAAAGTGCAGGATGCTACAGGCGCGTGGGAAGAAACGACCAAAAGGGGCGGTAAAAGTTTTATGGAACCGACAACGTTAAAAGATGAGACGGGTGAAGTGGTGATGAGTGGAATTGATACTTATGGTGAGACAGTACACTTGTTTATTGAAAGAAAAAATTATTCAGGCCCCTTTATGCCGGGGTACAGAAAGTGGGAAAGTGTTTATAATCCTACTGATACCGGCCTCTTGTATGTTGACCATTGTGTTGGAAATGTGGGGTGGAACCAGATGAATCCGTGGGTAAAATTTTATGAAGAGGTGATGGGGTTTAAAAACATTCTGAGCTTTGATGATAAAGATATTTCGACCGAATATTCTGCACTGATGAGTAAAGTGATGAGCAACGGAAACGGTTATGTAAAATTCCCGATCAATGAACCGGCAGAAGGAAAAAAGAAAAGCCAGGTTGAGGAATATCTTGAATTTTATAATGGCGAAGGCGTTCAGCATGTGGCGCTCGCTACCAATAACATAATTGAAACAGTAACTGAATTAAAAAACAGGGGGATTGAATTTATAAAAATTCCAGCCAGTTATTATGCCACTGTTTTAGATCGCGTAGGCCATATTGATGAAGACCTGAAACCACTAAGTGAATTAGGAATTCTGATAGATAGAGACGACGAAGGATACCTGCTACAGATATTTTCAAAACCAGTGGAAGACAGGCCTACCTTATTTTTTGAGATCATTCAACGCAAAGGTGCAAAGAGTTTTGGTAAAGGAAATTTTAAAGCGTTGTTTGAAGCGTTGGAAAGAGACCAGGATGAAAGAGGGAATTTATAATTCTTCATTTTATCCTATTAGGACTATTGATTCGGTTGATTTTTATTAATAATTCTTCGTTAAGATGAAACTGCTGATTTAATTTTTTGAATAAAAAAATTATTTTTGCGTTATTAAGTAAGAACAACTGTTTTAAAAATGAACATCCGGAAATTCACTTATTTTTTATTTTTTTTATTTTTTTCAATTGTGGGCAAATTCACTTTTGCGCAGAATTCTTACTTAGCATCTCCTGGTGTTTCTTTTAAAATGCCCGGGCCACTAGGGGTTAGGGAAGATTCATTGAAAAAAGAATTTGAGGCAAAAGGCCTTGGATGGCCTGTAAAATACATGTATATCCGAAGTTTTAAATACGATGGGCAACTTGAGGTTTGGGTAAAGAACGGGGAAAAGGAAAAATATAGATTGTTCAAAACCTACAAAGTTTGCCTGCTAAGCGGTGCCATGGGGCCAAAAAGAATGCAGGGTGATTTTCAGGTTCCGGAAGGTTTTTATTATGTCACAGAATTTAATCCGCACAGTGCGTATCATCTTGCGCTGGGACTCAACTATCCCAATGCTTCAGATAAAATTCTGAGTGATTCCCTGCGTCCGGGAAATGGAATTTACATTCACGGCAGTTGTGTATCTGTAGGGTGCATACCTGTTACAGACAGTGACATTGAAGAGATATACATCATTGCAAGTTCAGCTAAAGCCAACGGGCAAGATTTTATTCCGGTCCATATTTTTCCTGTGAGGTACAACAAGAAAAAGTCGTTAGAATTTTTTGACAATTATACCACCAACAATCATTCTCTCGCTCAATTCGAATTGCAACTGAAGGCCGCTTATGATAAGTTTGAAGCCACTAAAGAAGTTCC